>JACDHV010000001.1:43921-58184 GCA_013820855.1 Gemmatimonadales bacterium | reverse complement strand
GCCACGTAGACGCCCGGTCCCTGCTTCCTTCCCGGCGCCAGAAGGAAGTGGCCCAGCAGCTCACCCCGCCAGGCCGTCTCACCGCCGCTGCCGCCCACGCCGAGCGCCGCCGAGATCCGACCCCGTGCCGACGGACGCCACGCGGCGTAGGCTCCAACCACGGCGAGGGCGGGATCCGACAGGGTCCCGGTGGCCTGGATGCCGAGTTCCTTCACCTGTTGAGCGCCGGCCGGTGTGGCGGCGGCGAGCGCCGCCACCGCGCTAAGCCAACGTAAGCCCATATGTGATCTGGATATCAGGCGCGAGCGAGGCCACGACGGAGCAGTACTTCTCGAGCGACAGATCGATGGCCCGTCGAGCCCGGGCCTGATCCAGGCCTTCCCCTGCCAGCTGGAAGTCGAAGCGAATCGAGGTGTAGCGCCTGGGCTCCTGCTCCCGGCGCACCCCCTGAACCTCGATTCTGAGACCCCGTAGGACCACTCGCATTTTCTCCAGTATGGCGACGACATCCGACCCGCTGCACGCTGCCGCCGCGAGGAGCAGCGTCACCATCGGTCCCGGGCCCGCCGTATTGTCGCCGTCGATCACCATCTCGGGGCCATCGGGGGGGCCGCCCCGGAACACCAATCCTCGCTCCCACACCAGCGCCACATGCTTGGTCTCCGCCGTCATCCATCCGTTCCTCCCACCCGCCGCTCCGCGGCCGGTGCCACCCGGTAGTAGTCCCAGATCGCGTAGATCGCGATCGCCGTCGTCGCCCACGCCATGGGCTGGAGCAGCGGCGAGCCCGTGAGGAACGCCACCAGGGTGAGCACCTGGGCCACCGTCACCGCCTTGCCGCCGGCCCGGGCGGGAATGGCGCGCGGGCGCTTCGAGTAGATCGTCGCGACGAAGGCGACGGTCGCCACGATATCGCGGAGCAGGACACCCACGATCTCGTAGGCCGCCAGCCGCCCGGAGACCGCCACCACACCGAAGGCAGATGCCATGAAGAGCTTGTCCGCCACCGGATCGATGATGCTGCCGATGGCCGATGCGCCGAACCGGCGGGCCATCGGGCCGTCGACCAGATCGGTGCCCGCCGCGATCCCGAGAATGACCAGTCGCCAGTCGTTCGATGCCAGGGGAAACGCCACCGCCAGTGGGATGCGCGCGACGCTGAGCAGGTCCGCCGGCGTCCATCGCGACCGGCCTTGATCCCCCTTCTGGCGAGGAGTAGTTTCGGACACCTTGCTCCTTTCGCTGGCAGGCCCCGACCTGCGGCGCCTGGCGTACAAGATACTCGTCGCCAAGTTCATCCGCTGACATGCTGGAGACCGCGGTCATACCCTGCGGGGGACTCGGTACCCGCCTGCATCCGATCACCCGGTGGCTGCCCAAGGAGATGCTGCCGGTCGCCCTGCGTCCGATCCTGCACTGGACCCTGGACGAGGCCGCCGACGCCGGGCTGCTACGCGCGATCGTCGTCACCAATCCCCACAAGCCCATTCTCGAGGCGGTCGCCCGCGCCTACACGGGCCCGCTGGAGCTGGAGTTCGTCCCGCAGGAGCACCCCCGCGGGCTGGGCGACGCCTTTCTCCGCGTGCGCGATCAGGTGGGCGGTTCGCCGTTCGTCGCCCTGCTTCCCGACAACCTCTTCCAGGGCCCCAATCCGACGGAAGCGGTGCTCGGGACCTACCGCCGGACCGGCCTCGCCACCGTGCTGCTCGCCGAGATATCCCGTGAGGAGGCTGCCCTCAAGGGCGCGACCGGGCGCGCCCGGGTCGAGCGCGTCGCCGACGGGTCCCTGCGGGTGGTCGACATCGCGGACAAGGGCAAGGGGCGGTTCGACACCGCGGGCCAGGCCGCCGCGGTCACGCCGATCGGTCGGATCGTGTTTCCCGGCGGCATCCTCGACGAGTTCGAGGAGGTTGGACGCGGCATTCCGGCCGGGGTGGAACTGGACGACGGTCCGGTGATGCAGCGGCTCGCCAGGCGCGGCGCGCTGGCGGGCGTGGTCTGTCAGGCCAGATTCTTCGACGTCGGCGTGCCCGAAGGCTACCGTGACGCCGTCGCCAGCTTCCCGGCCCGGCCGTGAATCCCACCTTCAACCAGTCCATCCTCGAATTGACCGACCTCGTCTCGGCCCGGCTGGCCGACGTGGATGGCCTGTCGGCGGTGGTCGTTGCGGCCGCGGGGGCGGTCGGGATGTCGGCCACGGGGCCGCCGGTCGTACGCGAAGGGCCTCGCGGGATTTCGGTCGGGATGCTCTGCCACAACGGGCACGTCGTGATCCATGCCGTACCCGAGGAAGGGGTCTGTCTGGTGGACGTCGTCGCTCGCGGGCCCGCGGATGCGTCGCGCGGCGCCGAGGTGATTGCCCGGCGGTTCGGCGCCTCGCTCTGATCGGCCGGCAGCACGCATCAGCCGACAGCGCCGATCAGCGGGCAGCGCCGATCAGCCGCTGACGGCCGGCACCCGCCGCCCTGCTCCCGTGCCGCGCACGACGCCTTCCGCCTTGCGCGACGGATCGAGTGAGGCGGCCGCGACCCGCAGGATGTCTTCCGCTCCGACGGCGCGGAACCGCGCGGCGGGGTCGGCCAGCTCCTCGAGCCCCCGGCCGGCGAGCCAGGCCTCGAGGATCTCCGCGGCCACCGCCCCCCCGCTCTGGCGGCTCACGTCGGCCTGGCCGGCGAGGTAGCTCACCGCCTGCCGCAGCTCCTCCTCCGCGACCGGCTCCCGAGTGAACCGCTCGAGCTCCGCGAGCATCGCCTCGCGCGCTTCTTCCTCCCGCTCGGGCGACGTGGCGATGTAGGTGAGGAGCGCGCCGCCCCGTGCCTTCTGCCATGCGGTGGCGACCACGGTATAGGCCAGCGAGCGCCGGTCCCTCAGTGCCTCGAAGAGCCGTCCGCCGAGCCCGCTCGCAACCGCGCCCCAGACCTGGGCCGCCGCGTGGTCCCGATCCCGCCTGGACGGCCCGGGAAACGCCATCGCCAGCGCGGCCTGTTCCTTGTCCCTCGAGACCACCCGGACCGGAGTCTCGGCACCGGCCCCCGGCATCCACTCGACGCGCTCGCTCAGCTCCGCGGCGGCGACCGGAGGCCGTCCGGCGAAGATGCCCGCCAGCTCATCCGACGCCCGAGCCGGCTCCACGTCTCCCACCGCGACCACGACGGGACGCAGGCCGGCCACGGCCGTGGCATGCCACCGTCGGACATCCGCAGGGGCGATCGCCGCGAGGGTTTCGGGAATCCCACCGACGGGCAGCCCGTACCCCCGGTCGCCGAAGGCGGCCGAAAACGCGAGCTGAAACGGATAGCGGAACATGTCGTCGGCGACGCGCTCGGCCTCGGCGATCATGAGTCCGCGCTCCGCCAGCACGTCGGCCTCGGCCAGATGCGGCTGGGAGAAGACGGAAAGCAACAGGGTGGCGGCCTGGGACAGGTGCTCCGAGAGCACGGAGGCACCGAAGCCGAGCCAGTCGGAGGCCGAGCTGGTGCCGAGGGTGCCGCCCAGACGCTCGAAGGCGAAGGCCAGGGCGGCGGCGCCCAGGTCTCCCGCGCCGCGAACCGCCGAGCGCGACAGCAGGGAGCCGAGGCCCGCCTGGTGCGGCGGATCGAACCGCCGGCGTGGCACATAGATGCCCAGGTTGACCAAGGGCACGCCGGCCTTCCGAGACACCAGGAGATCGGCCCCCGGCAGCCGGGTCACCCACACGCCGGACTCCTCGGCCGGGCGGGCCGCTATCGGTGGCGGCTGCGCGGGCCTCGGCGGGGCGGAGCCGGTGAGTGCGGGGCGCAGCTCGGTCACCGCGAAGGCGCGGCTCAGGGCGTCGGCGGTCAAATCGCGCCCACTGCCCGAGGGCAGGTAGGCCACTCCCGCCACCGCGTCGGGCACCAGGTGCCGGGCCGCGGCCTCGCGAACCTCTGCCGGGCCGAGCTCGGCCAGCAGCGCGTACTCCCGATCCAGCAGTCCGACGTCCTCGAGCGCCTCGGCCGCGGCCAGCGCACTCGCGCGGCCCTCCATGGACTCGAGCCGGCGCGCCCACCGCGCGCGGACGAGCGTGCGGGCCCGGTCCAGCTCCTCGGCGCTCGGCCCGACCAGCGCCAGGCGGGAGACCGCCTGCGCCACGCCGTCGACCGCCGACTCCAGGCGATCCGGCCGAAGCTCCGCGCTCACGCTGAACACGCCCAGCTCGGTGGGTGCATAGTGGTGCGCGGCGACCCAGGTCACGATCCCCGGCTCGCGCAGCGAGCGGTAGAGCCAGCTGCCCCGCCCCGAGCCGAGGACCGCGGCGGCGAGATCGAGCGCTGCCGCGTCCGGATGCAGCGGCGGCACGGCACGCCAGCCCAGCACCAGCTCGGCCTGGGCCACGTCGCCGCGAAGCGTGCGGGCGCGGACCTCGTGGCGCTCGGGCTCCAACGGAGAGCGGTCCACCGCGCCGGGCGCGGACGTCCAGTCGCCGTACGCGGCGCGCGCCAGCTCCAGGGCCCGGTCCGGATCCACGGCGCCCACGATCGCCACGATGGTGCGCCCGGGCACGTAGCGGGACTGGTAGTACGCCCAGAGATCGTCGCGGGTGAGCCGGGCCAGTTGGGCCTCGCGTCCGATCCGCCACCGCCTCATGCGGTGGCGGTCGAACATCACCTCGTGGAGCGTCTCGTAGGACACCGAGGAGGGTGAATCGAGCTTCCGCTTGGCCTCCTGGATGATGACCTGGAGTTCGCGCGCCAGCTCGTCACGATCGATCACCGAGTTGCGGAGGGCGTCGGATTGGATGTCGAGCGCCGCCTCGAGACCCGAGGCGGGAAGGACGGTGAAGTAGGAGGTGTGATCGTACGTGGTGCTGGCGTTGAGGTAGCCGCCCGCGCTCTTGGTCTCCCGGGCGATAGCGCCTACGCCGCGGCGCCTCGTCCCCTTGAAGAACATGTGCTCGAGCACGTGGGAGATTCCGGTCCAGCGGTCGGGCTCGTCGAAGAACCCGGCCTCGACGTGGGTGACGACCGCGACGACCGGCGCCGAGTGATCCGGCTGGACCAGAAGGGTGAGGCCGTTGGGAAGCACTTCCTTCCTGACGCCGGACGTCCAGACCGGCGACGCGCGAACGGTCACGCTTCACCCTTCATGCTGGCCTTGCACCTTCACTCGTCACTGGACGATTCGAAGCACGCCGGCCTCGGCGCTTCCCCGAATGAATGCCTCCGCGTCGGTGGTCGGGATGACGACACCGGTTTCGGCTTGGCCCCGGCGCGCCAGACTGAGCATGAAGTCGCTCATCGATCCGTGGGCCCATTCGCGGTCCGCATCCTTCATCTGGAGGAGGATTTCGTCCCAGGTCCCTCGGATGGATTGCCCCGAGAGGGTGACCACGAGGTGCGACTCACCCTGGCCGGGCTTCTTCTGCATCGCGTGCAGCTCACTCAGGAGCGTGCCGAAGAGCTCGAGCTGGTGCGGGTCGCGAATCCCACCGTCGGCTTGCGAGGCTTCCACCTCGGCCAGCAGCATGTCAACCGGATCGGGGTCGCCGGCGACCTCCGCGAGCCGGGCCAGCCACGGCTTCAGCTCGGGATCCTCGTCAGGAAGGCGGTAGACTGATTTCTTGAGCTCGATGTGGCGCCAGATGCCCAGCTCGTCGAAGTGGTCCTCGGGTTGGGTTCGCTCGAGGTGGTGCAGGGCGGCCTCGGTTTCGCCCCGGTCGTACAGCAGGTTGGCCAGGTAGATCCGCGCTTCGGCGAAGGTCGGCTCCAGCTCCAGCGCGCGACGAAGCCAGTAGAGGGACCCCGCGTCGTTGCCGAGCCGGTGCGCCGCGTACCCGAGGCACGCCGCCGCGTCGGGCGACTCGGCATGAGCGCCGGCGGCCAGATCGAAGAAGCGGTGGGCCGGCCCGATCAGGCCTTCGCGGAACAGCGCGCGACCCACCTGGAGCATCAGCTCGTGATCCTCCTGGAAGCCGAGCTGCAGAATCCGCTCGAAGACCTTTATGGCGCCGTCCCGATCACCCAGCTTGAGCAGCGTCTCCCCCACTCCCGCGAGGCCGTCCTCGTGGTCCGGGTCGAGGCTCAAGACATGCTCGAAGCTCCGCCGCGACCAGGCGTATTCCTCCCGGGCGAGGTGTGCGTATGCCTTTCCGATATGGAGTTCGACGGCGTGCGGGTAGAGCGCGATCCCTTCCTTCAATACCATCAGGGCGTCATCGTAGCGGCCTTCGTTGTAGAGTTGATGGGCTTGTTCGTCGAAGTCGTCGGAGCTGAGAAATGCATCCGACATCGGCGCGCCTCCCGCGGGCAGGTTGGTTTAACCTAGGAAGTTCCAGGTAGCCAGGCAATATCGAGCAAGCATTTGCACCCGGGAGCGGGCGTCGCCGGCGCGGTGGAGGCGGAGCGACAAGCAACGGGGACGGATATGTTTGAGCCGTGACGTTCCAGCGCAAGCTTCTGCTCGGCTTCTCGCTCATGGTCCTTCCGGCCCTGCTGGTGGGGGTCGAGGCCATACGGAGCAATCGCCTGGAGCGCCGCGCGCTGGAGGCGCTGGGTGAGAGCATGGCCCGGACCCGCACCTACGCCGAGCTGGAGACCGCCATGTTCGATCAGGGCGAGATCGTCTGGCGATACCTCAGCGGACTCGATCCCGGCGCGCGCCGCGAGTTCGAGCTGGCCGGCGAGGTGGTGAGCTATTGGGAAGACCGCTGGCGGGCGGAGCTGGGTCCGGAGGAAGCACAGCTCGCCGACGGCGTCTTCCACCTGCAGAGCGACATTCGCACCGTCACCGAGAGCGTGTTCAGCCTCGCCGACGCCGGCCGGCGCCCCGAGGCGTTCGCCCTCGCGCAGCGGGAGCTCAAGGGCAGGCTCCAGCCGGCCCTCACCCAGATGAACCGTGAGGTGTATCGCAAGGCACGGGAGTCGAGCGTGCGCGGCGCCTACAGCAGGCTGGAGGAGATCCTCGCCGCGGAAGGCCGTACCCTGCTGGCGATCATCGGGCTCACCATCGCGGGCGGGCTGCTGGCCTCCTGGCTCATCTCCCGGGGCCTGGCCCGGCCGATTCGCGAGCTGACCGGGGCCATGGCGGTGGTGGGTTCTGGCCGGCTCGACCATCCGGTGAACGCCACGTCCCCGGACGAGATCGGCGAGCTCGCCCGGGCCTTCGTGGGGATGACGGAGAGCCTCCGCCAAAAGGAGGCGAAGCTCGAGCGCACCCAGGCACAGCTGGTCCAGTCGGAGAAGCTCGCCTCGATCGGCGAGATGGCGGCCGCGGTCGCCCACGGTCTCCGCAACCCGCTCGCGAGCCTCCGGGCCGCCGCCCAGGTGGTGCGGCGTCATCCCGATGCGCCGTCCGCGGGCGAGCACCTGGACGCCATCGTGGACGAGGTGGACCGCCTCGATCGTCGTATCAGCCACCTTCTCAGCTTCAGCCGGCCCGCGCCCTACCATCCGATGCCGGAGCGGCTCGACCGGGTGGTCGAGAACCTGCTTCCCTCCTTTGCCGAGCCGTTGCGCGAGCGCGGGATCGAGCTGCAGGTCAGCCTCCCACACGATCTCCCGCAGGTGCGGGTGGACCCCATGCAGCTGGAGCAGGCGCTCCTCGAGCTGGTGTCGAACGCGCTCGACGCGATGCCGTCCGGAGGAAGGCTCCGACTCAGCGCCGAGGCGGCCGACGGTGGGGCCGCCGGTGGCGAGATCGTCATCGAGGTCTCCGATACCGGCGCCGGGATTCCGGCCAACGTCCTGCCGTCGGTCTGCGAGCCGTTCTTCACCACCCGGCAGGAGGGCACCGGCCTCGGCCTCGCCATCGCCAAACGCTACGTGGAACAGAACGGAGGCCGTCTGGAGCTCGACAGCACGCCCGGCACGGGCACCACGGTGCGGGTCCGGCTCCCGGCGGGAGACGCGGCGTGAGCGGCACCGTGCTGATCGTGGACGACGAGCGCACGCTCGCGCGCGCGGTGAAGGCGTTCCTCCTCGAGTCCGGCTACGAGGCCGAGGTCGCGTCGGACGGGGAGCAGGCCATCGGGCTCCTCGAGACGCTTCGGCCGGACGTCGTCTTCTCCGACGTGCGCCTGCCCGGGATGACCGGCATCGAGCTCCTGCGGCGGATCCGCGATTTCGACCCCTCGATTCCGGTCATCATCATGACCGCGTACGGCACCATCGAGGGAGCGGTCGAGGCCGTCAAGCTCGGCGCCTTCGACTACCTCAAGAAGCCGGTGGACCTCGAGGAGCTGAAGCTCCTGGCGGATCGCGCGCACGAGCACTCGCAGCTGCGGCAGGAGCTCTCCTACTACCGGCGCCAGGCCGCGCGAGACGTCCCGTTCGCCGGCGTGGTCGGCGAGTCCGCGGCGATGCGCGCGGTGCTCGACCAGGCTCGCCAGATCGCCGCGCTGGACGAGACCCCGCCGGTCCTCATCACCGGTGAGACCGGGACCGGCAAGGGGCTCGTCGCCCGGACGATCCACGCCTCCAGTCAGCGCGCCTCGAAGGCGTTCATCGAGATCAACTGCACGGCGCTTCCGGCCACGCTCATGGAAGCCGAGCTGTTCGGTCACGAGCGCGGCGCCTTTACGGACGCGAAGGAGTCACGCATGGGGCTCTTCGAGGCGGCGGAGGGCGGTTTTCTCTTCCTCGACGAGGTCGGCGACATCGAGCTCGCGCTCCAGGGCAAGCTCCTGAAGGCGGTCGAGGACCGGACGATACGGCGGGTCGGCGGCACCCGCGACCGCAAGGTCGACGTCCGTATCCTGGCCGCGACCAACCGCGATCTCGAGCGCGAGTCGCAGCGCGAGCGATTCCGGAGGGATCTCTATTTCCGGCTCGCGGTGATCCTGCTGCGGCTCCCGCCGCTCCGCGAACGCGGCAACGACGTACTCGCCCTGGCCGATCATTTCCTCCAGCAGTTCAGGATCAAGTACGGCAAGCCCGTCGAGCGGATCGATCCGCGGGCTACCGACCTCCTCCTCGCCTACCCCTGGCCGGGCAACGTGCGGGAGCTGAGCCATGTGATCGAACGCGCCGTGCTCTGGAGCCGGGGCCCGACGCTGGAGATCGAGCACCTCGGCCTGGAGGTGCCCTCGGATCAGCCGAACGGCACCGACGACCCACCGGCGCTCCCGGCACCACGGCCGGCCGGGATGGACCTCGAGCAATGGGAGAGATCGCTGATCGAGCAGGCCCTTCGGGAAGCCGAGGGCAATCAGACCCGCGCCGCCCACCGCCTTGGCATCTCCAGGGACACGCTGCGGTACCGGCTCAAGAAGTACGGGCTGCAGAGCTGAAGGCGGGAGTGAGTGGGTGATATCACCCACCCAGCGCCATCTAACTCACCCGATCGACGGCGCGGCGGCTCGCCCAAGGGTTGCCTTGCGACTCATAAAGCATTTAGCGGTACGAGATTGTGGTTGCGAACGCTCAAGTCGCGCGCGCGGCACGCGGTCTGCATAAACGAAGGGTGGCGTCGGGCCGAACCGGTCCGGCTGGGTGAAGCTGCCCAATCGCTGATCCGGGTCCCCAGGGCCCGCCATCTCAACTCCCGGAGGGTGCTAATGACGTGGACCAAGCCCGAGGCCGAAGTCGTGGCCGTCACGATGGAAGTCACCGCCTACGTTTCGACGCTTTAAGGCGCACTGCCGTCGGTGAGGGGCTCGCGAAAGCGGGCCCCTTACTTTTTCCGGTGCAGGTGACTCTTCTCGGGACCGCCGCGGGCGGCGGATTCCCCCAATGGAACTGCTGGTGCCCCACCTGCCGGATCGCGCGACGCGACCCGGAACGGGCGCGGCACCGCAGCCAGTCGTCGGCCGCGGTCAGCGCCGACGGGCGGCGCTGGTTTCTGCTCAACGCCTCGCCCGACGTCCACGCCCAGCTCGCCCGACTTCCGTCGGGAGAGCCCGCCGGCATGCGCCACGTGCCGATCGAAGGCGTGGTCCTCACCGACGGCGAGCTCGACCACACGCTCGGCGTACTGCTCCTCCGCGAGGGACGCCTGCTCCAGATCTACGCGACGGCGGCGGTGCGAAGCATCGTGGAGCAGGATTCGCGAATCGTGCCGGTCACCCGCGCGTTCGCCGAGGTGCGGCTGGAGGACCTCCCGATCGGGGCGGCCACGCCGCTGACCTACCGCGATGGCTGCCCCAGCGGGCTGACCGTCACGTGCTTCCCGGTGCCGGCGGGGCCGCCCCGGTTCGCCGCCGGCGAGCACGCCGGGCATACCGTCGGCCTGTTGGTCCACGACGCTGCGACCGGCGGCGTCTGTGCGTTCGTTCCGGGCTGCGGGGGTCTCGACGAGGCGCTGCTCGCCCGGCTCGCGGAGGCCGAGCTGGTGCTCTTCGACGGCACCTTCTGGACGGACGAAGAGCTGATCACGCTCGGCATCGGCGATCGCACCGCGCGGGAGATGGACCATCTGCCGGTCTCCGGGCCCGGCGGGAGCCTCGAGCGGATGGCGTCGCTGCGAAGCGCGCACCGGGTCTACACCCACATCAACAACACCAACCCGATGCTGGTCGAGGACTCGCCGGAGCGTCTGCTGGTGGAGCGACTTGGCGTGGTCGTGGGCGCCGACGGCATGCGGTTCACCCTCTGAGTATCGGCTACCTTGCGACCATGACCGCGACCATCTCCTCCTCCCGACTCTCCGCGCTGCCCCGGCCGCCGATCCCGGAGATCGGGCGCCCCCTCTCGCCGGGCGAGCTGGAAACCGCGCTGCGATCGTTCAGCGGCTCGTACTACGTGGAGCATCCGTTCCACCGGCTGATGTACGCCGGGCAGCTCTCCCAGCGGCAGTTCCAGGGATGGGTTGCCAACCGGCTGGCCTACCAGCGGGTCGTGCCCCGTAAGGACGCCGCCATTCTCTCCAACTGTCCCGATCCCGCGGTGCGGCGGGAGTGGATCCAGCGCATCGTGGATCACGACGGCACGGAGCCCGGAACCGGGGGCATCGAGCTGTGGATCCGGCTGGGTGTCGCACTGGGGGTGCCGCGGGAGGAGATGGAGGACGAGCGGCACGTCCTGCCCGCGGCCCGTCTGATCTGCGAGTCGTACGTCACCTTCTGCCGGACCCGGCCATGGGTGGAGGCGGTCGCCTCGTCGCTCACCGAGCTCTTCGCGCCCAAGATCCACCAGCAGCGCATCGAGGCGTTTCCCAAGTATTACCCCTGGATCCCGCCGGAGGCGCTCGACTACTTCAAGAGCCGTCTGGTCCAGGCTCCGCGCGACGTGCGCCACGGCCTCTCGATCGTGCAGCGGCACTGCACCACCGTGGACACCCAGCGCGGCGCCTTCGAGGCGCTCGCCTTCAAGCTGGAGATGCTGTGGGCCCTGATCGAGACCATCCATCATGCCTATGCCGTCGAGTAGCCGCGAGGCGGGAGGTCTGTCCATGAGGCCCGAGTCCGTGCCCGCGCTGTGGAAGTTCGCGCGGCTCGACTTCGATTCGGTGCGCAACCGGCCGGTCCTCCTGTACCCCGAGGGCGCCGTGCTGCTCAACGAGACCGGCAAGTCCATTCTCGAGCTGGTGGACGGCCGACGAACGGTGAGCGAGATCGCCGGCATCCTCGGCGAACGCTATCAGGCCGACGTCGCCGCCGACGTCTCGGAGTACCTGTCTTATCTGGCGGAGAGAGAGTTGATCCATGACGGCTGACCGACCGACCACATTGCTGGCCGAGCTCACCCATCGCTGCCCGCTTCACTGCCCGTACTGCTCGAATCCGCTGGACATGATTCGTGCCCAGGGCGAGATCACCACCGACGATTGGAAGCGGGTCTTCACCCAGGCGCGCGGCCTGGGCGTGCTCCAGCTGGGCCTCTCCGGCGGCGAGCCGATGATCCGGAAGGATCTCGAGGAGCTGGCGGGGCATGCCCGGAGTCTCGGGCTCTATACCACGCTGGTCACCTCCGGCCTCGGCCTCACCCGCACCCGGGCCGAGCGGCTTCGGGACGCCGGCCTGGAGCACATCCAGGTCTCGATTCAGGACGTTGACCCGGAAATCGCCGAGCGGATCGCCGGCGTGAGCTCGGTCAAGCAGAAGCGCGCGGCGGTGGCCCTGGTGAAGGAGCTGGGCTTCGCCCTGTCGATCAACGTGGTGCTCCACCGGGCCAACCTCGACCGCATCGGCCCCATCATCGATCTCGCCGCCGAGCTGGGGGCGGACCGGATCGAGCTGGCCAATACCCAGTATTACGGCTGGGCCCTGGAGAACCGGGCGTCCCTCATGCCGACCCGCGAGCAGGTCGCCCAGGCTCAGGCGACCGCCGAGGAGGCCATCCGGCGCTACAAGGGCCGCATGCAGATTCTCTTCGTGCTGCCCGACTACTTCGAGCAATACCCCAAGCCGTGCTACGGCGGATGGGGCAAGCTCTACCTCGTGGTGGCACCCGACGGGAAGGTGTTGCCATGCCATGGTGCCACCCAGATCACCACCCTCTCGTTCGACAACGTGCGCGACCGCTCGCTCGAGTGGATCTGGCACCAGTCGCCGGCCTTCCAGGCGTTCCGGGGTGACGAGTGGATGCGGGAGCCGTGCCGCAGCTGCCCGCGGAAGACCGTGGATTTCGGAGGCTGCCGCTGCCAGGCCTTCGCGCTGACGGGAGCGGCCGAGAACACGGATCCGGTCTGCACCCTCTCCCCCAACCGGGACATGATCGACGCGGCGGTCGCCGCGCCGGCCGAGATGCTGGAGTACCGCTACCGCACGATCGCCGAGCCGCAGCGGGCGTGAGCGCCGCCGTCGAGGCCGAAGGGCTCGGGCGCGACTACGGTGACGTGCGCGCGCTCGACGCCCTCGATCTCGAGGTTGCCCGGGGCGCCTTCGTCGGCCTTCTCGGCCCCAACGGCGCTGGCAAGACCACCGCGATGCTGCTCCTCGCCACACTTCTCTCTCCCACGCGCGGCGGCGCCCGGATCTTCGGCCACGACGTCGCCGCCGACCGTGCCGCGGTCCGACGCCGGCTGGGCCTGCTCTTTCAGGAAACCAGCGTGGATGGGCTCCTCACGCCCGAGGAGAACCTCCTGTTCGCCGCACGGCTCGTCGGCTTGGGCGGACGCCTCGCGCGCGCCGCGGTCGCGGACACGATCGAGCGCATCGGCCTGGGGCCCAGGGCCCGCCGGCCGGCGCGGGAGCTCTCCGGTGGGTGGCGCCGGCTGCTCGACATCGCCCGTGCGACGTTGCATCAGCCCGCGCTCCTCATCCTCGACGAGCCGACCGTCGGGCTGGACCCCGAGCACCGCGACTCGGTCTGGTCTCTGCTCGACACCCAGCGCCGGGTGCACGGCACCACCGTGCTCTTCTCCACGCACTACCTGGCCGAGGCCGAGCCTGCCGATCGGGTGGTGCTGCTGGCCGGCGGGCGCGTGGTCGCCGACGGCACGCCCGAGGCGCTCCGCGCCGACCTGGGCGACGAGATCGCCGAGATCGCAGGCCCGGGTGCGGAACGTCTGGCGCGGGCGCTTCGCGGCCTCGGTTCCGGACGCGCGCTGCTGCACACCGGCCGGGGGTTGCGGGTGACCATCGCTGGCGAGCGCGCGGCCGTGGTCGAGCTGGCTGGAGGGGCGCCCGGCATCGACCGCTTCGCGCTACGCCCCGTCTCGCTGGAGGACGTGTACTTCGCCAGGACGCAGGGTGCGGTGGCGGCCGCGGCGGAGCCCGCGTGAGCGCCTGGAGCGCGGTGCACGGCATCGTGGCGCGCGACCTCGTCCGCACCACCCGGCAGACCAGCCGGCTGCTGGGAGGGGTCGCCAGACCCTTCATGTGGCTGGTGCTCGTCGGCAGCGGCTACGGTGCCATCGCGCGGCTGGAGCACGGAGCGCCCTATCAGGAGTTCGTGTTCCCGGGGATCGTGGTGATGGCGGCGCTGTTCGGGGGAACCCTGACCGCGATCTCGACGGTGTACGATCGGGAGTTCGGCATGCTGAGGCTCATGCTCGCAAGCCCGGCGGGTGTGGTGGCCGTCCTGGCCGGGCGGGCGCTCGCGGCCACCCTCGTCGGACTGCTCCAGGGCGGCATCGTGCTGGCCTTCGCGCCCGTGATTCTCGATGTCTCGCTCGATCGCTGGCTCGCCGCGCTCGGCGTGCTCGTCGCCGTCTCGGCGATGAGCGCGACACTGGGCCTGCTGGTGGCGGCACGGCTCCGGTCGGTGGAGAACTTCGCCGGGGTGATCAACGTGCTGCTCTTCCCGCTTCTGTTCCTGAGCGGCGCGCTCTACCCGACCGACGGATTGCCCCCGGTGCTTCGGGCAGCCGCCCGTGCCAATCCGGTCTCCTACGCCGTGGACGGCATCCGGCACGCACTGGGCCAGCA
>JACDHV010000001.1:0-43911 GCA_013820855.1 Gemmatimonadales bacterium | reverse complement strand
CACGCGGAGTTCACGGCCGCGGCCGACGCCGGCGCCGTCCTCGGCGCCACGCTCGCCGCCTTTCTGGTCACCGCATTGCTGTTCGATCCGGAGCAACGCTTCCTCGCGAGCCGCCGCGCCGGGGCCCGCCGGAGCACCTGATCGCGGCTGTCAGCCGCAGGCGGTTCGCTGGGAAAGGCGGGTGAGCTCGACCCGCTGGACCACCCGGAAGCGAACCGGCTCTCTGATCCGGCCGCCGGAGGGAATCGTCGCCTCGATCGTGATGTCGCGGGTCCGCCGGACCAGTCCGGATGCCGGTGACCAGAGGATCTCGCCCTGCTCGAGCGTGGTCTGGCGCACCGGGATCGGCACCGTGTCGCCGCGGGGAACCACTTCGCGGGCGTCGCTCCGCGCCTCGAGACGGAAACGGAGCATCGGCCGGCCCGCGACCGACGTGTCCGGAAGCCGGGTGAGCTCGACTTCCGGTCCCCTCCACGACTGGCCGGGCCGAAGCGATTCCGGCGGCAGCGGCGGGAAGAGATCCCGCGCGGCGCCGGAGAGATCGGCCACCTCGGCGACCTCATCGGGAACGAACGGGACGGCGACCTCGGCGTAGCCGCCCGACCGTCGCAGCAGGCCCCGATAGCGCCCGCCGATCAGCCCGTCGGTGTCGGCGGAAATCTCGCTCTCCGCGGTCCGCCGGCGCAGGGACAGCGACTCGTACCAGCCCTCGAGCACCACGACTCCGGCGCTGTCCCGGGCCTGAAAGCTCCAGGCACCGTCCCGGTCCGTGGTTCCTTTCACCGATCTCCGCGCCGTCTGGGTCTCGACCTCGCCGCGAGAGGTCTCGGCGAAGCGGGCGCAGTGCAGCTGGGTGGCGAGGTAGGCGGGAGGGGAGGGCACGGTTGCCTGGGCGTGGAGAGTGCGCGACAAGGGCAGCACCAGGGCCGCACACGAGACCAGCGTCCCCCTCACGCCTCCCCCATGAACGGGTACCGGTAGTCCTTCGGCGGCGCGAACGTCTCCTTGATCGCCCGGGGCGAGACCCAGCGAAGCAGGTTCAGCACCGAGCCCGCCTTGTCGTTGGTGCCGCTGGCACGGCCGCCGCCGAACGGCTGCTGGCCCACCACCGCGCCGGTCGGCTTGTCGTTGACGTAGTAGTTGCCCGCCGCGTACCGCAGCGCGCGGTCCGCCTCGGCCACCGCGGCGCGGTCCTGCGCGAAGACGGCGCCCGTCAGCGCGTACGGTCCGGTCCGGTCCACCAGGGCGAGCGTCTCCGACCACCGGCCGGCGGGGTAGACGTGCACCGTCATCACCGGCCCGAAGATCTCCTCGCACATCGTGCGGTACGCCGGGTCGTCCACCTCCAGCAGCGTGGGCTCGACGAACCACCCGACCGAGTCGTCGGCGCCGCCGCCGGCGAGGATCCTGACGCCGGCATCGTTTCTGGCACGGTCCAGGTACCCCCGGATGCGCTCGAAGGCTCGCCGGTCGATCACCGCCCCCATGAAGTTGCGGAAGTCCGCGACGTCGCCCATCCGGATATCGCCGACCATGGCGATCGCCCGATCGCGCACCTCGGGCCAGAGCGTGTCGGGGACATAGGCCCGCGAGGCGGCGCTGCACTTCTGACCCTGGTACTCGTACGCGCCCCTGACCATGGCGACGGCCAGCGCCTCGGCGTCGGCGCTCGCGTGCGCCACGATGAAGTCCTTGCCGCCGGTCTCCCCTACGATCCGGGGGTACCCGGCGTACTTCGGCAGATTCTCGCCCACGGTGCGCCAGAGACTCTGGAAGACCGGAGTCGAGCCGGTGAAGTGAATCCCCGCGAGGTGGCGGTCGGCCAGCAAGGTGTTGCTTATCTCGATCGAGTCGCCCGGCAGGAAGTTGATGACGCCCGGGGGCAGCCCGGCCTCCTGGAGCAGCCGGAAGAAGTGCCAGTTGCTGAGGGTCGCCGTGGCCGAGGGCTTCCATATCACCGCGTTGCCCATGAGCGCCGGCGCGGTCGGCAGGTTGCCCCCGATCGCGGTGAAGTTGAAGGGCGTGATGGCGTAGACGAAGCCTTCCAGCGGCCGGTGATCCATCCGGTTCCACATCCCGGCCGAGGACTCCGGCTGCTCGCGGTAGATCCGCTCGGCGAAGTGCACGTTGAAGCGGAGGAAATCGATCAACTCGCAGGCGCTGTCGATCTCGGCCTGGAAGGCGGTCTTGCTCTGGCCCAGCATGGTCGCCGCGTTGAGCAGCTGCCGGTGGACGGTCGCGAGCAGGTCGGCGGCCTTGAGGAACACCGCCGCACGGTCCTCGAAGCGCCAGTGGCCCCAGTCGCGTTGCGCCTCGATCGCCGCCTTCGTGGCCGACGTGATGGTGGCGGCGTCCGCCTGATGCACCCTGGCGAGCACCCGCTGGTGGCAGTGGGGCGACACGATGTCGTGCGTGTCCCCCGTGCGCACCTCCCGCCCGGCGACCACGGCCGGGACGTCGATCTGCTGCGCTCCCACGGCGCTCAGCGACGCCTTGAGCGCGGCGCGCTCCGGGCTCCCGGGCGCGTAGCTCAGCACCGGCTCGTTGCTGGGATGGGGAATGTTGGGAAGACCGCTCATGTGGAGCCCCGGTGAGGAAAAAGCGTAAGCTAACCCGTCGCCGCGGGAGGCGCCGCGCATTAGTTTCGGGCGTGGCTCCGACCCCCATCCCGAGGCGCCGATGATTCGTGGCTCTGCCTTCCTGGTGTTGACCCTGGCGCTCTCTTCCTGCCGGGACTACGACTACTACTCCCGCATCTCCGATTCAGGCGGGCTAGTGCCGGCCGATCAGTTCGCGCGCTACGGCCGTGAGCAGGCCCAGGCGGCAGCCATCGGGCGGGAGTTCGCCCAGACGCACCAGGACAGCGCCGTGGCATTCGCCCGCGCCCAGCCGGACGTCGTCGACGCGGTGGCCGATCCGCTGAGCCATCGGGTGACGGTGGAGTTCCGGAGCGGCTGGCGGCTCGGCGTGGTGCCGCTGGGCGAGTGAGGCTCCGACAGGAGGAAACGCTGCCGTGACCGAGTGCCGCCAGGTCACCACCACGCTTCCCGATCGTGAGGCGGCCCACCGGCTCGGTGGACAGCTGGTGGAGGAGCGACTCGCGGCCTGCGCCCAGGTGGTCGGGCCGGTGTCGAGCGTCTACCGGTGGCAGGGGGAGGTGGAGACGGCGGCCGAATGGTATTGTCACCTGAAGACCACGGCCGCCAGGGTACCGCTCCTGATGGCGCGAATCCGCGAGCTGCATCCCTACGAGACGCCGGAGATCATCGCGGTGGCCGTCAGGGAAGGCGATCCGGGCTACCTCGAGTGGATCGCGGAGTCGGTGAGCCCCTAGCGCCTCTTCCCCCGCGCCGGCCGCGATCAGATATTTCCCGGCACCGTTCCGTTCACCCCTGTCCTCCCCCATCCGGTTCCGTCCTCCATGGCCAGTCGCGCGCGGCTCGTGACCGTTCTGGTGATCGTCGGGTTCATCGCCTTCCTGTTCTACTCCACGCTCGAGGTCCAGCGGGTCGAGTGCACCGTCACGGTCGACTTCCAGGGCGAGCGGCGCACCGCCACCGCCTCGGGAGAGACGGAGTCGTCGGCCACCGAGCAGGCCCAGACCGCAGCGTGCGGCCCGCTGGCGCAGGGCATGGACGAGAGCATCGCCTGCTCCCGGCGGCCGCCCACCGCCGTTCAGTGCCTCCCGCTTTGAGCGGGAGGTGACGACTCCGCGATTTCCCCATCCACTCACCCTGCTCGTCGCCTGCATCCTGATCGCGGCGGCGCTCACCTGGCTGCTCCCGGCCGGGGAGTACCAGCGGCGGGAAGACCCGGCCACCGGCCGGAACGTGGTCGTTCCGGGGACCTACGCTCCGGTCGAGGCCATGCCGGTGACGCCCTTCCAGGCGCTCGTGGGCATCCCGCGCGGTATGATCGAGGCGGCTTCGGTCATCTTCTACGTCTTTCTGGTCGGCGGCGGCTTTGCCGTGGTGGAGCGTACCGGCGCCCTGACCCGGCTGGTCAACTCCCTGGTCGCCGCCCTGTCGGGGCGCGGGCTGCTGATGATACCGGTGGCGGGGCTGGCGTTCGGCACCGGCGGCGTGCTCCTCCAGATGCAGGAAGAGCTGATCGCCTTCGTCCCCGTGCTGCTCCTGCTGACGTCGCGCCTCGGCTTCACACCCGTTACCGCCGTGGCCATGAGCCTCGGCGCCTCGGCGGTCGGCGCCTCGTTCAGCTTCATCAACCCGTTCCAGGTCGGCATCGCCCAGAAGGTCGCCGAGCTGGAGCTGCTGTCGGGCTGGCAGTTTCGGGTGGCGTTCATGCTGCCCGCGCTGGCGCTCTGGATAGCCGGAACCATGGTGCACGCGCGGCGGACCCGCGTGCCGGTCCGGCCGGCGGACGGGACGGGAGCCATCGGCCCGGTCGCCGGCTGGCGCCACGCCGCGGTGCTGCTCACGGTGGTCGTGAGCTTCGTCGCCTTTGTGATCGGCGTGCTCGAGTACCAGTGGGACTTCGACCAGCTGTCGGCCGTCTTCTTCGTGATGGGGGTGGTGGGAGGACTGCTGGGTGGCCTCAGGCTCGCCGGGACGGCGGACGCATTCGTCGAGGGATTCCGCTCCATGGCGTTCGCGTCGCTGCTGATCGGATTCGCCAGGGCGATTTACGTGGTGCTGGAGCAGGGACGGGTGGTGGACACCATCGTGCACGGGCTCTTCACCCCGATCGCCGGTCTGCCCGTCGGCGTCTCGGCGCTGGCGATGATGGCCGCCCACATTCTGATCCACGTGCCGGTCCCGAGCACCAGCGGACAGGCCGTGCTCACCCTGCCCCTGCTGGTGCCGCTCTCCGATCTGATCGGTCTGTCCCGCCAGGTGACCGTGCTCGCCTACCAGTACGGCGCGGGGCTGTGCGAGCTGATCACCCCGACCAACGGAGCGCTGATGGCGATGCTGGCCGCTTCAGGGGTGCGCTACGAGGAGTGGCTGCGGTTCGCCGGAGCCCTGTTCATCTCGCTACTAGTGCTGGCCGCGCTGGCCATCGGGATCGCGGTCGCCGCCGGCGTTTGAGGGCTATACCCCCGACGCCGCTTCCTTCAGCGCCACCAGCTTCTCCAGATCCTGCAGCTGCGCCGCGCCCACGTGGCGCCGGGCCTCCCGCCCGTGCTCGAAGACGATCAGGGTCGGAATACCCCGGATGCCGAACCGGGAGGGTGTCGCCGGATTGGCATCGGTGTCCAGTTTCAGCACCAGCACTTCCCCGGCGTGACGCCTGGCGAAGTCATCGAGCACCGGCGCCATCATCTTGCAGGGGCCACACCAGTCGGCGTGGAAATCCACCAGAACCGGCACGCTCGAGCCCTGGATGGTCTTCTCGAAATCGGCGTCGGTCACCGCCAGGGGGCGGTCCAGCCGGATCGGCCGGCCGCACTTACCACACTGCGGCCCCGCCGAGAGCCGAGCCAGATCCACCCGGTTGACGGTGCCGCAGAAAACGCACTTTACCACCGCTGGCCGGCTCGGTTGTCCATTGTTCGCCATTGCGTCCGCCTCCTCTAGTCACCAGACTAGCTACGACTCCCGGTCAAAATAAGTAAGCGGCCCGACCCGGCGCAGGTGACTCGCTTCACAGAGGAACCCTCGCGCTGGCACCACTGTTGCGTAAGTCGAAGGCTGTCTCCTAATCTGGCAGGGCATCATGGGTGAGCTCACCATCCGGGAAATGGAACAGGACGACGATTTCGCCGCCTGGTACTCCGAGCTGATCGAGCAGGAGGAGGAGGCGGCCGGCCGGAGCGGCGGGCCCGAAGAGCGTTACCTCATGCTCAGCAATGAGATCGGTGACTGGATCGGGGGCTTGCGCTACTGGTTGCGCGGCGGGGTGGCCCACCTGGTGGATGTCGTGGTCCTGCCGCAGGAGCGGCACCGCGGCCATGCCCACCGGCTTCTCGCCGCCTTCGAGCAGCGCGCCGTGGACGGCGGGGCTCACCTGGCCGAATTCTGGACCGAGGACGAGCGCTCCGAAGGTCTTCTGGCCGCCCTCGGATGGGACCCCATATTCCGGCGTGAGAACTACATCGGCCAGCGGCCGTGGTCGCTGATGGAGAAACGGCTGACGGTTCCAGGCTGAACGGCAGGGCCGCCCTCGTTGGCATTCACCGGACCAGCCGCGCTATCTTACGGGGCTGGTCCGGTCCGCATTTCTGAAGGCTAACCGCTGTCCTGGGATGCTCATGGGTACCATTACCGACCCCGCGCGCGAGCTCGAATCCAAGATGGAAGTCCTGCGGGATCTCGAGGGGCGCGTGGGCGAGCTCATGGAGCTGCATGAGCGAAAGCGGGATCTCTGGCTTCCATCGGACCTGCTCGGGCCGGAGCCCGATGCCGACCCCGACGAGTTCCAGGCGCAGCTTCGGGCCCGGGCGCAGGGCATCCCCGACCACGCACGCGCCGCCCTCGCCCTGAACCTCCTCACCGAAGAGGGTCTCCCGCACTTCCACCGCCTGCTCGCGGTCTACCTGGGCGACGAGAGCTTCTGGCGCCTGTGGAACAATCTCTGGACCGCGGAAGAGGACCGGCATGGCCAGGTGCTCCACGACTATGCCCGCGACACCCGGCTGTTCGATCAGCGCAAGATCGAGGAGATGCAGTTCGAGTACCTGCGCCGGGGCTTCCATCCGGCCTGGGACCGCGACCCCTACCGGGTCTTCGCCTACACGACGGTGCAGGAGCGCGCCACCCAGTTCTCGCACAGCGAAACGGGGAAGATCGTCGGCGAGTACGAGCCGCGGCTGGGCGAGGTGCTCAGCCAGGTGGCCAAGGACGAGGCCCGGCACTACGCCTTCTATCGCACCGTCTTCGAGGAGATCCTCAAGCGAGATCCCGACCAGGCCCTCCACTCGGCCTCGTTCATCCTGCCGGCGATCGACATGCCCGGAATCACGATTCCCGGCTTCAAGGACCTCGCCGAGGTGATCCGTCGGTCGGGCATCTACGGCCCCAGGGACTACCTGCGTATCGTGCAGGAGCAGATCCGCTACTGGAAGATCGACAGCCTGGACGGATTGGGAGAGCTCGGCCGGAAGGCGCAGGAGAAGATCATGGAGATCCCGAGCCGCCTCAGGCGGATCGCGGAGCTGATGGAGACTCGGACGCGAGCGAAGACTTTCAGCTTCGAGGTCGTGTTCAACCGCGAATTCGCGATGGAATGAAGGCTCCCCGCTACTGGCGGGTTCTGGCACTCCTCTGCCTGGGCGCGGCGTGCGGTGAGGACGACAGCCCCCGGAGCGCGGCTCCGTTGTCGAAGGCGAGCCTTCCGGCCGACAGGCTCGACGCGGAGACACTCGGCCGGGAAGTCCTCGACCTGGTGGACCGGGCGGTCGACTATCGCGGCTCGCATCGGGGCCGGCCCGCATCCTCGCTGCGCCAGCTCGGCGTAGACAGCCTGACCCCCACCACCGCCCGTCATCTCGTCAACGTCAACCGAGAGCCCGTGGTCACCGTGCAGTTTCGACAAGCGGACGATCGCCAGATAACCTCCTGCCGCGGCGACAGCCACATCCTCGAGGAGGCCTCCATCAACGCCGGCCGATTTACCCTGATGTGCACCTCGCGGAACGGGGCGCAGCGGCCGGTTCAGGTCGGCGGCGCGGCGTACTAGCCCCACCGCTTCCGGCAACGTGCCCGCTCTCACCCTCGACGGTATCGCCCGCGGCATCGTAGTGGCCGCCCTGGCCTACGCCTCCATCGTCGCCCTGACCCATTGGGCGGTACGGCGGCGCAGGATCGGGCCCTTCGGCGGCTGGCCCAGGCTGGTCAGGCGGGTGAGCGATCCGGTGCTTCTGCCCCTGGAGCGCAGGGTGATCCGGTTCGGGGGAAGTCCGCAGGACGCGCCGCTCTGGCTGGTCGGGATCGTGATCCTGGGCGGGCTGCTCCTGCTCAGCCTGACCAACTGGCTCACCGGGATGGCCGCGACCCTCACCGCCCTGGGGAGCGCCGGGCCCAGGGACTGGATCAGGCTGCTGGTGAGCTGGGCGTTCACGGTGGTCATGGCCGCGCTCTTCATCCGGGTGATCGCGTCGTGGTTCGGCGTCTCCGAGCACCGGCCCTGGATGCGCCCGCTGGTGCTGCTCACCGACTGGATCATCCGGCCGGTCCGCCGGCTCCTCCCGCCGACCGGCTTCCTCGACTTCAGCCCGATGGTGGCCTGGCTGGTGCTCTGGCTGGCCAGAGGCCTGGTGCTCGGCATGCTGTGAGATCTTTGCCGCCCATCTCACCGACAGCCACCGGGGTGCGGCTCAGGCTTCGGGTCCAGCCGCGGGCGTCGCGGGAGGAGCTGGCGGGATTGGCGGACGGCGCGATTCGTGTGCGGCTCACCGCCCCGCCGGTGGACGGCGCGGCCAACGCGGCGCTCGTCGGCTTCCTCGCCCGGCGATTGAAGGTTCCCCGCTCGGCGATCGATCTGGTGACGGGTAGCACGGGCCGAGCCAAGCTGGTGGAGGTGACCGGCATATCGGCGGAGGCGGCGGCGAGGCGGCTGGGGGTCTGACCCACTTGTCGGCCCTGCCAATCCCGTTAGGTTGAGGGAGTACGACAATCGATTCCGTGGCGATTTGCGCTGCTTGCGGCCACGTAAAACAATCCGCTAAAACGCTTGCCCCGTGGCGTTTTGGCCCGGGGAATTTTCGTAGGGAGGACCCTCGTGCAGGCCGCCGCCTCACCCCCTGTCTCCATCTCGACATCCGGCCGGACCCGCGCGGAGCGGCTCGCCCTGCTCGAGCCGCTGCTGGCGCGCCGGATCCTGCTGCTCGACGGGGCCATGGGGACGATGATCCAGGCCTATCTCCTGGACGAGCGGGACTACCGCGGCGAGCGCTTCGCCACGTGGCCCCGCGAGCTCAAGGGAAACAGCGACCTCCTCTCGATCACCCAGCCCCAGGTGATTCGGGCCGTGCACGCCGCGTATCTCGACGCCGGCGCCGACATCATCGAGACCAACTCGTTCACCAGTACCGCCTCATCGCAGGCCGATTACGGCCTCGAAGACCTGGTGTACGAGCTGAATCACGCGTCCGCGGCGCTGGCGCGGTCGGTGGCCGACGAGTTCGAGCGCCGCGACCCCGACAGCCCCAGGTTCGTGGCGGGCGTGCTCGGGCCCACCAACCGCACCGCGTCGATCTCGCCCGACGTCAACGATCCGGGGTTCCGGAACATCGAGTTCGACGACCTGGTCGCCACGTACAGCGAGGCCGCGCGCGGCCTGCTCGAAGGCGGCGCGGACCTGCTCCTGGTCGAGACCATCTTCGACACCCTGAATGCCAAGGCGGCGATCTTCGCGATCGAGTCGGTCTTCGACGCGCTCGGCGAGCGGGTGCCGGTGATGATCTCGGGCACGATTACCGACGCGTCGGGTCGAACCCTGTCGGGTCAGACCACCGAGGCCTTCTGGCATTCCGTGGCCCACGCCAGGCCCCTGAGCGTCGGCTTCAACTGCGCGCTCGGGCCGGCCGCGCTGCGGCAATACGTGCAGGAGCTCTCGAGGGTCGCGCCGGTCATGGTTAGCACACACCCGAACGCCGGCCTCCCCAACGAGTTCGGACAGTACGATGAGACTCCGGAGAAGATGGCGGAGGTGTTGCGGGAGTTCGCGGAGCACGGCCTGGTGAACCTGGTGGGGGGGTGCTGCGGCACGACGCCGGCGCATATCCGCGCCTTCGCCGACGCGGTGCGTGGGCTGCCGCCCCGCCGGTTACCGGCCCAGCCGCACCATTTGCGGCTCAGCGGGCTGGAGCCGATCACCATTCGGCCGGACAGCATCTTCGTGAACGTAGGTGAGCGGACGAACGTCACCGGCTCGCGCCAGTTCGCGAAGCTGATCCTGGCGGGCGAGTACGACAAGGGACTGGAGATCGCCCGCCAGCAGGTCGAGAGCGGTGCCCAGATGCTCGACGTCAACATGGACGAGGGGATGCTCGACTCCCGGCTGGCCATGAAGACCTTTCTCCAGCTCATGGCCTCGGAGCCCGACATCAGCCGGGTCCCGGTGGTGGTCGACTCGTCCAAGTGGTCGGTGATCGAGGCCGGCCTCAAGTGCGTCCAGGGCAAGGGCGTGGTCAACTCGATCAGCCTGAAGGAGGGCGAGGCGGAGTTCGTGCGGCAGGCGACGCTGGTCCGCCGGTACGGCGCGGCCGTGATCGTGATGGCGTTCGACGAGCAGGGTCAGGCCGACACCGTCGAGCGCAAGGTGGAGATCTGCCGGCGGGCCTACCGAATCCTCACCGAGCGCGTGGGCTTTCCGCCCGAGGACATCGTCTTCGATCCCAACATCTTCGCGATCGCCACCGGGATCGAGGAGCACGGCGATTACGCGCTGGCGTACATCGAGGCGACCCGCCGGATCAAGGCCGAGCTGCCTCACGTGCTGGTAAGCGGTGGCGTGAGCAACGTCTCGTTCTCGTTCCGCGGAAACGACCCGGTGCGCGAGGCGATCCACGCGGTCTTCCTGTACCACGCCATCGAGGCCGGCATGGACATGGGGATCGTGAATGCCGGCGCGCTGCCGATCTACGCCGACATCCCGCCCGACTTGCTCGAGCGGGTGGAGGACGTGGTGTTGAACCGCCGCCCCGACGCGACCGACCGGCTGCTCGAGGTCGCCGACTCGGTGAAGGGGCAGGCCGCCACCCGGACGGCGGACCTCTCCTGGCGGGAGAAGCCGGTCGCGGAACGGCTGGCGCACGCGCTGGTGGAGGGGATCGCGGACTACGTCGTGGAGGACACCGAGGAGGCGCGGCTGCAGGCGGCGCGGCCGATCGAGGTGATCGAGGGCCCGCTGATGGCGGGGATGAACATCGTGGGCGACCTGTTCGGCGCCGGGAAGATGTTCCTGCCCCAGGTGGTGAAGAGCGCGCGTGTGATGAAGCGATCGGTGGCACACCTGATCCCGTACATCGAGGCCGAGCGCGACCGGACGCGGGGCGCCAGCGCCAAGGGCAAGGTGCTCCTCGCCACCGTCAAGGGCGACGTGCACGACATCGGCAAGAACATCGTGGGCGTCGTGCTTCAGTGCAACAACTACGAGGTGATCGATCTCGGCGTGATGGTCCCCTCGGCACGCATACTGGAAACGGCCCGCCGCGAGGGCGTGGATCTGATCGGCCTGAGCGGACTCATCACGCCGTCACTCGAGGAGATGAGCTACGTCGCGAGCGAGATGGAGCGCGAGGGGTTCGAGGTGCCGCTCCTCATCGGCGGCGCGACGACTTCGCGGGCCCATACGGCGGTGAAGATCGAGCCGCACTACCACGGGACCACCGTGCACGTGCTCGACGCGTCGCGCGCCGTGGGCGTGGCGAGCAACCTGCTGAGCCCCGGCCTCCGCGGGGACTTCGCCCGGGGCGTGCGCACCGAGTACCAGCGGATCCGGGAGCAGCGGGCGGGTCGCGGGCCCTCCGAGCGCCATGTGCCGCTCGCCGACGCGCGGGCGAACCGGCTGGTGATCGACTGGTCGGCGGTCGCGCCGCCCGCCCCCTGCATCCCGGGCATCCAGGTACTGGACGACTACCCGCTGGCCGAATTGGTGGACCGGATCGACTGGACGCCGTTCTTCCAGACCTGGGAGCTCGCGGGGCACTATCCGGCGATCCTCGAGGACCCGGTGGTCGGGCCCGCGGCGCGCAGCCTCTTCGACGACGCGCGCGCGCTGCTCGACCGCATCGTCCGCGAGCGGCTGCTGACCGCGCGCGGGGTCTTCGGCCTCTTCCCGGCCGCGTCCGTGGGCGACGACATCGAGCTCTACCGGACCCCCGATGGCACGGACCTGCTCGCCACCGTTCACACACTGCGCCAGCAGATGGCTAAGCCCCCCGGACGGCCGAATCTGGCGCTCGCCGACTATGTGGCGCCCCGGGAGAGCGGAGTGCCCGACTACCTGGGCGCGTTCGCGGTGACCACGGGCCACGGCCTCGACGCCCTCGTGGCCGAATTTCAGGGCAGGCACGACGATTACAGCGCCATCCTCGCTAAAGCCCTGGCCGACCGGCTGGCCGAGGCCTTCGCGGAGCGGCTGCACGAGCGGGTCCGGCGCGAGTTCTGGGGCTATGCGAGGTCCGAGGCGCTGGACAATCTCGAGCTGATCCACGAGGCCTACCAGGGGATCCGCCCCGCCCCGGGCTACCCCGCATGCCCCGATCACACCGAGAAGCGCACGCTCTTCGACCTGCTCGACGTCGAGCGGCGGACGGGCATCTCCCTCACCGAGAGCTTCGCCATGACCCCGACCGCGGCCGTGAGTGGCTGGTATTTCTGGCACCCCGAAGGGCGCTACTTCGGGGTCGGCAAGATCGGCCGCGACCAGGTGGAGGACTACGCGAGACGGAAGGGCCTGACCGTGGAGGACGCGGAGCGCTGGCTCGCGCCCAACCTCAACTACGAGCGCGGGACCGGCCCGGCGCCCGCCGCCGTTGCGCCACTCCGCGGCTCCGGCTCCTAGATGCGCACCCTCCGGGATCTCCTGTCCGACGGCCGGGTCCATGTGGCCGACGGCGCCATGGGCACCATGCTCTACGGCCGCGGAGTGTTCCTCAACGTCTGCTACGACGAGCTGAACCTGAAGCAGCCGGACCTGGTGAAGGAGATCCACCGGGAGTACGTCCGTGCCGGCGCGGAGCTGCTGGAGACCAACACCTTCGGCGCCAACCCGGTGAAGCTGGCCACCCATGGCCTCGCCGCCGACGTCGAGCGCATCAACTCGGTGGCCGCCGGGATCGCGCGGGAGGCGGCCGGCGAGCGCGCCGCCGTCGTCGGCGCAATCGGGCCGCTGGGCGTGAGGATCGAGCCCTTCGGCGAGATGTCGGTGGACGACGCCCGGCACGTGTTCGGCCGGCAGGTCCGGGGCCTGCTCGCCGGCGGGGTGGACGGGTTCATCCTCGAGACCTTCAGCGACGTCAGCGAGCTGGGTGCGGCGCTGGCGGCGGTGCGCGAGCAGTGCGACCTGCCGGTGATCGCCCAGATGACCGTGGGCACCGACGGGAAGACGCACTACGGCACCGACCCCCTGGTCTTCGGGCCCACGCTCGCCGCGATGGGCGCCGACGTGATCGGCGTCAACTGCAGCGTGGGTCCCCATGGGGTGCTCGAGGCCATCGAGAAGCTCGCCAAGGTGGTGACCGTGCCGCTGTCGGCGCAGCCGAACGCCGGCCTGCCCCGCGAAGTCGGCGACCGCAAGATCTACATGGCGTCGCCCGAATACATGGCGAGCTACGCCCGTCGCATCGTCGAGGCGGGCGCCCGCTTCGTCGGCGGATGCTGCGGCACGACGCCGGAGCACATCCGCGCGATCGTCGGGTTCGTGCACAGCGTGTCGCCGAGGCACGGCTCGACGGTCGCGGCGGCACCACTGCCGGCGACCGCGGTGGACCCGGTTCCCCTGGCCGAGCGCTCCCGGCTCGGAGCCAAGCTGTCGGAGGGCCGGTTCATCACCACCGTCGAGATCGTACCACCGAAAGGCGTCGATCCCGGACCCATGTTCGAGCAGGTCCGGCAGCTGAAGGAAGCCGGGGTGGACGCCGTCAACGTGCCCGACGGACCGCGGGCGCAGAGCCGCATGGGCGCGCTGCTCTCCGCCCTGATGATCGAGCGTGAGGTCGGCATCGAGACGGTGGTGCACTACGCCTGCCGGGACCGGAATCTGCTGGGCATGCTGTCGGACCTGTTGGGCGCAGCCGCGGCCGGAATCCGGAACCTCCTCATCGTCACCGGCGATCCGCCGAAGATGGGGCCCTATCCGGAGGCGACCGCGGTGTTCGATATCGACAGCATCGGGCTCGCAAACCTGGTGTCGCGGCTCAACCGGGGGCTCGATCCCGGCGGCAACCCGATCGGACAGCCGACCCGGTTCGTCGTGGGAGTCGGCGTGAATCCGGCCGCGCACGACCTCGACCGGGAGCTTCGGAGATTCGCCTGGAAGGTGGAGGCCGGGGCGGAGTTCGCCATCACCCAGCCGGTGTTCGACCTCGCGCAGCTCGACCGGTTTCTCGCGCGGGTCGAGTCGTTCCGCATCCCGGTCGTCGCGGGCATCTGGCCGCTGGTCTCACTCCGCAACGCCGAGTTCCTCGCCAACGAAGTACCCGGGGTATCGGTACCCGACTCCGTGCTCGACCGGATGCGATGTGCCAGCGCCCTGGGAAAGGAGGCCGCCCTGGCGGAGGGTGTGCGGATCTCGCGCGAGATGCTCGGCGCCGTGGCCGAGCGGGTGCAGGGGGTGCAGGTCTCCGCGCCCATGGGCAGAGTGCCGGTCGCTCTCGAGGTGCTGGCCGGGGCTCCGATTGAACCAGCCACCGCCCGGGAGTATACTCCCCGCACCTGACCTCCCTCCCGCACCTTCGGAGCCCTCCGCATGCAGGACCTCCGCACGGCCACTCCCGCGCTGACCATGCTGTCCGAGGAAGAGAGCATGTTCCGCGACGCCGTCAGGGAGTTCGCCGAGTCCGAGGTGCGGCCGCTGGTCCGGGCCATGGACGAAGCGGCACGGTTCGAGCCCTCGCTGATCCCCAAGTTCTTCGAGCTCGGCCTCATGGGCATCGAGGTGCCGGAAACTCTCGGGGGCGCCGGGGGCTCCATCTTCATGGCGGTCCTCGCCATCGAAGAGCTGGCCCGGGTCGACGCCTCGGCGGCCATCTACGTCGACGTGCACAACACCCTGGTCAACAACGCGCTGCTCCGCTGGGCCAATCCCGAGCAGCACGAGCGCCTCTTCCCTCGGCTCACCTCGGGCCTGCTCGGCGCCTTCGCGCTCTCGGAGCCCGGCAGCGGCAGCGACGCGTTCGCGCTGGCCACCAGGGCCGAGCGCCGGGGCGATCACTGGGAGTTGACCGGACGGAAGTTCTGGATCACCAACGGCGCCGAGGCGGGCCTGTTCATCGTCTTCGCCAATACCGACTTCGCCAAGGGGTACAAGGGGATCACCGGGTTCATCGTGGAGCGGGACTTCCCCGGATTCTCGGTGGGCAAGAAGGAGGACAAGCTGGGCATCCGAGCGTCCAGCACCACCGAGCTGATCCTGGAGCAGTGCTCCGTGCCCGACGAGAACGTGCTGGGGCCCGTCGGGCAGGGCTACAAGATCGCCATCGAAACGCTGAACGAGGGTCGGATCGGCATCGGCGCGCAGATGATCGGCGTGGGCGCCGGCGCGCTCGAGGCCGCCACCGCGTACGTGAAGGAGCGCCAGCAGTTCGGCAAGCCTATCGCGGAGTTTCAGGGCGTGCAGTTCCAATTGGCTCAGATGGCCACCGATCTGGAGGCGGCGCGCCTCATGGTCTACAACGCGGCCCGGCTCAAGGATGCCAGCCAGCCGTTCCAGCAGCAGGCGGCCATGGCCAAGCTCTTCAGCTCCCAGGTCGCGGACCGGACTACGTCCAACTGCCTGGAGCTGTTCGGGGGGTACGGCTACTCGAAAGAATACCCTGCCGAGAAGTATTACCGGGATGCCAAGATCGGAACGATTTACGAAGGGACCAGCAACATGCAGCTCCAGACCATCGCGAAAGGCATGCTGCGATAGCGGCCGAGTGGCACGCCGAACGACGACGGGGGCACCCTTGCGGTGCCCCCGTCGTCGCGCCAATGTCACCCAATCGACGACCCCATCACCTGGCGCTATCGACTCACCGCTGGCCGGTGGTGTCCCACCCGCTCTGTTGTCCGGTGGTGTCCATGGTGCCCTGCTGCCCCGTGGTATCCCAGCCGCTCTGCTGCCCGGTCGTATCCCAGCCGGTCTGTCCCGAGGTATCAGTGGTCCCGGTCATGCCGGAGGTGTCCACGCCGGTCGCGCCGGTCGTGTCGCTCCAACCCGTCTGGCCGGTGTCCTGACCCGCGGTGCCACTCGTGTCGGGCTGCTCGAAGCCGCCGTACCCCATCGTATCCGTAGGCACGCCGGTCCCCTGCTCGTTGAGGAACGTGTCCACGGCGGTCGGCTCGTGCTGAGTCCCGGTGGTATCCTGCTCCATCCCGCTGTAACCCGGGGGGGTCTGAACCTCGCTGGTGTCCTGGGCGGCCGCGGTTTCGTCCGCTCCGCCGGCCGTGTTGCCGGCGCACGCCAGGGTCCCGAACAGCATCGCCGCCGTGGCGAGACCTGCGGTAGTACGTAACATGAAACCTCCGTTGCATCGTCGTTGGTGACCCAAGGCCCGGCCATCGAGCCGCGACCTGCCCTGACGGTACCCGGCAGCCCCATGCGGGGCCGTGACTTGGCTCACCCGATGAGGGGCGGGCACCCGGCCTGGTACTTGCTCCACGGTGGACCCATCCCAGGCGCGCTCCGCCACTGGGCGCGAGCCGGCATCGGGCCGATTGGTACAAGGCTCTGCCCGGTCGGGGTTTATGTTTGACATCCAGTCGTGACCGTAGAGATTGCCGCGGGGCCGCTTCGTGGCTCGTCCGCCATAGCCGGCCGAACCGCCCTACTTTCTCGCACGCTGCCAACAATCGCACCTGGATCGCACTTGCCATCTTCGTCGTTCCGCCGTTCCGTTTCGGTGCTGGGCCTCGCCGTCGTGTCTCTGGTCCCCGCTCGCATGGTGGCCGCGCAGGCATCCGCCGACGCCCTCACCGCGCAGCTGACCACATGGTTCGAGACCACGTCCCGGAGCGCGCCCGGTCAGTGGGGCGTCGCCATCGCCGACCAGACCGGCAGCATGCTCTGGAGCGTGAATCCGCACCAGCCGCTGGTGCCGGCCTCCACCGTCAAGCTTTTCACAACAGGGTTCGCCCGCAGCGTGCTGGGTGGTGCGGCGCGCCGCTCCACCCGGGTCGTGGGCATGGGTGGCGTGGATCCGGAGACCGGCGCATGGGTGGGCAGCTGGGCCCTCGAGCTGAACGGCGATCCGACCCTCGAGCGGGCCCAGGGCTCGGGTCCGACGCTGTATGACCTGGCGCTCCAGTTGGCGAGCGCGGGAATCCGGAAGCTCAACGGCCCGCTGCAGGTTCAGAGCGCCGACGGGCCGGCAACCGCCATCTACCCGGCCGCGTGGTCGGAACGCCACCGGGGCCGGCTGTTCGCGCCACCGGTCGGCCCGCTTACGGTTCACGAGAACATCGTCTGGATCACGGTGCGCCCGGGCACCAAGGTCGGCCACCGCGCGCGACTGGTGGAGACGGCGCCCGAGGGCATCACCTCGCTCGTGACCGTCACGGCAACGACGGAAGCGGGCCGGAGGACGCGTCTCGGTCTCAGCCGTCGCCAGGACGGCGGCTGGATCGTCACCGGAACCATCGGTGTGCGAGCCTCACCGCGGCGCCTCACGGCGGTGGCATCGAATCCCAAGGTCGTGCTCAACGCGGTATGGGGCTCCGCTCTCGCTCGCGCGGGGATCTCGTGGAACCGCGCGCCGACCATCGGAGCGCCGCCGGAGGGCGAGCCGCAGATCCTGGCCGAAGTGGCCTCCGCTCCCCTGGATTCACTCGCGAGCGAGATCAACCGCCGGAGTCTCAATCTCGGCGCCGAGCTGCTGCTGCAGTGGGCCGGTGGCCGGGACAAGGCGCCCGAGCGGCTCACCCGGCACGTGCTGGACGTCATCGGCTCGAGCGAAGGCGTCTATCTGACCGATGGAAGCGGGTTGTCCTACGACGACCGGGTCTCGCCCTCGGCCTTCATCGCCTACCTCGCCAAGTTTCCCGCCACGGCCGCCGGCCAGAACTTCCCCCAGCTGCTGCCGGCCAACGGCACCGGCACCCTGCGACGCCTCAACACCGGCTTTCCGGGTGAGGGCGTCGTCCGGGCCAAGACGGGCACGCTGGGTCAGGTGTCCACGGTGGTCGGCTATCTCGGGGGGGCCAACGGCGTGCTGCTGGTGACGCTGATGTACAATGGAAGCCGCCCCTGGGCGGCCCGGCAGGCGCAGTGGAACCTGTTTCGAGAGCTCGGTGCCGACGGCATCGTGATTCCGGCGGACAGCGCACCCCCGCCCCCGGTACAACTCGGTGGCGACGAGGATGGCCGCCCGGCCTGGATCGGCGACGGCACTCCGGCGGCAGACAGCAGCGCGACCGACTGAGCCGCGCCTGGGTGAACCTGGAAAGGCCGCGAGCGAATGCCCGCGGCCTTTTTGTCGTCAGGTTTTCCGTGCGCTGGTGACGACCAGTACCAGACCGCCCACCAGCGCCAGCCCGGCGAGCAGTGGAGGAATCGGGACCGTCTTCTTGTCGTCGGCGGTGGCCTCGATGGGACCGAGGTCGACCACCTTCTCCTTCTGGGTGAAGGAAAAGCCGCCCAGGGCGAAACCCACGACGCCGATCACGATCAAGATGATCCCGACGATCGTGGCGGGCTTCATATGGGCCGCCGGCCCTGGATCACCCGGATCAGGATGACGGCGAGGGCCACGACCAGCAGGATGTGAATGAACCCACCGAGCGTGTACGACGTCACCATTCCCAGCAGCCACAGCACCAGCAGGATGACGAAGATCGTCCAGAGCATACCGGCCTCCCAGGCGGGTGAGAACCGCGCCAGCCGCCTCGTGCGGCGGGATCGCGAGACGACTGTATGAAGAATTCGACCGGCTCTTGCCGGCCCCCTTACGGTACTCTCCGAGGCGATCGGGCGCCGTGACCACCCTCACCCGTCGGACGCGACTTCCGGGGCGCCGCCGACGGCCCTACTATCCTTCACCTTCCAACCCAATCGGAACGCATGGCGACTGCATCCGTCCCCCGCCCCAAGCCCGAGGCCCCGGGACACCAGCCGTACATCTCCGCGAGCCAGTCTCCGGCCGAGTTGACCATCCGGGCCGTGGCGCTCGGCGCCATCCTCGGCATCGTCTTCGCCGCGTCGAGCGTCTATCTCGCGCTGAAGATCGGGCTGACGGTGTCGGCGTCGATCCCGATCGCGGTGCTCGCCGTCGCGTTCTTCAGCACGCTCGGCAAGTCGACCATTCTCGAGAACAACATCGTGCAGACGACGGGCTCGGCGGGCGAGTCCATCGCCGCCGGCATCGTCTTCACGTTGCCGGCCATCCTGCTCCTGGGCTACGACCTGACGGTGGGCAAGGTGGCGATCGTGGCGGTGGTCGGCGGGGTGCTCGGCATTCTCCTCATGATTCCGCTTCGTCGCGCGCTCATCGTGAAGGAGCACGGCCGGTTACCCTATCCCGAGGGCACCGCCTGCGCCGAGGTGCTGATCGCGGGCGAGAAGGGCGGCCTCCAAGCACGGAGGCTCTTTCAGGCGTTCGGGATCGCGTTCGCCTACAAGTTCCTGATGGCGGGCCTTCGGGGATGGCGGGAGTATCCGGGCTGGACCTCTCGGACCTATCAGGGTGCCTCGATCTCGGCCGAGGTCTCGCCCGAGCTCATGGGCGTCGGATACATCATCGGGCCGCGCATCGCGGGGTATCTCTTCGCCGGCGGGTTTCTCGCCTACATGGTGCTCATACCCGCCATCAAGCTCTTCGGCTCGGGCCTGACCGAGCCCATTTTCGCCGAGCCCAAGCTGATCGGCGACATGAGCCCCAGCGAGGTGCGCGCGCATTTCGTCTTCTACATCGGCGCGGGCGCGGTGGCGACCGCCGGCATCATCGCCCTGGTCCGGGCGATTCCGACCATCGTCTCGGCGTTCCGGTCGGGATTCGACGACCTGCGGGGCAGCCTGGGCGAGGGGGCTTCCCGGCTCCGGACCGACGTCGACCTGCCGATCTGGATCACGCCGGTCGGCGCCGTGGCCCTGGCCCTGGTCTTGACCCTGCTGCCGCAGCTCGCGGTGAACCTGCTGGGCGCCGTGCTGATCGTGATCTTCGGCTTCTTCTTCGTGGTGGTCTCCTCGCGCATCACCGGTGAGATCGGGGTGAGCGCCAATCCCGTCTCCGGGATGACCATCGCCGCCCTCATCGGCACGGCGGCGATCTTCCTCGTCATCGGGTGGACCGGTGTGGATCACCGGGTCGGGGCGATCACGATCGCCGGCGTCATCGCGGTCTCGGCGGCCAACGCGGGAGCGACCAGCCAGGACCTCAAGACCGGGTATCTGGTCGGGGCTACCCCGCGCCGGCAGCAGATCGCGATTCTGGTCGGCGCGGTCACGTCGGCGCTCGCGATCGGCTGGACCATCGCGCTCCTCAACACCACCTACACCACCATCGTCCCGGAGCGGCATTCCGGCGTCACCCTCTCCGCGGGGGCGCCCGGGGCGGACGAGCGGTCGGTGACGACGCTCGGGGAGACGATGCGTCACGATGGGGAGGAGTGGGAGGTGGTGCGGGTGAACCTGCCGACCGGTGGGGTGCAGCCCGGCAAGTACCTGGTGGACCCCGCCACCAAGGAAGTCGCCTATCTGGTGGATCCGGGCATCGGCGGGCGCATCCGCGAGATCGACGGCCGCCCCATCACCAAGCTCGATTCTCCCAAGGCGACGATCATGGCACTGGTGACCGACGGCATCCTTACCCAGAGGCTGCCCTGGGGGCTGGTGCTGATTGGGGTCTGTCTCACGCTCGCCATCGAGCTGATGGGTCTGCAATCGCTGCCGATCGCCGTCGGCGTGTACCTCCCGATCTCCACGTCAGCCTCGATGTTCGCGGGCGGGATCATCCGGTGGATGGTCGAGCGGCGAAGATCGGGCGGGGGCGAGTCCATCGCCCAGGTGGAGTCGGGTCCGGGCGTGCTCTTCTCCAGCGGCCTCATCGCGGGTGGGGCGATCGCGGGGGTCACCATCGCGGGCATCGCGGCGGCGCTGGTCGCCCGGGCGGATGCGGCGCAGGTTCCCGCGGCGGAATACCTGGCGCACGTCGTAGGTCTCCAGGAAAAGCTGGGAGTGTTCGCGCAGAGCGACCTGGTGTCGCTGGCGGCATTCGCGGGGCTCGGGTTCGTCCTCTACCGCATCGCGAGCCGCTGAGGTGCCGCCCGGCGCGCCCATCTCCGCGTCCATCAGCGCTCGCATCATCCACGCCGCCCTCGTGGTCGGCGTCCTGATGTTCTGCGTGGTCGCGTGGTACCTCGGGCGTGCTTCACCGGTGCCGGTGTACGCGCTGCCCGACCGCAGGGTGCTCTACATCGCGCTCTTCCTGATCAGCGCGATCTTCTTCGGCGCGGCGATGTTCACGGCCGGCCGCCTCGGCCGCCCGGCACGGGGCACGTCGCAGGACGAATGGTGGCGGGTGAACCTCGGCAAGGCCGTCGTGATCTGGGCCCTGGTGGAGGCCCCTACCGTGATTGGCCTGATCGCCTACTCGCTCACATACGACTTCCGGACCCTGATCGCGACGCTCACCGGGCTGCTGCTGTTCGGAAACTATCGGCCGAGCCGTTTGATCGAGCGTTGAACCTTTGGCGTTCTTCACCGTAGGGACTATGACCCCTGAATCACTCGCATTCCTCAAATCCCTGCTCGACACTCCGGGCCCATCGTCCTTCGAAACCGCGCCTGCGCGCGCGTGGCGGAAGGAGGCGGAGGCTTTCGCCGACGAGGTTCGGGTGGACGTGGGAGGCAACTCCTACGCGATCCTGAACCCGGCAGGGCGCCCCCGGGTGATGCTGGCCGGCCACATCGACGAGATCGGCGTGATGGTCACGCACATCGACGACGAGGGCTTCATCAGCTTCGACACCATCGGCGGCTGGGATCACCAGGTGTTCGTGGGTCAGAGGGTGCGGCTGCTCGGGCGCGGCGGGCCGATTGCGGGCGTGGTGGGCAAGAAGGCCATCCACATCATGGACAAGGAGGACCGCGAGAAGGTCTCCAAGGTCGAGGAGCTCTGGATCGACATCGGGGCGATCAGCCGGGCCGAGGCCGAGGGGCAGCTCCGCATCGGAGACCCCGGCGTCCTCGCCACCAGCGTGCTGGAGTTCCCCAATGGACGGCTGGTCAGCCGAAGCATCGACAACCGGATCGGCGCCTTCGTGGTGCTCGAGGCGGTGCGCATGCTCGCCGGGACGGGGGGGCCGGCGGCGGCGGTGAGCGCCGTGGCCACGACCAGGGAGGAGATCGCCGCCACCGGCGGTGGCGCGCGAACCTCGGCCGTGGCCCTCGAGCCCGACGTCGCCATCGTGGTGGACGTCACCCACGCCACCGACTACCCGGGCGTGGAAAAACGGCGGCACGGCGACTATCGCCTGGCCGGTGGGCCGGTCCTCTCCCGCGGGGCGTCGGTCAGCGAGGTAGTCTTCGAGCTCCTCGCGGCCACGGCGGAGGCCGAGGCGATTCCCTATTCCATCGAGGCGGCCTCGCGCGACACCCACACCGACGCGGAGGCGATCTTCAACGCCCATCGCGGGGTCGCCACCGCGCTGGTGTCGGTGCCCAACCGCTACATGCACAGCCCGAACGAAATGGTGGCCCTGGAAGACCTCGACCGCACCGCCAGGCTGCTCGCCGCCTTCGCCCGCCGGCTCACCCCCGACACCGATTTCGCGCCCCGCTGACCGGGGTATTTTCAGGGATGATCCGCGTGAGACTTCTCCCGTCTATGGCCGGCCTGGCACTGCTGGCGGTGCCCGGTACACTGCGCGCCCAGTTCGGCACTCAGCAGCACCGGGTGGAGAGACCGCCGGCGCCGCCGATCACGGCCATCGACGACATACGCTATCTGAGCGACGACCGGCTGGCCGGCCGCATGACCGGCTCCCCGGGCGCGGATTCCGCCGCGGCGTATCTGGCGCGGCGGTTCGAGCAGGTCGGCCTCCAGCCCGCCGCCGGCGGCTGGTTCCAGACCTTTACCGTCGCCAAGGAAGCCCCGGTGGCGCAGTCGGCCCGGGTGGGTGGGCTCGTCGGCAAGAACGTGATCGGGCTGCTTCCGGGCCACGACCCCGCGCTCCGCAACGAGTCGGTGATCGTGGGTGCGCACTATGACCACCTCGGGCTCGGCGGGTTCGGCAGCCTCGATCCCGACAGCACCGGCAGGGTGCACAACGGCGCCGACGACAACGCCTCGGGCGCCGCCATGCTGATTCAGCTCGCCGCGCGGCTGGCGCAATCGCCGCCCGCACGCACGGTACTCTTCATCGCGTTCAGCGGCGAGGAGCTGGGGCTGCTCGGATCCGCCCACTACGTGACGCAGCCGGTGTATCCGCTGCGCACCACGATCGCCATGATCAACCTCGACATGGTCGGCCGCCTTCGGAACGGCCGACTCATCGTCTACGGCGCGCAGACGGCCAGGGAGTTTCCCGCGCTGCTCGACTCCCTCAACTGGCACGCCGGCTTCGACCTGAAGGCCCAGGGCGACGGGTATGGGCCGAGCGACCAGTCGTCGTTCTACGCCGCGGGCCGGCCGGTGCTCCACGTGTTCACGGACCTGCACGACGACTATCACCGAACCACGGACGACTGGGAGAAGATCGATCCGGAAGGATTCCGGCGAGTCACGAATTTCACTCTCGGTGTGGTAACCGCGCTCGCCAACCGTCCCACCAAATTGACGCCCGTCGAGGCCGTGCCTCCGGCGCACAGCGCCGCGAACGCGGCGCCGGCGTACGGCACTTACCTCGGCACCATCCCCGACATGACCGACAATCCCGGCGGCGTCCGCCTGCTGGGGGTCCGCGCCGGGAGTCCGGCCGAGAAGGCCGGGCTACGGGGCGACGACATCATCACACGCATCGGCAACCTCGAGGTTCCCGATCTTCAGGCCATGACCAACGCTCTCAGAAGCCACGAGCCCGGCGATACCGTCAGCATCGTGATCCGGCGAGGCAGCCACGTCACCACCGTGCGCGCCACGCTCGGGACCCGGGGAGGATAGCCCATGGCCGTTCTGAACGCCGACCGGATCGTCGCCTCCCTCCGGGGGGCATTCGCCCGCGAGGCCGGACGCGCTGAACTGCTGCGCACGGCGGCCGAAAAGATCCGCGCGGCGGGGCCGCCGTACACGTCGGTCTATCTCTACATGCTGCACGGCGACGAGCTGGTGCTCGAGGCGTTCGCCGGACGCGACACCGAGCATACCCGGATTCCGGTCGGCAAGGGGGTCTGCGGCACCGCGGTGTCCACCGGAGCCGACCAGAACGTGCCGGACGTCCGGGCGGTCGACAACTACATCGCGTGCAATGCCTGGACGCGGTCCGAGCTGGTCGTCCTGATCCGCCGGGGAGACAGGATTCTGGGCCAGATCGACGTCGACAGCGACCAGCCCGATCCGTTCACCGCCGAGGAAGAGTCGGAGATGCGGCGGGTGGCGGAAGCCCTGGCCGTGCTGTTGTAGCTCGAGCGGCCGCGTCGCCGGAGATCGCGCACAGGTGAACCCGCGGGTACGCGAATCGACCGCAGCCATACGCGGCGTCGAGCTCTTCGTGCGCCGGATCGGGAGCGGGCCGCCCGTGGTGGTGCTGCACGGCGGGCCGGGTGCGCATCACGATTACCTGCTCCCGGGGTTCGACGCGCTGGCCGTCGGCCGGGAGCTGATCTACTACGACCAGCGAGGCGGCGGTCGCTCCGTCGTGCCCCGCGACGTGCCGGTCGGGTGGACCGAGCACGTGGCCGATCTCGAGGCCCTGCGCCAGGAATGGTCGCTCGATCGCCTCGCCATCGCCGGCTACTCGTGGGGTGGGCTGCTGGCGCTGCTGTACGCGCTGGATCATCCCGCGCGGGTAGCCCGGCTGGCGCTGGTCTCCCCCGCCCCGGCGTGGCGGGCGGCCCGCGAGCGGTTCGAGGCCCGCTTCGGCCAGCGCAATCTCGATCCGGCATTTCAGGAGGCGCGCCGGCTGCTCCGCGAGAGCGGGCTCCGCGAGCGCGATCCCGACGCATTTCAGCGGCGCATCTTCGAGCTTTCGGTCGCCCCCTATTTTCACGACCCCGACCGAGCCCGGAACCTCACACCATTCCGGGTCACCGGGCGCACCCAGCAGGAAGTCTGGTCGAGTCTTGGTGACTTCGACCTCCGGGGCGGCCTGCCCGGGCTTCGCGACATTCCGTCGCTGGTCCTCCACGGCGAGGACGACCCGATCCCCCTCGAGTCGGCCCGCACGACCGCCGATTTGATCGGCGCCGAATTCCACCCGATTCCCCGTTGTGGCCACGTGCCCTATGTCGAAGCCCACGAGGAATTTGTACGTATTGTCGGGAATTTCCTGAAAGCCTGATCGGGTCCCCCAGCATTACCTTTCCGCGATGCACCGCGCTACTCCCCTGGATCTCGTGTTCAGCCACGCCGCAGCGCCCGCCTTTCCGCGAATCGCCGCCAGCCTGGCGGCGGGAGGGCACGACCCCTCGGATCGTGACGCCTTCCTCATGGATCGCGAAGTGGTCACGCTGCTCCACGACCTCCGGCCGGAGGAAGGTCTCGGCGAGGCGATGGATCAGATGGCCGCGCTGGTTCACCATGCATTCCTCGCCTGGGCCGCCGGAGCCGTCACGATTCCGATCGGCCCGCAGGCCGCCGAGGAGCTTCTGGAACAGCCGTTGGCTGAGGCGGCCGAGTCGAAGGACGTCCCTCCCTACTTCGCCCAATTTCCCGAGCGGCTGATCTGGGCCACGGTCATCGAGAACCAGCCCCCCGAGCCGCTGGACGGGATCTTCGTGTCGCGCACTCCTGACGGCGACCTGCGCGTGCTGGGGATCTTCGGCATGCGGCCGGACCGGCCCGGCTTCAGTGCGGTGGAAGCCACGGGCGGCAGGGTCGAACGGCTCGCGAGGGAGGACGGCTCCCGCCTCTTCGACCCGACGCTCACCGGCGGGGCCACCGCGGGTCTGCGCTCCATCGTCGGGGAGGAGGAGCTGCTCGAGTTGGGCTGGCGCACCCGGTTCCTGGCAGCGGGCGTCGAATCCGGAGATGCTCGATGGAAACGCTGAAGGACTTCATGGACAAGAAGGCCGTCGCGGACGTGCTGGAGCAGATTGCCGCCTTCCTCGAGCTGAGAGCCGAGAATCCCTTCCGAATCCGCGCCTTCCGCACCGCCGCACGCGCGATCGGCACTTATCCCGGCGACCTGCGCCAGGGGCTGGAGAACGGATCCCTCGCCGCGGCCAAGGGTGTCGGACCCGCCACGCTGCAGATCGCGACGGAGCTGATCAACACCGGCCGCGCGGGGCTCCTCGAGGAGCTGCGGGAGCAGATCCCGCCCGGTCTGGTCGAGATGCTGTCGATCTCGGGGCTAGGCGTCGCCAAGATTCGACAGATCCACGAGGTGCTGGGAATAGAATCCCTGCCGGAGCTCGAGACCGCCGCCCTCGACGGACGGCTGGCCAAGCTCCCGCGGTTCGGCCGCAAGACCTCCGAGAACATCCTCAGGAGCATCGCCTTCCTGCGGCAGGCGAACGCGTTCCGCCTTTCCCACCATGCCGCCGAGGAAGCCGAGGGTCTCCGCCTGGCGCTGGCGCGCCTGCCGGGCGTCACCGGCGCGATCGTCGCCGGGGACGTCCGCCGGCGATCGGAGGTCGTGCGGGACCTGGTGCTGGTCATCGTGGCCGAAGTGTCCCCTGCCGAGCTGTTCAAGCGGCTGAGCCAGCTGCCGGGCGTGCACGAGTTCGCCGGGCAGGACGAGCGCCGGCTCACGCTGCGCTTCGCGGGCGGCGCGAGCGCGCAGATCGTGGTGACGACGCCCGTGAACGTCGGCGCGGTGCTGGTGCAGGCCACCGGGAGCGAGCAGCACCTGGCCGAGCTGGCGCAGCACGCGTCCGAGCGTGGCTTCTCCCTCACCGGCGCGGCCCTCTGGCGCGGCAGCGAGTTCGTGGCCACTCCCGACGAGGAGCACCTGTACCGAGCCCTCGGCCTGCCGTTCCTCGCGCCGGAGCTTCGAGAAGGACAGGGCGAAGTGGCCGCCGGGGCACGAGGCGAGCTGCCGCGCCTGCTGGAGCCCGGCGACCTGCGAGGCTTTCTCCACTGCCACACCAACTACTCCGATGGCTCCAACTCGGTCGAGCAGCTGGCGCTGGCCTGCCGGACCGCGGGATACCAGTACATCGGCATCACCGACCACAGCCAGGCGGCCGCGTATGCCGGAGGGCTCACCTCCGACGACCTGCTCCGGCAGGCGGACGAGATCGACGAGGTCAACGGCCGACTGGAGGGCGCGCGCGTCCTCAAGGGTGTGGAGGCCGACATTCTCGCGGACGGTCGGGTGGACTTCGAGGAGCACGTGCTGGCGCGGCTCGACTTCGTGATCGCGTCGATTCACAGCCGCTTCAACATGAGCCCGCCGGAAATGACGGCGCGGATGCTGGCGGCGATGGACAACCCCTACCTCACCATCATCGGGCACCCAACGGGCCGCCTGCTGCTCTCGCGAGACCCTTACGGGCTCGACCTCGATGCGGTGATCGAGAAGGCGGCGGCGAGCGGTGTCGCGCTGGAGATCAACGCCGACCCGCACCGGCTCGATCTCGACTGGCGCGTGCTTCGCCGCGCGCGCGCCGGGGGCGCGATGATCTCCATCGGCGCGGACGCCCACAGCGTCTCGGGCATCGGCAACGTGGAGTTCGGCCTGGGCATGGCGCGGAAGGGCTGGCTGGGCCCCGACGACGTCCTCAATGCCCGCTCCGTGGACGAGTTCACCGCCTACGCTCGACGCCGGCATTGAAGACGGGAAAGCGGGGCCTCGCCCGGCTCGCCGGGCGCGAATCGAAGGCTGCCAGATCCGAGCGGGCGACGACCATCCTGCGGCGGCTCGAGCGAGAATACCCCGACGCGCGCTGCGCGCTCGACCACGGTGACGCGTACCAGTTGCTCGTCGCCACCATCCTCTCCGCCCAGTGCACCGACGCGCGCGTCAACATGGTGACGCCGGCGTTCTTCGCTCGATACCCCTCGGCCGACGATCTCGCCCGCGCCGACCGCGAAGAGGTGGAGGCGATGATCCGCTCGACCGGCTTTTTCCGCAACAAGGCTCGCAGCCTCATCGGCATGGCCCGATCCCTCGTCGCGGACCACCGCGGCGAAGTGCCCCGTACCATGGAAGAGCTGCGGGTCCTGCCGGGCGTGGGCCGCAAAACCGCCAACGTGGTGTTGGGGAACGCGTACGGGATCAACGAAGGGGTCACCGTGGACACTCACGTCACGCGGCTGTCGCGGCTCCTCAAGCTGACCCGGCACGACGATCCCATCAGGATCGAGCAGGACCTGATGCCGCTCTTTCCCCGCGAGAAGTGGGCCCTGGTCTCACACCTTCTGATCTTCCATGGCCGGCGCGTCTGTATCGCCCGGCGGCCCCGCTGCCCGGAGTGCGTGCTGGCCGATCTGTGCCCTTCCGCGGCAGTCTGAGCCGAGCTCTGCTGGCCGTCGCGCTCGGCGCGGCCGTGGCCGCGGCGGGCGGGCTGGGTGCCGGGGCAAGCGTGCGGTCGCCGTGGGAGATGCACCGGCCGTCGAACCCCCGGCGAACGGGCGCGTTCGAGAACCCCAAGCTGATCGAGAGCTCGGGCGTCGCCGCAAGCAGCCGCCAGCCCGGCATTCTCTGGACCCTGAACGACTCGGGCAACGAGCCGCTCATCTTCGCGACCGACACCCTCGGCCGGGATCGCGGCGCGTTCAGGGTCGTGGGCGCGGAAAACGAGGACTGGGAGGCGATCTCGCTGGGCCCCTGCGGCACAGGTGAATGCCTCTACATCGCCGATACCGGCGACAACCTCGAGCGCCGCGCCTCCGCGCGATTGTACCGCGTGCCCGAGCCTTCGCTTTCCTCGACGGCGCGGAGTACCCGGCGCGCCGAGGCCCTCGACCTGCGATATCCCGGGGGCCCGCGCGACGTCGAGACAGCGTTCGTTGGAAGTGACGGCACCGTCTACCTCATCAGCAAGGGACGCGACGGCGTGGTACAGGCGTATCGGGTCCCGGCGAGCGCCTGGACCGGAACGGAGTTCCTCGCCGCCCCCATCGGCACGCTCCCCATCGAGACGGGCGACCTCGGTGCGCTCGTCACCGACGCGGCTCTCCATCCCTCCGGCGAGCTGGTCGCCGTCCGCACCTATCGCGCGATCTTTCTCTTCCGGCTCGCAGCCGGCCACACCCTGCGCCCGCTCGGCGTGGGATGCGAGACCGCCGGCCTTCAACTCCAGGGCGAAGGGATCTCATGGTTCGACCATGAGGAGCTGGTGCTGACCAGCGAGGCGGGATTCGGAAGCCCGGGCACGATAGTGCTTCTGCGATGCCATGCCCCATGACATGGTGGGCAAGGTTCTTGCCCTGAGGAGGGCACCGAAGCGCGCTATCCAGGTGTGGCTGGTCGGCGTAACCCCTTGATTCACCTCGACTTGATGAGCACATGGCCCAGCCGAGCGTGGATGTACTTCCCCGAGGCAAACAGAGCGGTCAGACGCGCTTCTCCGGGGTCGATCGCCTCCTCGGCCCGAAGATTCTCGTAGTCGCCCCGCAGCCCTTTTACGAGGATCGCGGCACCCCGATCGCCCTCCGGCAGGTTCTTCAGGCACTCAGTCAGCTCAGCTATCGAGTCGATCTGCTCACCTTTCCGATGGGCGCGGACGTCGTGCTGCCGGGACTGCGTATTTTTCGCGCCGCCAACCCCTTCGACTTCCGCTCCGTCCCCATCGGTCTGTCGCATCGGAAGGTGGCGCTCGACGCCTGCCTCGTCGCGGCTCTCGGGAGGCGTCTGGAGCAGGAGACCTATTCCTGCATCCACGCGATCGAGGAGGCCGCGTGGCCCGCACTCTATTGGGCCCGTCGCCATCGCATCCCGCTGCTCTACGACATGCAGTCGAGCATTCCCGAGCAGCTCCTGAAATATCGGTGGGCCAGAATTCCTCCCACACCGGCGGCGACCGTGGCCGCGGAGCGGTGGCTCCTCACCCGCGCCGATCTGGTGGTCGCGAGCCTCGGCCTGGCCCCTCGGGTGCGCCGAATGGCGCCGAGCACCCCGGTGCGGGAGTGGAAGTTCCCCAGCACTCCCGGCCAAGTCGATCCGGCCGACGCGCTCGTGCTCCGGCGGAGTCTGGGTCTCCCGGCCGCCGCACCCGTCGTGATGTACAGCGGAACTTTCGAGGAGTACCAGGGCCTGGCCGATCTGCTGGCCGCCATCCCGATCGTGCGGGCTCGGGTACCGGCGGCGCGGTTCGTCCTCATCGGCGCGGACGAGGCCCACCGTGCATCGATCACCGAGGCGGCGGAGGCACTGACGCGCGACGGCACGCTGACCATCGTGGCGCGGCAGCCGCGTTCGATGATGCCCTCCTATCTCGCCATGGCCGACGTCCTGGTCTCGCCCCGGTCGTTCGGAGGCAACCTTCCACTCAAGATCTTCGATTATCTGGCGTCGGGCCGGCCCATCGTCGCCACCGACATCTCGACCCATCGCGCGGTGCTCACCGACGACCTGGCGGTCCTTGTCGCTCCTCGCCCGGAGGCGATTGCCGAGGGCCTCGTGTCGGTCCTCTGTCATGCCTCCCGCGGCCGCGCCCTGGGCACCGCCGCGCGCGAGTACGCGGTGGAGCACCTGGGGTGGAACGGATTCGTGCAATCGGTGGACGAGATCTACGACGAGGTGCACCGCCGTGCCGCGGCCTGACGCCGGCCTGGTGTCGGTCGTGATCCCGGCGCGCAACGAAGCCGCCGGCATCGGCGCGCTGGTGCGCGCGGTGGCCGCCCAGGGTGCCCGTGGCCGCCTGGTCGAAGTGATCGTCGTGGACGACGCGTCGACCGACGGGACGGGAGACGCGGCGCGGTCGGCGGGGGCACGGGTCATCGAGCTGGGAGGCGACACGGAGGGGGGCAATCCGGCCCTCGCCCGCAACCGGGGGGCGGGCATTGCAGCCGGCGATCCGATCGTATTTCTCGACGCCGATTGCACCCCGGGCGAGGAATGGCTGGAGCGCCTGTGCGAGGCGCACGAGGCCGGCGCGGACGTCGTCGGCGGTGCCCTCGACCTGCCGCTCGGGCTCTCCGCGATGGCGCGCTGCGACTACTACTGCGGCTGGTACCATGTGCACTCCCGCAGGCCCGCGGGCGACGTCCCCAACCATCCGCCAGGGAACCTGAGCGTGCGGCGCGAGGTCTTCGCCCGCACCGGAGGCTTCACCGAGCGGCAACCAATCGCCTACTCCCACGAGGAGCTGGCCTGGCAATCCTCGGTCCGGCGCGCCGGCGGCCGGATCGTTTTCGAGCCGGCGGCGATCGTCTATCACCGGAACCGCCCCGGCTTCGGCAACCTGCTTCGGCGCAACTACCGCTGGGGCTACAGCGCGATCGAGAGCAAGGCCCGGTCCGGGGCCGTGCGCGCGGCCTGGATCTACCAGTACCCGTGGCTGCTGGTGGCTGGGAGCGTTCCGCTCGCGCTGGGGAGCACCGCCTACATCCTGGCCTGCTGGGTGCGCGCGCGGGTGCTGGAGCCGGTGGTCATGCTGCCGGCGGTGCTGGCCGCCCGACTCGCCTATTCCGCCGGCCTGGCCGCCGGGGGGATTCGCTGGATCCGCCACGGCGAAGCCGCCGGTGCGCTGCGGGCCCGGTGGGAATGAGCGCCGTGCGACTCACCGCCGTCGTCTGCACCCGCGATCGGCCCGGACTCCTCGCGCGAGCGCTCGAATCCCTCGTCGGCCAGACAGTGCCGCCGGCCGAGATTCTCGTGGTGGACAACGCGCCGGGCAGCGGCGCGACCCTCACGCTGGTCGCCGAACGGTTTCCGTCGGTCCGCTACCTGGTGGAGCCGGTCCCCGGCCTCGACTTCGCGCGCAACCATGCTCTCGAGTCCGCGGCTTACGAGGTCCTCGCGTTTCTCGACGACGACGCGGTCGCCGCGCCCGGCTGGGCCGAGGCGCTTCGGCGCGTGTTCGAGGACGACCCTGGCGTGGCCGTGTGCACCGGCCGGATCGAGCCGCTCGGCGTGGACACGCCGGGACAGCGGCTCTTCGAGGCCAACGGCGGCTTCTCGCGGGGAGCCGAGCGGATCCGGCTTCCCGACGACGCCGGCCGCCCCCTGCACGGCCGGCGGGCGCCTCTCATCGCCTGGGCGATCAGTGTCGGCTGCGGCTGCAGCTACGCGGTGCGGCGAGACGCCGCCCGCGCGCTGGGAGGCTTCGACGAGGCGCTCGACCTGGGCCCGGCCCTCCCGGGAGGTGGTGACCACGACCTGCTCTGGCGCGCCCTCCGCGCCGGACACGCGGTGGTCTACGAGCCGTCGGCGCTCGCATGGCACGAACACCGCCGAGAGGTGGCCGCGGCCTGCGACCAGATCGTGGGACATCAGCGCGCGGTGCTGGCGTTCCTCGGCAAGCACCTGGTGTCGGGCAGCGGCGGCATGCGTCCCGCGCTCGCCGGGTATACCGGATGGCGGCTCGCCAAGCCGGGCGTGCGTCTGATGCGCCGGGCGATCGGCCAAGACCCGCTCCCCGCCCGGGTGCTGCTCCGCATGTGGTGGAACTGCTGGCTCGGACTCGTGACCTATCCACGGGCCCGGCGACTCGCGCGGGCGCGGCGGGAGCGGTACGCCGCATGACGCGAGGCGAAGGGCACCTCCAGCGCGTCTGGCGCTACCGCGAGCTGCTGCACAGTCTCGTGGTCCGGAACCTCAAGGTGAAGTACCAGCGGTCGCTGCTCGGGTTCGTGTGGACCCTGGTGAACCCGCTTTTCACCGTGACGGTGCTCGGGGTGGTGTTCAGCCACGTGGTGAGGATCCCGCTGCCCCACTACTGGGCCTTCCTGCTCAGCGGGTACTTCGTCTGGAATTTCGCGCTCCAGACGCTCAACACCGGCACCTACATCTTCGCCGAGCATTCCCGGCTCACCCGCAGCGTCGCGTTCCCCAGTGAGATCCTGGTATTCGGCGCGGCAGGCTCGCGGCTCATCGAGTTCGTGGCCGAGATCGGCCTGGTCGTCGCGGTCATCGCCGTCTTTCACCACGGCGGCATTCCCCAGAGCTACGCGCTCCTCCCGGTGCTGGTGCTGATCCAGCTCCTGCTGGTCGTCGGGTTCGCGCTGCCGATCGCCACGCTCTCGGTGTTCTACTACGACGTCTACCACGCCCTCCCGATCGCTCTCACGACACTCTTCTATCTGTCGCCGGTGTTCTACCCGGCCACGATGGTGCCCGAAGCCGCTCGCGGACTCTACTTCCTCAACCCCATCGCGGGCCTGCTCACGCTCTACCACGAGGCCTTCTATTGGGGAAGGATGCCGTCCTTCCACCTGCTCGGCGGCATGCTGGTCGCCGCCTGTACCGTCTACCTGGTCGGATATGCCATCTTCCGCCGCTACGCCTCGATCTTTCCCGAGATCGTCTGAGCGTGCGGCGGCCGCGGCCGTCACGCTCAGAGGGGTCTCGAAGCGGTTCTACTTCTACGAGCACCGCACCAGCTCGTTGCGGGAGTGGTTCATCCGCCGCGTCCTCCGGCGTCCGCTCCACACGCGGCGGGCGGAGTTCACCCTTCGGGGCGTGGACCTAGCGGTGGAGCGTGGGGAGGCGGTGGCGCTGCTCGGGCGGAACGGCTCGGGCAAGAGCACGGTGCTCCGGCTGATCGCTGGGATCTACCAGCCCTCGGCCGGCACGATCGAAACCAGCGGACGCATCACCGCCGTCATCGAGCTCGGCGCCGGCTTCCACCCCGAGCTGACGGGAGCCGAGAACATCGCGCTGTATGCCGCCGTCCTGGGCCTCGGCCGCAAGGAGCTGGCCGCACGGTACGACGAGATCGTCGAGTTCGCCGCGATCCCGGACCTGCCCGACACGCCGCTCAAATACTACTCCTCCGGCATGGAAGCCCGCCTGGCCTTCTCGGTGGCGGTATGTCTCCAGCCCGACATTCTGCTGCTCGACGAGGTGCTCGCGGTCGGCGACCAGGCGTTCCGGGAGCGCTGTCTCGGCCGCCTTCGGGAATATCACGCCCGCGGCGGCACGCTCATCCTCGTCTCCCACGAGCTGGATCAGGTGCGGGCGCTCTGCGGCCGTGGCATCTGGCTGGCGGACGGCAGTGTCGTCATGGATGGGCCGATCGACGCCGTCCTGGCTGGCTACCGTGGCTAGTCCAGCGACCCCACTGGTGACGGTGGCGGTGTGCACCAGGGACCGAACCGAGGACCTGGGCCGCTGCCTCGAGTCGCTCCAGGCGCTCCGCTACCCCCATCTCGACGTGCTGGTGGTGGACAACGCCCCCTCCAGCCACGCGACCCGACTGCTGGTCGAGGGGCTCGGCACGAAGGTGCGGTACACGCGGGAGCCGACACCGGGCCTCGACTGGGCGCGCAACCGCGCCATCGCGGAGGCCACCGGCGACATCATCGCGTTCACCGACGACGACGTCGTGGTGGATTCCGGTTGGATCGGCGCCATCGTGGCCGCGTTCGAGCACGATCCGTCGGTCGCCGCGGTCACCGGGCTCGTGCTTCCGGCCGAGCTCGACACCGAAGCCCAGGTCCTGTTCGAGCGTTATCGGAGCTTCGGGCGCGGCTTCGCGCCACGCCGCGTGGCTCCGGCCAACGGCGGCCCGATCGCACTCCGCTACGGCGCGGCCGGCGACTACGGAACCGGCGCCAACATGGCCTTCCGGCGGTCGGTGTTCAGCCGGATCGGTCCCTTCGACCCGGCGCTCGACGTGGGGACCCCGTCCCGCGGCGGAGGCGATCTGGAAATGTTCTTCAGGGTGCTGAAGGAGGGTCACGCCCTGGTGTACGAGCCGCGGGCGATCGTCCGGCACCGGCACCGGCGCACACGCGAGGACCTGCGGCGGCAGATCGCGGATCACGGGATCGGCTTCTCGGCGTACGTCGTGCGCAGCATGCTGGCCTATCCCGACGAGCGTCTCGCGTTCGCGCGCCTGGCCTGCTGGTGGTACGCCAAGACGGCGTTTCGAATCCTGGTGCCCAAAGCGGCGCCGGCCGGTCCTCTGCGGGCGCTCGGCCTGGCGGAGCTTCAGGGATGCGTGGTCGGCCTGGGCCGGTATCACGCGGCCCGACGCGCCGCCGCCCGCCTCGCCGTCGGATCCCAACAGTCGGAGGCATGCGCATGAGTGACAACGGTACGCGGGAGCCGCTGGTGTCCGTGGTGATGCCCTGCCTCAACGAGGAGGCGGCCATCGGTGCCTGCATCGAGAAGATCCAACAGACCTTCGCCGATGCCGGCCTGTGCGGCGAGATCGTGGTGTCCGACAACGGCTCCACTGACCGGTCGGTGGCGATCGCGGAGGAAATGGGCGCCCGGGTGGTGCATCAGCCGCTGCGGGGGTACGGCAACGCCTACCTCAAGGGCTTCGACAGCGCCCGGGGCCGTTACCTGGTCATGGGCGACGCGGACGACACCTACGACTTCACCATGATCCCGCAGTTCCTCGAGGCGCTGCAGGAGGGCGGCAACGAGTTCGTGACCGGCAGCCGGTACCTCGGCGGCGGCGACCGGCACATCACGGCGCTGCACCGCTGGTTTGGCAACCCGGCGCTCACCCGCATCCTCAATACCCTCTTCGGCACGCGCTACACCGACGTCTATTGCGGCTTTCGCGCCTTCTCCCGGGAGTCATACCATCGGATCCGCCCGGTGAGCCCCGGCATGGAGTTCAACCTGGAGCTCGCCATCAACGCGGGGCTGGCCAAGCTCAAGGCGGCCGAGATCCCCATCGTGCTGGCGCCTCGCAAGGGCGAGTCCAAGCTCCGCACCTTCCGCGACGGCTGGCGAAGTCTGCGGATGATGCTGCTGTACTCGCCGAACCAGCTCTTCCTGGTTCCGGGGGCGACCCTGCTGGTCATGGGGCTGCTGATCCATCTCGCCGTGCTGCTCGGAGTCGTGCAGTTCGGAGGGCGGCCGGCGGCCGGTGTGACCGCAGTCTTCGCCACCATCTTCAGCGTGGTCGGCTTCGAGATCCTCAGCCTCGGACTCCACGCGAAGACGTACTCCTGGAGCCGGCGGTTCGACCACAACAATCGGCTGCTGGCGGGGTTCTACCGCCGCTTCCAGCTTGAGGGGGGATTGCTCCTGGGCGCCGGACTGGGGGCGATGGGCGCGGCCATCCTGGTCGCGATCGTGGTGGAGTGGCTCCGCTCCGACCTGCTGCCGCTGCCGCACCCGGAGTGGGTCTCCTTCGCCGCCACGCTCGTCATTCTGGGCTCGAGCACGATCTTCTCGTCGCTCTTCATCTCGGCCATGTCCATCACCCGGCCGGAGGATCGCCCGTGAGCGACGGCACACTGGGCCGGTGGACGGCCGCCGACCTGCGCTATGCCGCGATCATCCTGCTCGTCGCGGTGGGCCTCTGGCTGCCGCGCCTCCAGGGGCCGCTGGATCTCCGTTACGACGCAGGCGTCTACTACATCCTCGGCACGTCGCTCGCGGAGGGGAGGGGTTACCGGCTGCTCAACGAGCCGGGTGCGATCGAGGCGATACAGTACCCGCCGGTTCTGCCCGCGATCGCGGCCCTGCACCAGCGCGTGCTGGGAACGTCCGATCCGGTCGTGGTGGGGCGAGGGCTCCGGTTCACGGCTGCCCTGCTCTTCATCGGCTACGCGCTCGCCGTGTTCGCGCTGGCCCGGCGGCTCCTTTCCCCGGGGTTCGCCTTCGTCGCGGCACTGCTGGCCATTCTCAACGCGCAGGCCCTCTTCCTCTCCGATTACTTCGCGGCCGACCTGCCGTACACCGCGCTGTCCGTCTTCTTCTTCCTCGCTCCGCCGGGCCTCGGGGCCGGCGCCCTCGCGGTCGGCGCCTTCGGTCTCAGGACCGCGGGCGTGGCACTCCTCGGCGCCTGGGCCGCCGAGAGCCTGCTGCGCCGCGAGTTCCGCCAGGCCGCAGCGCGGGGCGCCGTCGCGCTGGCGGCCGTGGCGGGCTGGCAGGCCTACGTGCACCACGTGAAGTCGGATCCCGCGTTCTCCCAGCCGGCGTATTCCTATCAGCGGGCCGGCTACCAGTTCTACAACGTCGGGTATCTCGAGAACATGTCGTACGTGGACCCCTTCCGCCCCGAGCTCGGAACGGCGACGAGGTCGGATCTCGCCGCGCGCCTGACGAGCAACCTCTCGGCGATTCCGGGCACACTGGGAGAGGCCGCCACGCTGCAACGGGGGTGGCTGGTAGGGGAGGTGGTCCGGGTTCGCGAGCGGTTTCCCGGGGTTCCTCTGCCCGACTGGACCATCTCGGCGGTGCTCGGCCTGTTGAGCGCGATGGTGATCGGCGGGCTGGTGCTGCTCGCTCGCCGGCGGCAGTGGCTCCTGGTGCTGTACGTGGCGGGATCGGTGCTGCTCATCGCCACGACGCCGTGGCCCGGCCAATTCGGGCGCTATCTGACTCCGCTGGCGCCGATCCTCGCTCTCGCCCTCGTGTCGGTGCCCGCGGCGCTCACCGCCCGCGCGCGCCGCTCCGGCGGAGCGTGGTGGCGAGCGGCCTCGCTGGCCGGGATCGCCACGCTGGGCTTCGTGCTGGTTCAGCAGGTCTACACGGTGTACAAGGTCTTCACCAAGCACCACCAGCCCGCCGCTATGACCGACGCAGCGGGGCGCGTCCAGTCGTACCGGCTGTTCTTCTACGACCGAACCTGGCAGCTGCACGACGACGCGCTCGACTGGCTGGCCAAGCGGGGACCGGCCCAGGGCATCGTGGCCACGTCTACCCCGCATCTGGCCTACCTTCGGACCGGTCTGCCGGCGGTGATGCCGCCCTACGAGATAGATCAGGCACGAGCGCAGGATCTTCTGGAAGAGGTACCCGTGACCTACCTGATCGTGGATCAGCTCAGCTTTCTGGACGTGGCCCGGCGCTATGCCGCCCCGGTTGCGGAGGCTCGAGCGGCCGGGTGGCCGCTGGTGTACGCCGTGAACGACAGCGGTCCCCGCATCTACCGGCGAGCCGGAACGACGGACGGGCCCTCGATCGGCTCGAACTCGATCGGCTCGAAGTAGAAGATCTCCACGAGGCGGTGCTGCGCCAGAGCCGCCTGCATGGCGGGAGACAACGACGCGAGATCCGGCGACAGTGCGTCCCGCGTCCCGTCGTAGACCCGGCGGCCGGCCAGCCGCCGGTGCGTGCGCAACCAGGGCTCGGCGGATGATGGCTGGCCGATGTTGTGGACCTGCACCAGAGCCACCCGGCGGCGGCCGGCGAGCAACGCGGCGAGATCATCGGGCTGCCGCAGGCCCAGAGGCTCGATCGAAGCCGCCAGAGGCAGGTCTCGTCCGAGGTAGCGGCTCAGGCCGATGACACCCGACGGGATCGAGTGCACCACCACGACATCGCCAGGCTCCGCCCAGCGGTCGAGCTCTGACGCGAGAGCGGGGTACACCGCGCCGGGCCGGCTGGGCTGCCGCACGATGGGCCACAGCCCGGCGGTCCAGGCGGCGATGACGAGGCCGACGAAGAGCGCGCGGAGGCGGGGGCGCAATTGCTGAATCGCCAGCGACGCCAGCAGCATCGCGGCGGGAAGGCCGCTCAGCACGTAACGGGGTATGCGGGACGCGCCGGTGTGGCGGACCAGGTCGAAGACGTACGGCCCCAGCACCGCGGCCGCCACCCAGGCCCAGACCAGCAGGCGGTCGGGTGAGAACAGCTCGCGCAGACCCCCCTGGCGCATGATCCAGAGCGCCAGGAGCAGGTAGGCGAGCGCGAGGAGGGCGTCCACGGCCGGCGAACCGCCCCAGAGGCTGCCCCCCGCGAGCAGGCTCCAGGCCAGCTCGAACGGCCGAGTGGCGATCTCCGGCCAGCCGAGCGGGTCCGAGAGCCAGGCGCCGGTCACCCGCCAGCGCGAGAGCGACTCCGGCACCTGCAGGTACCAGGGCGCGGCGGCGAGGGCGCTCCCGGCGACGAGAGCCGCGGCCGCCGGCCGTGACATGCGGCCGGGCCACGCCAGCAGCCATGCGCCGAAGGCGAGCCAGACGAAGAGAAAGAAGTAGTGGGTGTAGAGTCCCGCGGCGGCGATGCCGAGCCAGGCCGCCGCCGCGGACGATCGGACGCCGCGTCGCGACAGTTGGAGCGTCTGCCAGGCCAGCGCGGTGGCGAGAAGCCACACCAGCGAGTACATCCGGCCTTCGACGGAGTAGAACACGCTCGGGGGCGACCAGGCGTAGAGCACCACGGCCACCCCGCCGACGGCGCGCCCGCCCACGTCCCGCCCGAGAAGCCAGAGCAGGGGGAGCGTGAGCACCGCCCACAGGAGAGAGAAGAACCGCAATGCCGCGTCGCCCGTGCCGAGCACGCGGGTCCAGCCGTTGAGCAGCAGGTAGTAGAGCGGTGGGCTCGTGTCGGACAGGCGGACGGCGCGGATGACCCGGTCCGGCCCGGCCGGCGGATGCTGGTGCTCCACGTAGCGCCTGAACGTGGAGGAGGGCTCGACCCCAGGAGGCTGGACGAAGTCGCCCAGCGCGCTCCGCGCCTCCGCGGCCGGATGCTCCAGGCTGTGACCCGTGGCCATGGCCAGCGAGAAGATCTCGTCGCCCCAGATTCCGGGACGAAGCGCCAGCACGACGCGAAGTATCAACGCCGCACACACCAGCAGCAGCACGAGCGGTCGTGGTGCGAAAGAGCTGCTCACTGAACGGGCTCGACTCTGGAGGATGGGATGCGATCACCGAGCAGGGACGAGCAGGACGTCGCCGCCTGCGGCGCGTGCGTATACTACAACCTTCACACGACAGCGGCGGAGGGGAAGGCGTCCCATACCCGGAGGACCCACTGAGTGGGCGAGACGCGCTCGCCCTCCGTCGTCGTGCTGGGTGGCGGCCTCTCGGGGATCGCGGCGGCCCTCACGCTGGCGCGGGGAGGACTGCACGAAGTCACCGTCATCGAGCGTGGATCCGCGCTCGGCGGCCTGGCCGGGAGCTTCGAGAGGGACGGGCACTTCTACCCTCTGGGCTACCACCAGATCCTTCATCGAGACCGCACCCTGCTCTACTTTCTGGACCTGCTTGGCGCACTGCCTTCGGTGCGGTGGCGCCCGGTGCGGATGCTGTTCCACCTCGACGGCCAGGCGTACGACCTCGGAACCCCCGCCGGGTTCCTCCGGTATCCGATGAGCCTGCCCGACAAGCTTCGCTTCGCCCGGCTCATGCTGATCGCCTTCGGGCGGAAAGACTGGTCGGGGTGGGAAGACCGCAGCGCGGCCGAGCTGGTGGATCGATTCGCGGGGCCCGGCGTGCGCCGATCCATCTTCGAGCGTCTGACCCGACTCAAGTTCGAGCTGCCTTGCGATGAGGTGAGTGGGGCCTGGCTCGGCGCGCGGCTGCACTATCGGGAGGGATCGGCGCCCTTCGGCTACATTCCCGGCGCGAACTGGACCAAGGTGCTCTGTGACGGCCTCACGCGGAAACTGGAGGAGGCCGGCGTGCGAGTGCGCCTCCGCACCCGGGTGGAGCGGCTCCACACCGAAAACGGACGCGTCGTCGCGGCGGAGCTCGAGGGCGGTGAGCGCGTGGCCGGCGACGTCTTCATCAGCACCGTGCCCACCGAGATCTATCGCGGCCTGGTGCCCCGGGAGGACACGCCGGTCCTGGGCGAGATCCGCTACTCCGCCCTGCTCTCGGTGGTCTGCGCCACCAGGCAACCGATTTCCGATAGGGCGTACTGGACGAATCTGGCCTCTCTGGACCGAGCCGCGGGGGCCATCTTCCTGCTCACCGAGCTCAACCCGACCATCGGGCGTCCGGGTGACACCTGCATTAATTTCGTCACCCATCTGCGAGACCGGAATCGCCCGCTGTTCCAGGAAAGCGACGAGCACCTGATGGCCCGGTACCGGGACGACTTCAAGGCCGTCTTCGGTGGCGAGCTCGATCCGTTCTGGACCAACATCGCGCGCGTGCCGATGTATTCCCCGGTCTTCGGCCGCCACTACCGGAATCCGCCGATGCGAAGCACGAGCTGGCGCAACACCTGGTTCGCCGGCAACTATCGCACCTTCCCCTCGATCGTCTCCACCGGTACCGCTCTGGGCTCCGGGGTCGAGACCGGCACGGCGCTGCTGGCGGAGCTCGGCCGGCGCGCGGAGCTGAGCGAGGCGGTCAGCCGGTTCCGGCTGAGGTCGATGCCCCGTGGCTGACGCCGTGCGGAGACCCTCGCCGGCGGTGGCTCTCGTCCAGGTGCTGCGCCCGCATCAGTGGGTGAAGAACCTGCTGGTCTTCGTGCCGATCCTGCTCGATCACCGGCTGCTGGAGCCGGACACGCTCGGGCGGGGTCTGGGTGCCTTCGTCGCCTTCTGCCTCGCCGCCTCCGGCGCCTACGTGGTCAACGACCTGCTGGATCTGGACGCGGACCGCAGCCATCCGACGAAGCGGCACCGCCCTTTCGCGTCGTCCGCGCTGCCGGGCGCCGCCGGCTACGTGCTGGCGCCGATGTTGATCGGGTTGGCGCTGGCCGTGGGCATCGCGATGGACTCGAGCGAGTTTCTGGGGCTCCTGATCCTCTACATCGTCCTGACGACGGCCTACTCCGCCTACCTGAAGCGGATCGCGGTGCTCGACGTCCTGCTCCTGGCGGGACTCTACACGCTCCGCGTCCTGGCCGGGATCGCGGCGTCCGGAGTGCGCTTCTCGACATGGCTGCTGGCGTTCTCCACGTTTCTCTTTCTGAGCCTCGCCTTCCTCAAGCGGCACGGCGAGATCTCCACGCTCGCCCCCGACACGCCGGCCGGCTCGCGGCGGCGAGGCTATGTCGCGGCCGACCTCCAGTGGCTCCGCACCATGGGCGCGACCAGCGGCTATCTCTCGGTTCTGGTGCTCGCGCTCTACCTCAACAGCGACGAGGTGGTCGTCCTCTACGGCAAACCGGCCGTGCTGTTTCTCGTGTGCCCGCTGCTGCTCTTCTGGACCGGCCGCATGTGGCTGCTGGCACACCGCGGCCAGATCCACGAAGATCCCATCGTCGCTTCAGCACGCGACCCATCGAGTTACATCGTCGGCGTGCTGGTGGGAGTCGTGCTCTACGCCGCGCTCTGAGGTGGAGGCGATCCCGGCCCGGCCGCGAGGCTCCTGGGGCCGCTATCCGAGGCTGCGCCCGACCCGGGTGGTCCGCGCCATGTGGCGCGACGAGGCGCCCGCGCTCGCCGACCTTCCCGGGCCGCTGCTGGCGTACGGCTGTGGCCGCAGCTATGGAGACAGTTGCCTCAACCAGGACGGCGTGCTCATCGACACGACCGGCCTCGACCGGCTCATGGCGTTCGGCGACGACGGGCTCCTCCGGTGCGAGGCGGGCGTGACCCTCGCGCAGCTTCTCGAGATCGTTGTCCCGCGGGGCTGGTTCCTTCCAGTCCTGCCCGGCACCAGGTGGGTGACGGTCGGCGGGGCGATCGCCAACGACATTCATGGGAAGAACCACCACCGCGCGGGCACTTTCGGCGCTCACGTCGCGCGGTTCGAGCTGCTGCGCTCGTCGGGGGAGCGGCTGGTCTGCTCTCCCGAGACGCACCGCGAACTGTTCGAGGCCACGATCGGCGGGCTCGGCCTGACGGGCCTGATCCTCTGGGCCGAGATCCGCCTGCATCGGGTCGCGAGCGCCGGCATCGACGTGGAGCGGATTCGGTTCGCCGGCCTGAACGAGTTCCTGGCCATCGCCGCCGACGACCCGCGGCACGAGTACACGGTCGCGTGGGTGGACTGCCTCGCGCGGGGCCGAAGGCTGGGCCGCGGCATCTATCTGAGGGGTTCGCACGCTTCGCGCGTCGTGACGCAGGGCTCGCCGGTGCGCGGGCCCCGGCTCCGGATTCCGTTCGATGCGCCGAACGGCCTGCTCAACCGGGTCACCCTCTCCGCGTTCAACGCGGTGCAGTACCATCGAGCCGTCAGGAAGCGCGCGACGAGCACCGTGGCCTACGAGCCGTTTTTCTTCCCGCTCGACGGCATCGGAGAGTGGAACCGGCTCTACGGCGCACGTGGCTTCCTACAGTACCAGTGCGTCGTGCCGGAGGAGGCCGACGGCGGCGCCATCCGGGCCATTCTCGCTCGGGTGAGCGGCTCGGGCGAGACCGCCGGCCTCGGCGTCCTCAAGCGGTTCGGCTCGGCGGCGTCGCCGGGACTGCTCTCCTTCCCCCGGCCCGGGCTGACGCTCGCCATCGACTTCGCGTTCCGCGGGCGACGCACCCTCGACCTTCTCGACGAGCTGGATCGGCTGGTCCGCGATGCGGGCGGCGCCGTCTACCCCGCGAAGGACGCGCGCATGAGCCCCGAGAGCTTCAGAGCGTTCTTTCCGGCATGGCGGAGGTTCGCGAACCAGGTGGACCCCAAGTTCTCTTCATCCTTCTGGCGGCGGGTCCATGAGCGCTGAGAGAACCGCACGCAGAGTGCTCATCGTCGGAGCAACGTCGGCGATCGCCATGGAGGTAGGCCGGGCCTACGCCGAGCGGGGGGCGAGCCTCTTCCTGGCCGGGCGGAGCCCGGAGCGGCTCGACGCCGTCGCCGCAGACCTGCGCGTACGCGGCGCCGCCCCGGTCGAGACCATGGTCCTCGACGTGCTGGCGCGGGACCAGCATGCCGACCTCGTGGACCGCGCGTTCGCGGCCGGTGAGCTCGACGCCGCGCTGCTCGCGCACGGGGTGCTTCCCGACCAGGCACGGTGTCAGGAGAGACCCGAGGAGGCCGTTCGGGCGCTGGAAGTGAACTTCACCGCAACCGTCGCACTGCTGACCCTTCTCGCCAACCGGTTCGAGGCACAGCGCCGCGGGACCATCGCGGTGATCGCGTCGGTGGCCGGCGACCGCGGCCGCCAGAGCAATTACGTCTACGGGGCGTCCAAGGGCGGGCTGCATGTCTTCATGCAGGGTCTCCGAAACCGGCTTCATCACTCCGGGGTATCGGTCCTAACACTGAAGCCGGGGTTCGTGGACACACCGATGACCGCCGGCATGCCGAGCAACCCGCTCTTCGCGAGCTCGCGGCGAGCCGGCCGCGCCATCTTCCGCGCGATTGAGGCGCGGCGAGACGTCGCCTACATTCCCTGGTTCTGGCGTCCCATCATGGCCTTGATCACCAGCTTGCCGGAGTTCGTCTTCAAGCGGCTCCGGCTGTAGGAAGCCTGCATGCATCCGATTCCCCTCCTCGTCGCAATGCTGCTGCTGGCCCCTGCCGGTCGGATCGTGGCCCAGTCCGCCTCTCCGGCCGGGCGGGTGGCCGCGGTGGTC
>JACDHV010000055.1 GCA_013820855.1 Gemmatimonadales bacterium | reverse complement strand
ACGCCCTTGGGCCGCATCGGAGAATGGAGCATACGCGGAGCTTCCCCTCTGGTGAGGAGTGGAGAACCAGGATCGCCACGGCGTGGGGCGCTACGGTCCTGCGGCGGGGCCGGGACGGCAGCACGCCGACCGCATGGGTCGCGTGACGACGGGGATCACGACCTCGAACGGACCGAGGTCAACCGTATGGCAGGATTGTTGGTGTGGCGGTCCGTGCCGCTAAGGGCCACGGCTGCGACGAATGGACACCCTGATGGCGCCATCTCGTGGTCTGGGGCTCGCGGGCGAAAATATTCGGCACTGCCGGGGCTTCTGTCAACCCGGAGGATCGATATCAGCGTACGAGGTGAAGCTGCACCCTGTTGCGCGGAGTCGGCGTAGCGTGTCGATCCTCAGCCACAGCAGCGTTGCCCCTGCGCTGCTTTGCGTCCTAAGCTTCCACCATTCATCAACTTGCGATTGCGCGCCGTGGCCCGCCGCCTGGCACATCCCTCGCGGTAAACTGACCGTCCTACCTTTTGCTCGACCACATACAGACTCGATCGTCGGTAACCCAACGCGCTGTTGTCGACGTTACTGGTTCAGATCGCTGAGGTCCCGTTGCTGCGAAGCATTTGTGCGGCTTCGCGGCGCCGGCCGCTGGGGATGGGGGACTTCACTGTCCCACGGCGCGCCCGGGCCTTGTGATGGGAAGTGGTGCTCGTGAAGGAACGCGAACGTGATGACGCGAAGCGTAGTGATACGGTAGTGAGACGATCGTACGCTTCTTGAGTGCTCTGACAGATCCAGGTGCTCCTCTTAGCCGCTGCACGTCCGCAAACGCAAAATATGCCAACCCCCTCCGAGAGCCCATCTATGCACCGCCGGCCTGTTTCGATGAAGGTTGCGGCTACGCTGCCCATCGTGACAGCGTTTGCCGCGTTGCTGATGTTTGGTTGCCGTGATTCCGTGACGGAGCCCGAGCCCCAGTTTGCCAAAGTCAACAACCGATACCAGTTGACGATCAACGGGACGATCAATGGGGGGAGCATCTCGGGAGGTGTAGTCACCTCGGATAGGGGCGGTATCAGCTGCAAAATCGCGCCGGGTGGCGCGGTCGGCGGCAAGTGCACTCAGCAATACAAGTCGGGGTCCATTGTGACACTGCACCTCGCGCCGGCGGCAGGGGCCAAACTGGCCTTCGTGAGCGGGAACTGCCAACCCTCTCCGGAGAACCCGCTGGCCTGTGACGTCACGATGCACCAAAACGCGACCGTGGCGGTCAAGTTCGAGCCGCAGCCCAATACCGCCATGCTGAGCATCGGCGGCGGGGCGGCCGGGAGTGGCACCGTCAGCTCCAACCCCAGTGGCATATCCTGTTCGATCACCAGCGGCACCGCAGGCTCCACCGGCTGTGCGGCGGCGTTTCCGCTCAACGCGTCCGTCACGCTCACGGCGACAGCGGCATCGGGCAGTTATCTCAAGGCATGGGCAGGTGGCGGGTGCGACGGGAGTGGCACCGGCGTCGGCAAGTCCACCGGCGTGTGCACCGTGGTCATGAGCGAGGCGCGCGCAATCGTCGTGAGCTTCGACCGCCCGGCCAACGCGGCGCTCCTCGGGCAGTGGGGCAACCCATTCACCTGGCCGGCGCTGGCGATACATGCCAACCTGCTCCCGAACGGCAAGGTGATGACCTGGGGCCGCTCCGACCGCCTGCCGGTGCTCTGGGATCCCCCCACCAACAACTTTGGCAGCGCCTCGAGGCCCGTCGACCTGTTCTGCAGCGGCCATGCGCTCCTCCCCGATGGGCGCCTGCTTACCTCCGGGGGCCACAGCGGCATCGATAATCAGGGGATCAGAGCGACCAGGATATACGACTACGCATCCAACAGCTGGAGCGCTGGTCCGGACATGCGGAACGGGCGCTGGTATCCCACCGTGACTGCACTGCCCAACGGGGAGATGCTGACCATCTCGGGTGGCGATACCGCCAAGCAGCTCAACCGGATCCCCGAGGTCTTTAGCACGAGTGGGGGCTGGCGCGCCCTCACCTCGGCAGAGTCGAGCATCCCTTATTACCCCATGATGTTCGTCGCCCCAAGCGGAAATGTCTTCGTAGCCGGCCCCAGCCAATCCACTGGGTACCTGAATACGGCGGGTACGGGAGGTTGGACCGCCGGGCCTTCGAGGAGCGCTGGCCGCGACTACGGCTCGGCGGTCATGTACGCTCCCGGCAAGATCCTGGTGGCGGGCGGCGGCGCGCCGACCGCTACCACGGAGATCATCGACCTGACTGCCGGCTCGGCCGCAACCTGGTCATCCGGGGGGAACATGCGTGTGCCCCGGCGGCAGATGAATGCCACACTGCTGCCGGACGGCACGGTGCTGGTCACGGGCGGGACCAATGCGAGCGGCTTCAACAACACGCCGACCAACGACGACGTACTGGCCGCCGAGCGGTGGAATCCCGATGCCAAGGCATGGACTCAGCTCGCCCGCCAGACGCATTATCGGCTGTACCACTCGACTGCCCTGCTGCTGCCGGACGCGCGGGTGCTGACGGTGGGTAGCGGTCAGCCGGCGGCGAGCGGCCTCTCGGACGATTTCACGGCGGAGCTGTTCACACCGCCATACCTGTTCAAGGTGGACGGAACGCCTGCTTCCCGCCCCTCCATCAGCTCGGCGCCCGACGCAGTCGGGTATGGCCAGACCTTCTCGGTGGGCACGTCCGAGGCGACGAGCATTGCGAAGGTCAGCTGGGTTCGCCTGGGAGCGGTGACCCATGCGACCGACATGAATCAGCGGTTCAGCCCCTTGTCGTTCAGCAAGCCGAACGCCTCCACCCTGTCGGTGACGGCACCAACGAGCGCGAACCTGGCGCCTCCCGGGCACTACATGCTGTTCATTGTTGACGAGAACGGGGTGCCATCGGTCGCGAAAATCGTGCGGATCCAGTGAGGGCTGGCAGGATCGGGGTCCGTACGGTGGTCGATGAGGGGAGGGTACGGGAGGGTAGGCTTTCCAGAGGAGCGTAATATCGCTCCTCTGGGACCACACCAGAAGCGATGTCGACAGTTTGTGCGCCACTAACGGAGGAGCACGCAGGGGGTGCCCGAGCGTGGCGGCGGCTCAGCACGTCCGCCCTAACGGGCCTGGTCAAGAACTCGACAACTCCCGCCTTCATCACCTGACCCAGCGACTACACCTCTATCGAGACGCAGCGCCGCTAATGGTGGGGCGTGCGGCAGGGGTGATGACCTCTCCCTCGTCAGGTGTACGCCGAGCCCCATCGCGGTACCAGAGGCGTCGCCAACGCACTGCGGCTATACTGCTCATCCACTGCCGGCGACCCATGCTCCTCCAGACCTGGCGAGGTGGCTGCTCAGCCGCCGGATCTGATCAGCCGCTGATGCCGGTGCCGGTGAAGGGGGGAGAGCATTACTTGATAGGGGACTTGAAATGCACCAGCAGGACAGGGCGGCTCGCTCGACGGTCGCCGGCGAGCAGCAGACCGAGGTGGCCGTACTGGCCGCCGGCTGTTTCTGGGGAGTCGAAGAGATTCTGCGCGCGGTACCAGGGGTAATCGACACCGACGTCGGCTACACCGGCGGATGGCTCGAGAATCCGACGTACGACGACACGCACGACAGCAAGTCGGGTCATGCGGAGGCGATTCGCGTGACCTTCGATCCGTCGGTGCTCAGCTACGAAGACCTGCTCGGGCAGTGGTTCTTCAAGCTGCACGACCCCACCACGCTCAATCGCCAGGGCAACGACGTAGGGACGCAATACCGCTCGGCGATCTTTCCGCAGACCCCCGAGCAGCAGAGCACGGCGGAGCGGGTAAAGATGCGCGTCGAGGCGTCGGGCAAGTGGAAGCGTCCGATCACGACGAGCATCGAGCCCGCGTCGACCTGGTACAGCGCGGAGGGATACCACCAGGACTACCTGCGCAAGCACCCCGGCGGGTACTCCTGCCATTTCATGCGGGACTAGCGGCGACAACGTCGGCTCCAGATGCACCGGGAGCGTGGCTACCCTTCAGGCCAATGAGCTTTCTCGACTGGATGGCATTCGGCGGCCTCGTGCTGCTGTTGATGGCACTGTCCTCTGCCTATCTGCGAAACCTCCCGATCTCGACATCGGCTGTCTACCTGGCCATGGGCATTGCCATCGGCCCCCTCGGCCTCGGCTGGTTGCAGATAGACCTGCTGCAAGCGGTGCCATGGCTCGAGCGAGTGACCGAGGTCGGCGTCATCGTGGCACTCTTCGTAGGCGGGCTCAAATTGCGGCTGCCGCTGCGGCACCCCGCCTGGAGGGCCGCCTACCGCTTAGCCGGACCAGTGATGCTGGCCAGTATCCTCGGCGTAGCGCTGTGCGCCCACCTCCTGCTCGGCTTCGACCCGGCGATGGCCCTGCTTGCGGGCGCGGTGCTGGCGCCCACCGATCCGGTGCTGGCCGGCGCGGTGAAGGTGGATAGTTCCGCGGACCACGACCAGGTGCGCTATGCCTTATCCGGGGAGGCCGGGCTCAACGACGGCGCGGCGTTCCCCTTCGTGGTCTTCGCCCTGCTTTGGTCGGATCACGGCGGCCCCGGCGGTTGGGTCGGCGGATGGGCGCTGGAGCGCCTGATCTGGGCGGTGCCCGCCGGCCTGCTGCTGGGCTTTGGCCTCGGCCGCGCCGTAGGGCGGCTGGCCATCATGCTCAGGAGTCGCCAGCAGGACACCGGCGCGCCGAGCGATTTCCTGGCGCTCGCCCTCATCGCACTCTCGTACGTCGGCGCCAGCAGGATTGGCGCCTGGGGTTTCCTGGCGACCTTCGCAGCAGGGGTCGGTCTGCGCCACGCCGAGCTTCAGGTCACGCGGGAGACGCCGCATCCCGAACAGGCGGGGAATCCAGCGCCACCCCTTGGGAACCCGACGACGGAAGTGCCCTCACATCCGCCGGCGGAGCACCTGGTCGGCGCCAGCGTCGACGCGGAGGAACTGCAAGAACCGGCGGTCGCCGCCGGCGTGCTGGTGGCGGAAACCATTTCCTTCGGTGACACAGTCGAGCGCCTGCTCGAGGTGCTGCTGGTGGGGTTGGTGGGGGTCTGCCTGGCAACCTACTGGGACCCCCGCGCGATTCCACTCGCCGCCCTGCTCATGCTGGTCATCCGCCCCGTCGCGACTCGGCTGCTGCTCGTCGGCACGCCGACCACAAGCCCGCAACGCTGGCTTATGGGGTGGTTCGGGATCCGGGGCATCGGCAGCCTCTATTATCTGACCTATGCTCTGAGCCACGGCGCCCCGGGTGCGGCCTCGACCGAGCTGGCGGGCGTGACGATCTCCACCGTGGCGGCCAGCATCCTGCTGCACGGCATCACCGCACGGCCAGTGCTTTCCCGGTACGAGCGAAGGCTCGCAGGACGGCGGGTGTAATGCCGGTTGCGCCTTCATGGCGTCTTTTTATCGTGCCGTATGGGTAGTCTCGAAGTTGGGCGCTTCGGGAGTGGTCGAAGCCCCTTCGCTCCGAGTCGCGAGACCTCCGCGCCAATGCAGCCTCCTACGTGGCACGGCTTCGCCGGCGCCGCTTCGCCGTCATCGTATAGTCTCAACGCGTCAGCAATTCGGTAGTAGGCCCGTCGCCGGTCCCCGGTCAGCGCGTGGAGGGGCGGCGAGAACTCCTGCTTCGAAGGCGCGTGCCGGGACTGCCTAGTCGTCCAGAGTTCCGAATCCCCACGCTGCCGCTCATCTTGATGGAGGCACCCGTGCTCCATGAAGGAGCCGGGGAGAGGACGAGCAATTATGGCGAAGACAGACCGGCGAAATCGACTCTGCGGGTAGCCCTGCTGGCCCTCGCGGCGGTGGCAGGCAGCGGATGTGGCGATGCCGACTCCAGGGCGGGCGCCTGGCAGTTTAAGGTCGACACGATCGGGAGCGGCGGGAGCGTTCGACAGACCTCGTGGCTGCGAGTGGTCGGCCAGGAGGGGCCGAGGGCGCGCCGCGAACCAGACCCGTCATACTCAGATTCGACCGCCTCCCCGATGATGCGAGCAGCCGGATCATGACCAACCAAGTGCTGCGACAAGGCAGCGTGGAGGCTCGGCTCACGGTGGATGGGAATCCGCCGATCCGCCTGCCCGGCTTCGCCGGCACCACTCCGTCCGGCGGTCAGGTGGTGCTCACGATTCCGCAGGATCCGCTGCTGGGGGCGCTCAGCGGACGGCAGCTCGCGATCCTTGACTACACCGACGGCGCGGGCTCCTCCAGGACCACCGCGGAGTTTCCTCTTCCGGGCCTGGAGACGTACCGTGGCACCTTCCTAGCTGCGTGCGCCGGGTGACGCTCGTGCCTGAGGCCGTTACCTCGCCCGAAGCCGCAAATCTCTGGGCAGTAGCAAGGGATGCAACTAGTGCGACCTCGCGCAAATCGCCGTCCTTCGCGCCTACGGGGCGGAGGCCACGATACCACCCGTACCGGCCAGGGCTCTCCTCAGGGCTTGTTTCGGGCTCGTGAACCAGGCCACGCACGAAGCTTCCTCGACGCAGTCCATCCACCCTTCCAAGGCGTCCCTGCACGCCGAACTGCTCATGAAAGATCGATAGGTGAGCTGGGAACAGGTCGGGGTCGCGAAGGAATTCAGTCACTGCGTTGCGGGCAAAAATAAGCTTCGGCAACAGATGGTTTGATGATGTAAGTGTGAACTCATCGTCATCCTCAACCTGGCGGTCCGGATCAAGCAGGGAGTCAAAGGCACTTCCGAGCGCATCGAGGCGTCCCTCGGCGCCAAATAGCTGGATGGCATACCGCAACGGTGGAGCCTCAGACCGCCCCACGGCTAGCGACTTCCTGCCGTCGAGGCTCTCCAAACCGCGCGCCGGTCGCAGGCCGAGATCAGCGAGTGGGGTTTCCGGGCGCGGTATCGATGCAGCAGGCCCTGGTGGCGTGGCGCCGCCTCGAAGCCTGAGCACGAACGGACAACACAACGGACAACATGGAGGTGGAGGATCACAAAAGTGATCACCCCGCGAGCGCCGAAACATTCGCGGGGTGCAGAGATAGCAGAATGGGCCTGGGTAGAGTTGAACTACCGACCTCACGCTTATCAGGCGTGCGCTCTAACCACCTGAGCTACAGGCCCTGCCCGGAAGCGTGAATATAGCCGGTCCGGGACGCGGCGCGGAAGCGGTTCCGCGCTCCCGCGGTCACGCACGCGTCACTCCTTTTCCTCGTCCTCATCGAAGTCCTCGAACTCCTCGAGATCCTCGTCGTCGAAGTCGTCGTCGTCCTCCAGCTCGTCCTCGTCGTCCAGGTCCTCGTCCTCGTCGTCGTCGTCGTCGAAGGTGAATCCGTCGTCCTCGAATTCCTCGTCGTCGTCGAACTTCCGACGCAGCTCCGAGTCGCGGGCCTCCAGCGACGTCTCCCAGGCCGACATGATGTCCTCCGCCAACAGTGAGTGTGATCCCGACATCTTCAGGACGCGTCCGCCACCCGGGCGGCCCGGGCGGCCTTCTTGCGGTCGCTCGCCGTGAGGACCCGCTTGCGCAACCGGATCGTCTTCGGCGTGATCTCGATCAGCTCGTCCTCCTCGATGTACTCGAGGGCGTACTCGAGGGTGATCTGGCGGGGCGGCTCCAGGATGACGTTCTCGTCCGAGGCCGTCGTGCGCATGTTCGTCAGCTTCTTTTCCTTGGTGACGTTCACGTCCAGGTCGCCCGGCCGCGAGTTCTCACCGGCGATCAGCCCCTCGTACACCAGGTCACCCGGCGTCACGAACATCTGGGCCCGCTCCTGGAGATTGCCCAGCGCGAAGGCCACGACGCTGCCCTCGCGGTCGGCCACCAGGACCCCCCGCTTCCGGCCCGCGAGCGGCCCGGCCCAGGGGCCGTAGTCGAGAAAGCGGTGGTGCATGATGCCGGTGCCACGGGTATCCGTGAGGAACTCGGAGCGGTAGCCGAAGAGCCCCCGCGCCGGAATCCGGAAGGTCAGCCGGACCATCCCCTGCCCCGGGTTCCGCATCTCGGTCATCTCGCTCCGGCGGGGGCCCAGCTTTTCCATCACGACGCCCATGTACTCCTCGGGCACGTCCACCGTCAGCTCCTCGTACGGCTCGAGCCGCTCGCCGTCCTCGCCGAGCTTGGTGATGACGCGCGGACGGGACACCTGGAACTCGTACCCCTCGCGGCGCATCGTCTCCATCAGGATGCCCAGGTGCAGCTCGCCCCGCCCGGACACGGTGTGGGTATCGGGACTGTCGGTCTCCTCGACGCGGAGGGCCACGTTCCGCTCCAGCTCGCGGTACAGCCGGTCCTTGAGCTGGCGGCTGGTGACGTACTTCCCTTCCCGGCCCGCGAACGGGCCGTTGTTCACGATCACGTCCACCGAGATCGTCGGCTCCTCCACCGCGATGCCGGCCAGCCGCTCCAGGCGCTCGACCGAGGTGAACGTCCGGCCGATCTCGATGGTCTCGAACCCCGAGAGCGCGACGATGTCGCCCGCCGCCGCCGCCGCCACCTCCACCCGGCTCAGCCCGTCGAAGGTATAGAGCCGAGTGACCCGGTTCCGCTCGAAGCCTTCGTCCTGCACCAGGCCAGGCTCGCCGAGCGGCAGCAGGGCCACCTGGTCGCCGACCTTCACCCGGCCCCGCTCGATCCTGCCGATGGCGATCCGGCCCAGGAAGCTGGAGAAGTCGAGCGTGGAGACCAGCATCTGGAACGGACCCTCGGGGTCGCCCTTGGGCTCGGGCACGTGATCGAGGATGGCACGGAAGAGGGGCTTGAGATCGGTGCCGGGCCGCTCCAGGTCGGCCGTGGCGGTGCCGGCCCGGCTCGAGGTATAGAGGAATGGGGCGTCGAGCTGGGCGTGAGTGGCCTCGAGGTCGATGAAGAGGCCCAGCACTTCGTCGTGCACCCGGAGCGGTTCGGCGTCGGACCGGTCGATCTTGTTGATCGCGACGATCGGCCGGAGGCTCAGCGCCAGCGCCTTCCGGGTCACGAACCTGGTCTGCGGCATCGGCCCCTCGGCCGCGTCCACCAGAATCAGCACGCCGTCCACCATGCGCAGGATCCGCTCGACCTCCCCGCCGAAGTCCGCGTGCCCCGGGGTGTCCACGATGTTGATCTTGGTGCCCTCCCAGCGCACGGCGGTGTTCTTGGCGAGGATGGTGATGCCCCGCTCCCGCTCCAGCGGGTTCGAGTCCATCACGCGCTCTTCCACCTGCTGGTTGGCTCTGAACGCACCCGCCTGCCGCAGCATCTGATCCACCAGAGTGGTCTTGCCGTGGTCGACGTGGGCGATGATGGCGAGGTTGCGGATCAACAGGGTTTCCTAGGACTCCACCTGGTCGGAACGGTTGAGGCCCGGACCCCGGGCCTCCGGGGCGCATATATAGACGACGCCGTCAGATGCCGCAAGAGAGTGCGAGAGGGGCCCGCCCCCCTCAGTGCGCGTGGCCGGGGTGGTGGCCGTGACCCGCCCGGCCCCACGAGGGGGCGGGGGCCGTCTCGCGAGCGTCGTCGCACCCTTCGCAGCCGTGCTCGACCTCGAGCTGGATGGTGACGTGGCCGATCCCCATGCGCACCATCTCGGCACGGATTCCATCCAGCACCCCGGGGTGGGCCTCGAGATCGGGCACCACCGCGTGCCCGCTCATGGCCACCATCCCGCTGGTGACGGTCCAGACGTGGAGGTCGTGGACCGCGGCGACGCCGGGGACGGCGAGCATGCGGCGCTGCACCTCCGGCAGGGAGACGTGACGGGGCACCGACTCGAGCAGGATGTCGGTGCTCTCCCGGAGGAGCCGCGCGGCGCCGACCAGAATCAGGAGGGACAGGAGAATGGAGACGATCGGGTCGGCGAGCGTCCAGCCCGTCAGCGCGATGATCACCGCGGCGAGGACCGCTCCGACCGAGCCCAGCGCGTCGCCCAATACATGGAGGTAGGCGCCCCGGACGTTGAGGCTGCCCTCGCGCGCGGAGTGGAGCACGGCCAGACTCACCAGGTTGACCACCAGCCCGGCGCTGGCGATGGCCAGGAAGAGCCCGGTCCGGACCGGCTGGGGATCCTGAATCCGCTGGACCGCCTCGATCACGACCCAGGCGGCGATGCCGAAGAGCGCCGCGCCGTTCACCAGCGCGGCGAGGATCTCCCATCGCAGGTAGCCGTACGTCTTGCTGTCGTCGGGGGGCCGCTGGGCGATCCAGGCGGAGAGCAGCGAGAGCGTGAGCGCGCCGACGTCGGTGAGCATGTGCCCGGCGTCGGCCAGCAGGGCGAGCGAGCCCGCGATCCACCCGCCCACCGCTTCCACCACCATGAACACGGCGGTGAGGGCAAGAACCCACTTGAGCCGGGGCAGCGGAGGAGGCGCCATGCCCGTATCCTAGTCGCCTCCCCCGCTCCTCGCCCTCACCGCCTCCGCGTGGCCGTACAGCCCCTCCGCCTCGGCCAGCGCGATGATCGCGCCGGCGTCGGCCGCCAGGCGCTCCGGCGAGTACCGGATGATGCTGGTGCGCTTCACGAAATCGTAGACGCCGAGGGGAGAGGCGTAGCGCGCGGTGCCTCCGGTGGGGAGCACGTGACTGGGGCCGGCCAAGTAGTCGCCCACCGGCTCCGGAGTGTGGTCGCCGAGAAAGATGGCTCCGGCATGCCGGATCCCGGTGGCGATCCGCTCCGCGCCGTCGGCCAGAATCTCCAGGTGCTCGGGTGCCCGCCGGTTGGCCACCTCGATCGCCTCGCGCATCGAGGGCACCAGGATCACCAGCCCGTTCCGCTCGAGCGCCGTCCGGGCGATAGCAGCGCGCGGCGCGGCCGTGAGCGCGCGCTCGAGCGCGGCCGGAATGGCATCCGCCACCCTCGCGTCGGTGGTGACGCACCAGCTCGTCGCGTCCTCGTCGTGCTCGGCTTGCGCGATCAGGTCCGCCGCGATCCGCGCGGGCGACGCGGTGCCGTCGGCGATGATCAGCACCTCCGTGGGGCCGGCGATCATGTCGATCCCCACCTGCCCGACCACCTGCCGCTTCGCCTCCGCCACCCATCGGTTTCCCGGCCCCACGATCTTGTCCACCCGGGGCACGGTGGCGGTGCCGAACGCCATCGCCGCCACGGCCTGGGCCCCGCCGATACGAAAAATCCGGGTCACGCCGGATAGGGCGCAGGCGGCCAGCACGACGTCGGTCACCCCCTGCGGCGGCACCACCGCAACGATCTCCGGCACACCGGCCACGACCGCCGGCACGGCATTCATCACCACCGACGACGGATACGATGCCTTGCCGCCGGGAACGTAGAGGCCCACCCGGTCCAGCGGGGTGACCTTCATCCCAACCATGCTGCCGTCGTCCGACGTGAGGCGGAACCCCTCCTCCCGCTGGTGCAGGTGATACTCTCTCACCCGGTCCACGGCGCGGGCGAGCGCGGTTCGGAGCTCCGCGTCCACCCGGCCGAGCGCCCCCTGCCACCGGGCGGGTGGAAGCTCCCACTCGCCCGGCGCGAGGTCCACGGCATCGAACCGCGCGGTATACTCCCGGACCGCCTGGTCTCCCCGCAGCGCCACGTCCTCGAGGATACCGGCGACGGCCGCCCGGGTGGCGGAGTCGCTTCCCGCCCGCCGCGGCAGCAGGGACTCGAGCGCCTCGAACGGGGGTATCTGCACCCGGCGGATCACCCTGCGAACTCGCGGTAAGACCGCATCGGCATTAGAGTTGAACCGTATGGAACCAGCTGATTCACCGTCGACCCTCCTCGGCCTTGGCGCGGTCGTCGTTCTGGTGCTCGCCAACGCCTTCTTCGTCGCGGCGGAATTCGCGCTGGTGGGAGCGCGGAAGACCCGGCTCGACGAGTTGAGTCGCGCCGGCGACGGCAAAGCTAGGTTGGCCCGCCGTGCCGTACAATCGCTCGACCGCTACATCTCGGCCACCCAGCTGGGCATCACGCTCGCGTCGCTGGGGCTGGGCTGGATCGGGAAGCCGGCGCTGGCGAGCCTGATCGACGGCGTCTTCGCCTGGCTCCCGGCCCCCGCGAGCGCCATCGCCACCCACACCGTGGCGGTGATCGTGGCGTTCAGCATCATCACCGTGCTGCACATCATCCTGGGCGAGCTGGTTCCCAAGGCGCTGGCGTTGCTCTACCCCGAGGCAGTCGCCGGCTGGGTGGCGGCGCCCCTCATGGGCTTCGCCTGGGTCATGGCGCTGCCGATCGCCATCCTCAACGGCACGGCCAACCGCCTGCTTCGCCTGATGGGGATCAATCCGCCGGGCGAGATCGAACGGCTCCACTCCCCCGAAGAGATCCGCATGCTGGTGGAGCAGAGCACCGAAGGCGGCAGCCTGCTCCAGCAGGATGCCCGGCTGCTCGAAGGCGTGTTCGAGTTCAGCGAGAAGACCGCGCAGGAAGTCATGACGCCGCGGACACAGATGATCGCGCTGATGGCCGACATGTCGGTCGAGCAGGCCGCCGACGAGGTGGCCGCCGCCGGCCGCTCGCGCTATCCCGTCTTCACCGACTCGCTCGACGAGATCGTCGGGGTGGTGCACGCCAAGGACATCCTGGCCGCGCTGCGCGCGCACCCGGGTACGGCGGTGCGAGAGATTATCCGGCCGCCGCTCTTCGTGCCCGGCACCCGCGAGGTGGAGGACGTGCTTGCGGACATGAAGCGGCTCAAGACCCACCTCGCCGTCGTGCTCGATGAGTACGGCGGCACGGCCGGCTTGGTCACGATGGAGGACCTGCTCGAGGAGATCGTCGGACCGATCTACGACGAGTACGATCCGCAGGACAAGGCCCGGCCCGCGGGTGCCCCGCAGCTCGACGGCGCGATGCCCATCTCGGAATTCAACTCCGAGTACGAGGAGAGGCTGGACGATACCGATTACACCACGATCGGGGGATACGTCTTCGGCCAGTTGGGCCGCCTCCCGCGCGCGGGCGACCGGGTGCAGACCGGAAAACACACTCTCGAGGTCGTCGAGATGGAGGGGCGGCGGGTCAAGACGCTTCGTCTCCACGGCCCCCAGCCCGGGCCGACACCCGCACCCCAGGCCCCGGTCGCGGGCCGGGCAAGTCGCGCCTCCTGAGGTCGCCGCTCTCATGACGATGGAACGTCCCCGCGCAGAGCTGGGCACCGCCCTGCTCGATCTCGGCTATCGGCTCGCCGGCGTCCGGACGCCGGAGGAAGCGGCGCGCACCATCGCTGCCGTCGCGCAGGATGTCCTGGGGTGGGACGCCTACAGCCTGGACCTCTACTTCGCCGAGCTGGACATGGTCCAGGCGATCGTGAGCATGGACCGGATGGGGAACGGCCCGCCGATCGACGTTCCCCATGCCTATGCGTCGGGCCCGCCGGGACCGATGGCGCGCAAGGTGCTCGCCGAGGGTGCGCAGCTGATTCTTCGGGACGCGGCCGAGCCTGCGAGCGAAGGTCTCACGCCGTTCGGCGCGGTCAGTCGCCCATCGGCCTCGCTCATGTTCGTGCCCGTGCGCCACGGCGAACGGGTCACCGGCATCCTGTCGGTCCAGAGTTACACGCCCCGCGCCTATCTCGCGGGCGACCTCGCCATGCTGCAGACGCTGGCGGACCACTGCGGAAGCGCCCTGGAGCGCCTTCGCATCGAGGAGGCGCTGCGGGAGAGCCAGGCCCAGCTTCAGCGCGCCGAAAGCGCCGCGCTCGTCATCACGGCGCACATCGGGCTGGACGGCAGCTGGCGGAAGGTCCCCTCGACGCTCTGCGAGCTGCTGGGCTACACGGAGGACGAACTGCTGGCGCGCAACGTGGCCGACGTGACGCACGCCGAGGACGTCGAGGGCGATCTGGCCCAGCGGCAGCGGCTGATCGCGGGCAAGGCGCGCTCCTACGATCTGATGCTGCGGCTGCTCGGCCGGGACGGCAGGGTGGTCTGGGTCTACGCCAACAACTCGGTCGTGCAGAACGCCGCGGGCGCGCCGCTCTATTTCCTCACGTACATCCGCGACATGAGCGAGCGGATGATCCTCGAGGAGCAGCTCCGCCAGGCGCAGAAAATGGAAGCGGTCGGCCAGCTGGCCGGCGGGGTGGCCCACGACTTCAACAACCTGCTGACGGCGATCATCGGGAACTCCGAGCTGCTGCTGCGCAGCATCGAGGCCGAGGACCAGCGCCGCCTCGACGTGCTCGAGATCAACCGGGCCGCCCATCGCGCCGCGACCCTCACACGGCAGCTCCTCGCCTTCAGCCGGAAGCAGGTGCTGCAGCCGCGGGTCGTGGATCTGAACGCCGTCGTCACCGAGCTGACCACGATGCTGCGACGGATCATCGGGGAGCACGTCGAGCTCCGGCTGGAGCTCGAGCCGGCGCTGGGACGGGTGCTGGCCGACCCCGGGCAGCTCGAGCAGGTCATCACCAACCTCTCCCTGAACGCCCGGGACGCGATGCCGTCCGGCGGCAGGCTCACGATCAGGACCGCCAATGTGGAGACGGCCAGTGCGCCCCTGCCCGGTCCGGAGGCGGCGCACCTTCTGGGCCCCCTGGTCGAGGTGAGCGTGATGGACAACGGCGTGGGCATGGACGAGCGCACCCAGGCGCGTCTGTTCGAGCCGTTCTTCACCACCAAGGGTCTGGGACGGGGCACCGGCCTCGGGCTCGCCACGGTCTACGGCATCGTCCGGCAGAGCGGCGGGCACATTCGGGTGAGCACGCGGCTCGACCATGGGAGCACCTTCACCGTCTACCTGCCGATGGCGGAGGGCATGCCGGACGCGGCGGTGGAGACGAGCGCGTGGAGCGAGACACCGCGCGGCACCGGCACGGTCCTCGTCGTCGAGGACGAGGACGCGGTCCGCTATCTGGCCTGCCGGGTGCTGCGCGGAAACGGCTTTCGCGTGCTCGAGGCCGGCAGCCCCGCGGCCGCGCTCCGGATGGCGAGGGAGCAGTCGCGGCCCGTGGATCTCCTCGTGACCGACGTCGTGATGCCCGGCCTGAGCGGGCCGGAGCTGGCCGAGCGACTGGTAGCGGCATGGCCGGATCTGAAAGTCCTCTACATCACGGGGTACGCGGAGGAAGCGATCCAGCGGCGGGGTGCGCTACCTGCCGGCGGCGCTCTGCTGGAGAAGCCGTTCACGGCGCAACAGCTCGCCGAGCGGGTGCGTCTGGCGCTCGCGGGCACCAGCGCGGACGCGGACGCAAGGGCCTAGATGCTCAATCTGCCGGCTGCCACGCCCCCCGGGGCGCTCGATCTCACCGGTGACGCCGCCCGCCGCCGCCGCACCCTGCAGCGCGCCGCAGTCGGGATCCTCGAGGGCGCCGGCTACGAGGAGCTCCTGCCGCCCACCTTCGAGTACGAGGACGTCTTTCTCAGGGCCGGCGGGACCGGGGTGGCGGAGCGGCTGCTGCGCTTCCCCGATCGTGACGGCCGGATCCTCGCGCTGCGCTACGACTTCACCTCCAGCATCGCCCGCATCGCGTCCACCACCTTCGCCGCCGCCGCGTTGCCGCTCCGCCTGAGCTACTCGGGCAAGGTCTACCGCCAGGAGCCCGAGCGCGGCGGACGCCCGCGCGAGACGCTGCAGGTGGGCGCCGAGCTGCTGGGCGACGGCTCGCTCCAGGCCGACGTCGAAATCGTGCGACTCACGCTCGCGCTGATCCGCTCCGCCGGTCTCGAGGACTTTCAGATCAACCTGGGCCACGTCGGCGTGCTGGCGCCGGGGCTGGCGGCGCTCGAGGTGCCGCTGCGGGATCTGGTGCGGCGCTGGATCGACAGGAAGGATCGCGCCGGCCTCACCCGCGCGCTCGCCGGGCGCGACGGCGATGCGGCGACACTGGTCCGCCTGCCCTTCGTCATCGGCCGCCGGGACGCGCTCGAGGCGGCGCTCCGCGACGCGCCGCCCGCGGTGGCGCCCGGGTTGAGGCACCTCGTCGCGCTCGACCACGCGCTGGGCTCCGCGGAGCGGGCCCACGTGGTCTACGATCTGGGCGAGGTGCGGGGGCTCGACTACTACACCGGCGTCCACTTCGAGGTGTACGTCTCCGGTGCGGGCCGCGCCGCCGGCGCCGGCGGGCGCTACGACGAGCTGATGGGAAAATTCGGCCGGCCGATCCCGGCGGTCGGCGTGTCGCTCGACATCGACGCGATCGCCGAGGTGCCACTGTGAGCCGGCTCCGGATCGCGCTGGCCAAGGGCAGGCTCTACGACCCGTCGGTGGCGCGGTTTCGGGCCGCCGGGGTCGAGCCGGCGAACGACGGCGGGCGGCGGCTGCTCATCCCGTCCAGCGACCCCGCGATCGAGTTTCTGGTGGTGAAGCCGGGTGACGTGCCGGTCTATGTGGAATCGGGCGCCGCGGACCTCGGGGTGACCGGCACCGACGTGCTGCGGGAGACCGGCGCTGACGTGCTCGAGCCGCTGGAGCTCGGCTTCGGCTTCTGCCGTCTCGTCGTCGCCTCGCCCACCGGCGCCGCCTACCCGCAGCTCGCGGGCGGCATCAC
>JACDHV010000233.1 GCA_013820855.1 Gemmatimonadales bacterium | reverse complement strand
CGCCGGAGCTTGGCCGCCAAGACCGCGGCCCCCGTCGCGCCGGTGCCCCGCAGCACCATCGCGAACTCCTCGGCTCCGTAGCGGCCGATCAGGTCGCTGGCGCGGACGTTCGAGCGGAAGACGTTGGCGGCGTGCAGCAGGACCTGGTCACCCACGATCTGGCCGAAGCGCTCGTGCACCTCGCCGAATCGGTCCAGGTCGAAGACCACGAAGGCGAGCGGCCCGCCGTGCCGGCGGCCGTACTCCACCGCGTACTCCAACTCGGCCATCAGCGTGCCGTGATTCAGCAGGCCGGTCAGCTCGTCGCGGTGCAGCATCTCTCTCAGGCGCCGGCCGCGCTCCGCCCGGGTGATCACCGTCTGCATCATGAGCTCGACCGGCGCGGAATCGGCCAGGAAGTCGTCGGCGCCCGCGCGCAGGGCCTCCACCTGGTCGGCGGGGCCGATGTTGCCGAGGACGATCGTGGGGAGCAGGTGGAACCGGGGATCCCGCCGGACCATGCGCACGACCGAGTAGCCGTCGGCGTCCGACAGGCGCGGAGCCACGAAGAGCAGATCGGGTACCTCCCGGTCGAGCAGCTCCTGGACCGGCTTGGCGAGCGGGCTGCGCACCACGCGGATGTTCGCCTCCTCCAGCACGGCGCCGAGCCGGCCCGCTCGGTCCGCGTCACCGTCGATGAGGAGGACGGTGGATGGCGGCGCCCCGGTGCGCGCCAGCGTGCGGGCGTACCGCGGCAGGTCCGCTACCATCCGCTCCGCCGGGACCACCGCGTCCACGCCCGCGGCGACCGCGCGCAGCCGGTCCACGGCGCGCAGCGTCTCGATCAGCACGACGGCGCGAGGCCGGGTGGAGCGCCGGCTGGTCCACGACGATGCCACGGCCGAAGGGTCCCCTTCGCCCGCACTCGTGCCGATCACGATCAAATCGACCTGCCGGCCGCCCGTGGCGACGAGGGGATCGTCCTTCCGGGTGCGGAGATCGACGGCATAGCCGGCGTCGGCCAGCGCCTCCGCCAGCCGGTCGCGATCGGGCCCGGGAGGCAGCACCAGCACCGCCCGCAGCCCGGCCTGGGCGGCCCCGGGCACGGCGGTGAACCGGGCGCGCGCGACTGTCAGCACCGCCTCGAGCCGCTTGAGCGCGTCGTCCAGCTTGCCGGCCTGCGCGATCGGCGGGTCGGACATGACGAACCGCTCGGCGCTGCGCGCGATCTCGCTGATCTCGGGGAAGCCGTATGACCCGCCCGAGCCGGCCAGGTGGTGGAAGCCGGTCCGAAGCGCCGGCACCACTCGTTCGCCCCTCCGGAAGGAGTCGATCTCGGACCGAAGCTCCGCGAACATCTTCGGGAGCTCGTCGAGATACTCCTGCTGGAGCTCGCGATAGGCCTCCTCGGCGGCGTCGCTCACGGGCTTCCGAAGCGTTCGAGAGCGAGGCGCGCGCCCGCCACGAACGATGGGGCGGTGCTCCAGTGGCCCCGCACTTCGGCTCCGTTGCGCGCGGCGAGAATCGCGCTCCGGTCGTCCACCACCAGTATGACCGGCATTCCGGGCCAGCCGCGTCCTTCGGTCGCAACCACTTCGACGGGCGCGAAACCCAGCTCCACCGGACCAGTCGCGGCGAGCCCGAGCGGCAGGCCCGCGGAATACGGACGACGGAGGGCGGGTGCGAGCAGGGGATACGCGTCCGCCGGCGCGAGAAGACCCACGGCACTCGCCGCGCGGGCGATGTCATGGGTCATGAGATGGAGCAGGGCTCGGCTGGAGGCCACCTCGACCAGGGTTTCCGTCCCGGGGACCGCGGCGGCGTCCAGCTCGCGGCTGAGCCGCTCGAGCGCCTGCCCATGGTCACTGGAGATCCGGGCGACCAGGGCCGCCGGCGCCTCGGGCCGGTAGCGCCGGGGGCGAACGCCGTCCACCCGCGCCGCACCTTTCGAGACGAGCCCTTCCAAGGCGCTGTAGGCGTTGGCTCTGGCGAGACCGGCTCCCCGCGCGATGGCGTACCCGGTTCCGGGTCCGCCAGTCAGGAGGACCTGGTAGACCAGACTCTCGGTCGGGGTGAAGCCGAAGTGCGTGAGGTCTACTGAAGGCACGAGTGGTAGTATGTCATACTACTTACAGGCCCACAAGAGCCTCAAACGTAGTCCAGTTGCCAGCCCAGCAGCTTGGCGATCAGCGCCAGGCGGAAGGTGATGTCCACCTCCCGGCCTTCGGTGGTCTTTGCGTCGAGGTGAAGCGGGTAATAATGGTAGGTGATCTTGTTGAGGGCTTTAGGCTGGGACCGCAGGTTCTTGGGCCGCCAGATCCCTGACTCGTCGCAATCCTTCAGCAGCCTGGCCAGTACCCGGGTGGCCACGGGCGCCCATTCCAGTGCCCCCATCCTCGCGAGCAGCTCGACGTAGTGCAGGGCAAGCGGCGGGTCCTTGGGGTACCCCTTGGCATCGGCCTCGATGGGATCGCCGAGCAGCAGGTGCTGGGGCTTGATTGACCGCTTGCCCATCTGGATGACAAACGCCTTCTTCGGCGCCGGCTGCGCCAGGTAGTGACCGAGGCGCTCGGTGAAGCCCGCCCGCTCCCGCCGCAGATTCGGCATCGCGGCGATCATCGCAACCGAATACCAGCTCGGCGGATGTGCCTCCGGGTGCAGGGCGAGGCCCTTGCCGGACTTCACGAATGGTTTCTCGGCGATGGGGCTCCGGAGGAACTGGGAGATGTAGCTGGCGATCTTGTGCCCCGCGCCTCGCAGCCGCGGATCCTCCGCGTAGCCCGCCTCCGCCAGCGCGGCCGACGCCGCCTCCCGAATGTTTTCCCGCGCCCAGGCCACGGCCTCGGGATCGGTCTTCACCAGCTTCTGCAGCTCGAACAGGAGGGCGGGGTCTTCGTCCCGCGAGAGCAGCCGGAAGAGCACTCGGTCGGCCAGCTTGAAGGGCCGGCCGGTTCGGGGCCACTCGAGCTGAAGTAGGCGCCGGTAGCTGGGTATGGTGCCGACGTCCTTCACTCCCTGGGCCACCGAGGGGGCGAGCCCGAGCAGATTGCCCCCCCAGGTGCCGGTATCCTTCTGCTTCTTGACCACGGCCTGGGCGGTCTTGGACTCGCAAACCGCCAAGTGAGCAGCCTCGCGCGCCTCCGGCGTCGCGTACCCAGCCGGGGCCAGCTCGGTCAGCGTTCGGTACCGGATCGAGGCCCCGGCGTTCTCGAGCAGCCAGGCTAGTGGAATCCGGTGCTGATTCGGAAGTTCCAGGAGCGCTCCTGGGGAGTGTGGGCGGAAACGGCGGCAAAGATAGAGGGGAGGGAGGGGCTGCGGTAGGCCAGCCGCCAGTCTGACTCCGGGTCAGGTCCCGCTGCTTCTCCTTCTAGCCTCACCGGCCTTCCGGAACTCGGAGGTGGCCTGCCACTGTGGCTGAGCCGGGTCATTCCCTACTGACACCGCTGTCCTGACGATGACACGAAGCTGCTGCACCGCACCGTCGTAGGTGAACCACGGAAGGATCTCGTCCGCCGGCTGGTGGTACCGCTCGGCGACGTACGCGTCCGACTGCTCCTTGCCATAGCCCGCGGGTTTGCCCACGAAGCGCGAGCCGCTCTCGATGGACGTGCCGGGCACTCCGGCGCGCGCCAGCGGGAAGTGGTCCGACCGGAAGTAGGTGCCCCGCAGCAGCGCCTCCTGATTGGTGGTCACCTGGAGCTTTTCGGCCGCCGCCGCCGCCGTGAAGGCCTTGCCCAGCGTGGACTGGTCGAGGCCCAGCGCCGAGATGTCGGAGGTGCGTCCGTGAAGGTTCATCACGTCCAGATTGAGGATTGCCGCGATGTCCCGGAGGGGGACCGGCGGGTCGTCGGCCAGGGCCTGGGACCCGATCAGCCCCGACTCCTCCGCCGCGAAGCCCACGAAGACGAGGGAGCGCCCGGTTCGCACCCCGCTTCGGACGAAGGCCTCGGCAGCCGCGAGGACCGCGGCGGTGCCGGATGCGTTGTCCTCGGCACCGTTGTAGATGGAATCGCCGTTCACCGGAGCGCCGATTCCGAAATGATCGTAGTGGCCGCCGATCAGCACCGCCTCCTTCGACAGGGCGCCGGAGCCCGGGAGACGGCCGAGCACGTTGGCGGTCTCGGTTCTGCGGATCTCGCTCCGGACCGTGCCCTCGAGCGCGATGCCGAGCGGGACCGGCGTGAACCCTTTACGCGCCGCGGCAGCGGTGAGGCTCGCGAGATCGTGGCCTCCGGCTTCGAACAGCCGGACCGCGATCTTCTGATGAAGCCACCCGGCCGCGATCAGCGAATCGGGCGGGCTCTCGAGGCGCACCTGCGGTCCGGTCCAGCCGGAAAGGACCGTGGTCCATGGGTAGGTGGCGCTCTCGGTGGTGTGAACCAGCAGGAGTCCGGCGGCGCCCTGCCGCCTGGCCTCCTCGATCTTGTAGGTCCAGCGGCCGTAGTAGGTGAGGACCTTGCCGCGGAACATCGTGGAGTCCTGGAAACCGGGGTCGTTCACCAGCGCCACCACGATCTTGCCCGCCGCGTCGAGCCCCGCGTAGTCGTTCCAGCTCAGCTCGGGCGCCACGATGCCGTGGCCGACGAATACCACCTCGCCGCGGACGCTGACCGACGGCTCGTTCCGCATGGACCACAGGACGTAATCGTCCTTCCACGCCAGCGGCATCGCGGCAGGGGCGCTGACGGCCAGCGTCGGGGTCGGCGTGAGCGAGATGATCGGCACCCGCTGGAAGTAGCTGCCGCTGTCGCCCGCGGGCTCGAGACCGAGCCGCCGGAATTGGGAGGCGATGTACTTCTGCGCCAGCTCGCCGCCGCGTGTGCCGGGCGCGCGTCCTTCGAGGGCGTCGTCGGCCAGGAACTCGAGGTGACCTCGGAGAACGTCGGCAGTGACCGCCGCGGCCACCCGCCCGGCCGGAGAGGCGGACTGGGCCACGATCCGACCGGCAGGGGCCAGCAGCAGCATTGCGACGAGGAGGGGAATCGGATGCATGCAGGCTTCCTACAGCCGGAGCCGCTTGA
>JACDHV010000232.1 GCA_013820855.1 Gemmatimonadales bacterium | reverse complement strand
GACACCGCAGGTGTGGGCGCCGCCCCCGCTCACCTGCTCGAATTGCAATCCGGCCGCCGCGGATATGTCGGGCTGTGGCGCCGGGGGCGCGGGATCGGTGAGGGAGCCGGTGTCGTCCCCGCATCCGAGCGCGGCCAGCAGCAGCGTCCCCACGACTCCAAACGATCGTGTGTTCATGAGACCCTCCCTTCAGGTACCCGCCCGGCGGGCCTGAACAGGGGGCGATGCCGTGGTGCATCGGAAGGATTACCTGCGCGGCCCCTGGGCGGGTCTCCCAAACCGCAGTAGACGACGGGGAGCGAACAGGGGGATTACCGGAGAGTTGTCTTTGGCCGGCGCCGCCGAGGTGGAGTCGCTCTGCCGGACAGCGGGAGCGCGGCCCGGGGTGGGCCGATGAGCGCGCAGAGGATCTCGTAGAGCTCTCTGTAGCCGTACGGCTTTCTGAGCACCGGCACATCGGGGTGGGCCGCGACGACCACGGCCGCCTTGCCTATCGGCGCGTACTCGGCCACCAGGACGACCCGAGTGTCGGGTTCTCGGGCGCCGATCCGGTCGGCGAGCTCGCCGCCATCCATGTCGGGGAGCACGATGTTGGCGAGGACGAGCTGATGAAGCCTGGGGTACTGCGCCAGGATCCGCAGTGCCTGGCGTCCGTCCCTGGCCACGCGGGCCTCATATCCGAGCGCGCGCACCTGGCGGCTGGTGGCGGACCTGGCGGCCGCACGACTTTCGACGACGAGAACGATCGGCGGCCGGAATAGCGCCAGCGGCAGTGGGTCGAGGGAGAGCATACGCGGCTCCGGGACCGGGGTTTCGCGGCCGGGAACCCTCTCCACGACGAGGGGGTGGTCGAGCTGACTGTTGTCCTGACTAACAGAGCGCCGGGACGACGACTGCGCAAGGGTCGCGGGCTAACGCTCCGCGCTCCAGTCTCCCGTCCGGGATTCGCTGCCGACCGTGAGGGTGTGCTGCCCCTCGAGGAGGTTGCCGGCACGCTCGCCGGTGAAGGACCAGGTAGCGTTGTCGGCGGGGCTCAGGATCGTGAATGTCACCTCGCCCGCGAGCGTCACGGACGCGTCCTGGAGCTCGGCATCATTGATGACCAGGTTCCCCGCGTCGGTGATCAGCGTGATGTCCGCGGTGCCGCCCAGGAGGCTCGACTCCAACGACTCCTGCTCGATGGTGACCGTGCCGGTGAAGGAGGCGTCTTCGGTGGGAACGGCGTCGAAGTCCCCCTCCATCGCGTACACACCGGCCACGTCCGGGAACAGATCGTTGGGCCCGCCGTCGGACGTGGCGTCTCCACACGCGATGACCGCCGCCGCTCCGACAGCCGCCAGCCACAGTCGAGGCATACGTCGCTCCTGTATATGATGTATGAGCCTGATCCCCGGCACCAGCGTACAATCGGACGTACGAAGGCGGCCGGGGCCCACAGGCAGGAGTGCGGCTCAGCCTCTGTCAGGCGGGGCGGCGGCGTCACTCATCCGGGTGAGTCCGGCTGGCCAGCCCTCCGGCCGAGTCGACGCGCCACGGAACTCGAAGTGGTCCTCGCGCAGCAGCCGCGCTCCCGTTATGCGTCCCGAATTGGCCGGATCGCCGTAGAGAAGGGTGACGACGCGGTTGATGAGGACTTCGACCGGTGTCCAGGCGCTCGCGTCGATGCCGGGATACAGGTACGCGAAATCGGGTTTGAGCCTGGCTTCGCGACCCCGTGCCTGGGCCGACTTCGCCTGCGATGACTGGCGCCCGCTCACGCTGGACCTCCTCCAGGTGGACAGCCGGTGCGACCACGAGTTCGCCGCGGTCGTGACAACGCTACCCGGCCGACGGTGGCCCCGCAACCAGTCCCAGTTGGTGGTCCAGGAGGCGTAGCGATCGGCAGTCGCGTAGGCCGCGGACCAGGTCACTGGCCGGCCGCCCGCGCCGGGGCGCCGAGATCCCGGCCCGAGGCGCCGAGCGTGAGGACCTTGCTGACCGCCGCCCACATGCCGTTCAGGTCCCCACGCACGACGACGTCGAACGCGCCGCGCTGGCGCGCAGCATGACGCGTCTGGACCGAGATGTAGGCGGGGTGGGGAAGGATAGGCGTGAGCGGGGCCTTCTCACCGACCGCACGGAGGGCATGCAGCGCGGTGACCTCGGGCAGCTTGGTGTCCAGCATGACCAGGTCGAACTCGCGCGCGTCGAGCGCCTCGAGGCCGGTCCGCAGGTCAGGGGTTTCGGTGATGTGCACCTGGCCGCGCCCGCGCATGGTCAGCAGCTCGGTCACGATCTCCCGGTCGAGTTGATCGTCCTCGATGACCAGCACCTGCCACTGGCCGGGCATCCTAGCGCTCGCTCGGGAACCGAGCGGCGACGCTCGAGAGCGACATGGCGCTCAGGGTGACGGAGAACAGGGCGCTGACCGGCATGGACAGACCTCCGTGAGAGTCATGCAGCCGCTGGCACTGGTGCCAACCGTCCGCAGGGAGGTGTCAGGCCAGAGACATGCCATCCACTGGTGGGAACGAGACCGCTCGAGGGAGACTTCATAAGCCGTTGCGCAGGACCGTCTAATCGGTGCGGCTGCCACCCGCCATCAGCCCGCCGGGCCGAAACCGCAAGCGCCGGCCGGCGTCCTGTGGTCCCGCGGTGTTGCTGCCATCCCACAAACACCACACGCCGGACACCTCGCCCGTGGGCGGGAATGCCGGCGTGTGGGGCTGGGGTCCCGGGAGAAGATCCCCCGGGAGGCTCAGGTCGTCAGGACGTTGCCGTAGCGGCCGTAGTCGTCGAGGATCCTGCCGGTCCCGCGAACCACGGAGGTCAGCGGGTCCTCGTCCACCCGGACGGGGAGACCGGTTTCGTCGATCAGCAATTGGTCGAGGCCGCGGATCAGCGCGCCCCCGCCGGTGAGCACGATGCCGAACTCGAGAATGTCGCTGGCCAGCTCGGGAGGCGTCATCTCGAGGGCGCGGCGCACGGCGTTCACGATACGGGAGATCGGCTCCTGGATCGCGTCGCGCACGCCGGAGGAATCGATCCGCACGATCTTGGGGAGCCCCGAGACCAGATCCCGGCCCTTCACGTCGAGCTCTTCCTCCGGGACCAGCGGCACGGCGGACCCGAGCCGGATCTTGATGCGCTCCGCGGTCGGCTCCCCGATCAGCAGGCTGTAGGTCTTCCGCATGTACTGCACGATCGCCTGGTCGAGCTCGTCGCCGCCGGTGCGGATCGACGCGTCGCACACGATGCCCGACAGCGCGATGACGGCGACGTTCGTGGTGCCGCCGCCGATGTCGATGACCATGCTGCCGACCGGAGTCTCCACCGGAAGCCCGACGCCGATCGCCGCGGCCATCGGCTCCGCCACCATCGTGAGCCGCTTGACGCCGGCGGACCGGGCGGAGTCCCGGACCGCGCGTCGCTCGACCTCGGTGATGCCCGACGGGACGCAGACGATCACGCTCGGCTTCACCTTGAGTATGGAGCGATCGATCACCAGGCGGAGGAAGTGCCGGAGCATCTTCTCCGCGACGTCGAAGTTGGCGATCACGCCGTCCTTCATCGGCCGGACCGCGAGAATCCCGTCCGGGGTGCGGCCCAGCATGCGCTTGGCCTCGAGACCGATCCCCATGATGTTCCCCGTGGCCGCGTCCACGGCCGCCACCGAGGGCTCGTTCAGCACCACGCCCTCGCCCTTGACCAGCACCAGCGTATTCGCGGTCCCGAGGTCGACGGCCAGCTCGCTGGCCGGCCGCCACGTCCTGCGCCGGGGCAGCTGCCGGCGCCGCTCGGCGCCGTCCTGGCCGATCGGTTCGGGGGCCGCGGAAATCAGGTCGACTGTGGCTGTCACCGTGCTGGTATCCTGAGAAGAGATGAGAGTCGCCTTGCAGATGTCCCGCGCGGGTTGCGTTTCACCCCGCCGCCCGTCGTCCTGCGCCTGCCGCCGGCTCGAGCTACCCTCCGGCGCCGTAGAGGGAAGGTCCGCATCGAGACCGTGTACGAGTCGTGCACGATATGGCGCAGGTGCAAGAGTCCAGCCACGCGCATGACCTCCACTTATCCCTCGATTCTCCTATTCGGCTGGCTGGCCCTGGCGCTGGGATCCGCCTTCATCCGGAGCGGCCGCGGGCGCCGGGTTGCGGCAGCGGGACTGTCGTGCGTGGGGCTCGGACTCGCCGCCTGGCGCGTCGGCTCGGCAGGTTCCGGCGGGTCGCTCGCACCGCCGGACCAGCTCGGCGATGGGTTTCGGGTGGTGAACGGAGGTCTGCTTGTACTGGGTCTCGGGCTCACGCTGTGGGGTGCGGCGAGGGGAGGTCGGGGACCTGCCCGAGTCGCTTCGATGCTCGTGACGATCCTGGGCGCCGCTCTCATCGCTCGGCACGCCGGTGTCCTCGTCCTGGCGGCTGGTCCGGGGCGCGCGCTGGCGGCCGCCGGCGCGCTGGGCCTCGCCGGCGCGGTTCTGGTGATGACGGGCCGAGCGGCAGCGGCCTTCGGACCGGCCCGCGCGCTCGCGCGACGCATCTTCACCGAGCCTCTCCGCCCCACGCTGCCAGAGGGGGGCTTGGAATTACCAATGGCCGGTGCGATGCTCGCGGGCGCCGGGGCGGTGGCGCTCGCTTCGCAGGTCGGAGTCGTGTTTCTCGGTGTGATCGTGGCGGCGTGGAGCGCCTACTTCCTCTTTCATTCGCCGAGCCGCAGGCCGGTGCCGGTGGCCCCGCTGCTCGCCTGGCTTCTCGTCCCCGCATACTGGCTGCTCGCGACCATCGCCGGGCCGGAGGGGCTGGGCCTCCGCGCGCTTCCTTTGGTCCCGCTGAGCCCCGCGGCGGAGTGGCTCGTCGGGGCGGCGCTGCTCCTGGTAGCCTGGAGTGTCTCCGGTCTCTGGCCGCTGCATCGGCAAACGCCCGGTGCCCTCACGGGCGCGGTCGGGGCGCTGCTGCTTCTGCGGATCGCCCTTCCGCTCGCCCCCGGCGGGCTCGAATCCTGGCGGCCGCTCGCGGTTTATTTTATAATCTTCGGCGTGTGGAAG
>JACDHV010000054.1 GCA_013820855.1 Gemmatimonadales bacterium | reverse complement strand
GACGTGATCGCCCGGCTGGCCCTGGCGCGGATGCGTTTCCTCGGCTCGCCCTGGGCCCGCCGCTCCGATACCCCGATCCTCGGGCTCAGCGGCTCGACCGGCGAGCCGCACGGCGAAGTCTCGGCGAGCGTGGTCAGCACGGAGAACCGCACCGACCTGGGCTACGTCTCGCCGCCGGGGATCGGCGACAACGTCGCACGCCGCGGCGGCGACCGTGAATCGGGCGGCATCCAGATCAACGAGCGCTCGCTGCGCATCATGGCCGACGACCTCCGCAGCGGCGAGCGCGCCGAGGCCTACCTGCGGTTTCCGGCGGGGCCCCAGAACCTGCTGACCTACCGCACCCTTCGGGTGTGGTTCCGTGGCCGGGGTCCCGGGTGGGAGGAGGGCGACCTCCAGGCCTTCCTGAAGCTCGGGAGCGACGACAACAACTTCTACCTGTATCGCTCGGCGGCGCGGTCCACCACGTGGGAGCCCGAGGCGGTGATCGACCTCGAGACCTGGCGCCGGCTCCGCGCGATCGTGGAGAACCGGTGGCTGACCGGCGAACCGCCGTCCGGCGCGGCCGAGTGCGGCACGCCCGACCCGAACGCCTTCGTCGCCTGCGAGGGCGGCTATCTCGTCCACCTCGCCGACCCGGGAATCAATCCGCCGAACCTGGCCGCGGTGCAGGAGATCTCGACCGGCATCTACCGGGTCGCGGCGGCCGTCACCGACCCGACGGTCGAGCTCTGGGTGGACGACATCCGGCTCAGCGAGCCGGTGTCCCAGACCGGAGCGGCGACGTCGGTGGACGCGCGGCTCACCGCCTCCGACGTGGGCAACGTGCGCCTGGCCTACACCAGGCAGAGCGGCCAGTTCCGGCAGATCAGCGAGAATCCCAGCTACCGGGGCACCGACGCGCTCCAGGTCGCCGGCGACCTGAGGCTGGAGCGCTTCCTGCCGACGTCGTTCGGTCTGGCGGTGCCGCTCACCGTGGGCTACTCGCGGCTCGGGGTGAATCCCGAGCTCCTCACCGGCAGCGACCTGCGAGGCGCTGCGCTGCCCGGGCTCCGGAAGCCCAGCTCCTGGAGCACCAGCTACGCCCTGGCGATCCGCCGCAGCAAGCAGGGCACCAGCTGGCTCACCAGGGGTCTGCTCGATCCGCTCGCGCTCAGCGCCTCGTACAGCGTGGGACGGGCCCAGACCGAGCTCTCCGAAGCGCGCTCGAACACCTACGCGCTGACCCTGAGCTACCAGCTTCTCATGCGGCGGCGTGGATTCCGGCTTCCCCTGGGCGGGGTGGTGCGCGCGCTCCCGGAGTTCCTGCGCGAGGGCGAGGCGGGGAAATCACTCGAGCGTGCGACGGTGAGCCTGGTGCCTTCGCGCGTGCGCCTCGCCAGCGGGCTCAACCGGGACGAGGCCAACTCGACCGCGTTCCGGTTCCCGGTGGCGCGGGGCGACGATCGCCTGCTCCGGCCGACGCTCGCGCTCACCCATCTCTGGCGCAATTCGGGCGGGCTCACCTGGCAGCCGCTCGGCATGCTCGTGCTGAGCGGCGATCTCGCCAGCACCCGCGACCTCAGGGTCTACCCGGTCTCGTCGCCGATCGGCAGGCTGGCGTACCGCGATCGCGACTTCCTGTTCGGCATTCCCACCGGAGTGGAGCGCGATCGGTCGTTGGTGACGGCGCTCGCGCTGACACCGGCACTGGCCTCGTGGCTCCGTCCCCGGTTCCTCAGCAACAGCAGCTTCGTCCTCTCCCGCATGCTCACCAGCCGGGACCCGGTGCCCACGCCCGGCGACGAGGGGGCGTTCGTCCTGCCCAAGACGCTGAACAACTCCCGGAGTAACGAGGTGGGCATGGCGGTGGATCTCGGCCGGGCCTTCCGTCTGGCCGCGGGGGACAGCAGCGGCCTGGCCAAGCTCCTCGGGCGGATCCGCCCGGTGGACCTGAGCACCCGCCTCACCCGCACGTCCACCTTCGATCTCACCGCCTTCGAGCCGAGCACCCGATACCAGCTGGGTCTCGGCGGGCTCGACCGGTTCCTGAGCCAGGAGGGAGCGGACGCGCTGGGAGCGTCGGAGTCCCGCACCGCGAGTCTCACGAGCGGCGCCGATCTGCCGCTCGGGATCTCGTTCACGCTCTCGCACGGCCTCACCCGGACGACCCGGTTCCAGCGGGTGGGCGGGTCCTTCATTCCGACCGAGATCGAGCAGCGTGAATGGCCGGTCGGCAACGTCCGGTGGAGCCGGACGTTCCGGGGAGGCCCGCTGTCGCTGCTCGCCATCGGCACCGGATTCCGGCGCCGCGAGGGCAGCTCGGTGCAGGGAAGCCGGGCCGGCGGCATCGGCGCCCTCAGCGGCATCGAGTCGTCCACCATCACGCCCGACGCCCAGATCAGCTTCCGGAACGGCGTGTCGCTGACCCTGGGCTACAGCCAGCTCGACCAGAGCACGCTCTCCAACGGGAACCAGACCCAGCTCGATCAGAACGACATCAGCAGCTCGCTCAACTACGCCTTCCGGCTGCCGCGATCGCTCAGCCGGCTGCGGAAGCAAGTGCGCAGCTCCCTGACTTTCACCTCCACCGACGCGCTCACCTGCCTCGAGCAGCGGGGGCAGGAGAGCTGCATCGTGATCTCCGACGTGTCGCGCTACGAGTTCCGCGGCGGGCTCGACACCGACCTGCTCCAGACCGTATCGGCCGGCCTCCAGATCGGCTACTCGCTCAACGACGCGCGGCATCTCAGCCGGCGCACCAGCCAGATATCGGTGCTCGCATCGTTCCAGCTGTCGCTGTTCGCGGGCGACTATCGTTGACACGGTGGCCGTGCGGGCGCTTTCATCCATGCGCCATGACCTCGATTTCCAGATCGGCCTCATTCGCCCTCGCCCTGCTCGCGCTGGGGCTCGGCGCCTGCCGCGACGAGCCGCGGCCTCCCCGGGAGTTCGACGGGCCCTCGGCGTTCGGGTACATCGAGCGACAGCTGGAGTTCGGGTACCGGATCCCGGGCACCGAGGGCCACCGGCGAATGGCCGCCTGGCTCGACAGCACGGTGCGCCGGAAGGCCGACTCCGTGATCACGCAGCGGTGGACCCACGTCACCGCGAAGGGCGACTCGCTGGAGATGCAGAACGTGATCGCCCGGTACAACCCCGGCGCCGAGAAGCGGATTCTGTTCCTGGCGCACTGGGATACACGGCCCACCGCCGACTCCCCGCGCTCACCCGACTCCACCGCCGCGGTGATGGGCGCCAACGATGGAGCCTCCGGCGTGGCATTGCTGCTCGGCGTGGCGGATGTGCTCGAGCGGGCACCGCCGGGCCCCGACCTCGGCGTGGACCTGCTCTTCACCGACGGCGAGGACTACGGCGATTTCACGGATACTCCGAACGACGTGCTGATCGGGTCGCGCTACTACGCGGCGAACCAGCCTCCCGGCCCGAAGCCGCTCTATGCGGTGCTCTTCGACCTCGTCGCGGACAAGGATCTCCAGATCTACCAGGAGGGGCACTCGGTGACCGGCGCGCCCGAGGTGGTGAATCTCGTCTGGGACATGGCCCGGGATCTCGGCTATGGCAGGATCTTCGTGGACACCCCGAAGCACGTGCTCATCGACGACCACCTGGAGCTGCAGAAGGTGGGGATACGCGCGATCGACGTGGTGGATTTCGACTATCCGGCCTGGCACACCCCCTTCGACACCATCGACCAGGTGAGCGAGAAGAGCCTGCAGATCGTGGGCGACGTGGCCATGGGGCTGGTGCGGAGGGAAGGCGGGCGGTAAGAGTCCCGCCCGCGCGTTTCGGCCGCGGGCCGAACGGATGGCAGGGCGTACCATGGTGACATGTCGTCCACCGAGCGTCGCGCCCTTCTGCTCCTCCTCTCGCTGGGAATGGCCGGCCAGGGTGTCCGGTGGTGGGCCACGCGCCCCGGAGAGCCGCCGGGGCAGGTGGAGCTTCTGTCGGCGCTCCCCCCGAAATCGCCGCTGGCCCATCGCGACAGCGTGGCCGCGCTCGCAAGGCCCCTCGCTCCGGGTGAGCGGATAGACGCCGACCGGGCCTCGGCCGGCGAGCTCGCCCGCCTTCCGCGCGTGGGTCGTGCGCTGGCCAAGACCATCGTCGCGGATCGTGAGACCCGAGGCCCGTTCGGGGCGCTCGAGGGGCTGGACCGGGTGCCCGGCATCGGCCCCGGTCTGCTGGCCGCCATCGGCTCCCACGTCACTTTCTCCGCGGGGCCGGTTGCGCCAGCATCCGGGCAGTTCGCACGACCTGTCGGTCACCCGGCAGGGGGTCCGGCCGCCCCCCCTCCGACATCCCCGAGTCCCCGGCTAAACCTCAATTCTGCGTCGGTTTCCGAGCTCGACGAGCTGCCGGGCATCGGCCCGGCGCGCGCGGCGGCGATCTTGCAAGAGCGCGAGGCGCGGGGGCCGTTCACCTCGGTCGAAGAGCTGTCCCGCGTACCCGGTCTGGGGCCCTCGGCCATTGCCCGGCTGCGCGATCTGGTCGTGGTGCGGTGATGCCCGGCGTCAGGGATCCGGCGTACCGAGGCCGCCCCCGGTCGGCCCGCAATTTCATCTACAACCACGAGACCATGGCCACCGCAGCTGCCGGCAGCAACGGCGATCGGCTCGGCGAAGTCCTGCTGCGCGAAGGGCTCCTCACGCGCGAGCAGCTCACCGCGGCGACCGCCGACCAGAGGACCAGCAAGCATCGCCTGGGCTACGTCCTGGCGAAGCTGGGCATGGTACCCGAGCTGGAGATCACCAAGGTGCTGGCCCGGCAATACCGGATGCCCGCCGTGGACCTCTCCCGGTTCGAGGTCGATCCCCGGATTCTCAAGCTGGTCCCGGCCGACATGGCCACCAAGGGCGTGGTGCTGCCGCTGAAGCGGGAGGGGCGCATCCTCACCGTCGCCATCGCCGACCCCACCGACCTCGGCCTGCTGGAAGACCTCAAGTTCATCACCCGCTTCGATCTTTTCCCGGTCCTCGCCGGGGAGTACTCGCTCCGCACGCTGATCGAGAAGCATTACGCCAACGATCAGCAGGAGCTGCAGAGCCTCCTCAAGGACATGGAGGCCGCCGGCGAAGACGTCGAAATCGTCGAGGAGCAGGAGGAGGAAGCGGTCACCCAGGCGCAGATCGAGGATGCGCCGGTGGTCAAGCTGATCAACGGCCTCCTGATCGACGCGGTCAAGCGGGGCGCCAGCGACATCCACATCGAGCCCTTCGAGCACGAGATCCGGGTGCGGTACCGGGTGGACGGCGCGCTGCTCGAGATCATGCGGCCGCCGCTCAAGATGAAGGCGGCGCTCACCTCGCGCGTCAAGATCCTCTCCCAGCTCAACATCGCGGAGCGGCGCGTGCCGCAGGACGGCCGGCTCAAGCTCAAGATGGGCAACCGGGTCATCGACTTCCGCGTCTCCACGCTGCCGGTGCTCTACGGCGAGAAGATCGTGCTCCGCATCCTCGACAAGGGCAACCTGACGCTCGATCTCACCAAGTTCGGGTTCGAGCCCAAGGCGGAGAAGGATCTCATGCGGGCGATCCTGAATCCCTACGGCATGGTGCTGGTCACCGGGCCGACCGGTTCGGGCAAGACGACGACGCTCTACTCCGCGCTCTCCCGGATCAACACCACCGAAGTGAACATCATGACGGCCGAGGACCCGGTCGAGTACAACCTGATGGGCATCAACCAGGTGCTGGTGCGCAACGAGATCGGCCTCACCTTCGCGGCGGCGCTGAAGGCGTTCCTGCGCCAGGATCCGAACATCATCATGATCGGCGAGATCCGGGACCTGGAAACCGGCGGCATCGCGATCAAGGCGGCGCTCACGGGCCACCTGGTGCTCTCCACCCTGCACACCAACGACGCGCCGAGCACGATCACCCGTATGATCGACATGGGCATCGAGGCGTTCAACGTGGCGAGCGCGGTGAACCTGGTCGTGGCCCAGCGGCTGGTGCGGCGTATCTGCAAGGACTGCAAGGGGGTGCACCAATACACCGACGTGGAACTGCAGTCCCTGGGCACAGATCTTGAGAAGCTGCGCAGCCTACAGTTCATGAAAGGCTCCGGCTGCGAAACCTGCAGCGGCACCGGCTACAAGGGTCGGGCCGGCCTCTACGAGGTCATGGCCCTCACGCCCGAAGTGCGCCGGCTGATCCTGCGCGGGGGGTCAGTTGCGGAGATTCAGGAGCAAGCGGTCGCCGACGGCATGCTCACCTTGCGCATGGATGGCATGAAGAAGGTCGAGCGCGGTGTCACCACCCTCGAAGAAGTCGTCAAGGAGACAGCCGGATGAGCTTCAATCTGCGGGCCCTGCTGGAGGAGATGATCCAGAAGGAGGCCTCCGACCTGCACATCACCACGGGCGAGCGGCCCAAATTGCGAGTCGATGGCGATATCACCGACAGCTCGGTCACCGAGATCCTCACGCCGAAAGACACGCTGCACCTGGCCTACTCGGTCCTGACCGAGAACCAGAAGAAGCGCTTCGAGACCGAGGACGAGCTCGACTTCTCCTTCGGGATTCAGAATTTGGCCCGGTTCCGGGGCAACGTGTACAAGCAGCGCGGCTGCGTGTCCATGGCAATCCGCATGATTCCCTTCAACGTGCGGACCTTCCAGGACCTCGGCATGCCCCCGGTCATCGCCAAGCTGTCGGAACGGCCTCGTGGCTTGATCCTGGTCACCGGCCCGACCGGCTCGGGCAAGAGCACTACGCTCGCGGCGATCATCGACAAGATCAACAAGGAGCGGAAGGGTCACATCATCACGGTCGAGGACCCGATCGAGTTCATCCACCGCCACCAGTCCTGCATCGTCAACCAGCGCGAGATCGGCACCGACACCAAGAGCTTCGCCAACGCGCTGAAGTACGCGCTGCGGGAAGATCCGGACGTGATCCTGGTGGGCGAGATGCGCGATCTGGAGACCATCGCGGCGGCGCTCACGATCGCGGAGACCGGCCACCTGGCCCTCGCCACCCTGCATACCAACTCGGCGGCCGAGTCGATCAACCGCATCATCGACGTCTTTCCGTCGAATCAGCAGTCCCAGGTGCGCGCGCAGCTGGCCTTCGTGCTCGAGGGAGTGATCACCCAGACGCTGCTCCCGAAATCGCGGGGCCGCGGCCGGGTCATGGCGTGCGAGATCATGGTCGCCACGCCGGCCATCCGGGCCCTGATCCGCGACGACAAGATCCACCAGATCTACTCGTCGATGCAGTCGGGCAAGAAGCACGGCATGCAGACCATGAACGACGCGCTCTACCAGCTCTACACCAACCGCGAGGTCACCCAGGAGGAGTGCGAGCGCGTCTCGCACGATCCGAAGGAGTTCCTGCGGATGATCGGGGTGACGCCGATGGAAGACCAGGAGTTCGGAACCAACGGGGCCACCGACGGCCGCAAGGGCGCGGGAGCCCTCAAGCGATAGTTCCGCCGACTGATTCAGGAGACCGCCCACATGCCGATGTTCGAATACACCGCCCGGGCACCGAGCGGCCAGATCCAGAAGGGGCAGCTGGACGCCCCGAGCAAGGACGAGGTCAGCGCCTACCTGCGCAAGAACCGGCTGATCCTGGTCAGCGTCCGCGAGGCTCCCAAGCAGATCACCTTCAGCTTCGGCGGCCAGCGCATCAAGACGCGGGACATCGTCATCTTCACCCGGCAGTTCGCGACGATGATCAACGCCGGCCTGCCGCTGGTGCAGTCGCTGAATATCCTCGCCCAGCAGACCGAGAACAAGTCGCTGCGAGACGTCACCCGCGCGGTGGTCTACGACGTCGAATCAGGCCATACGCTGGCCGACGCGTTCTCCAAGCATCCCAAGGCGTTCACCGACCTCTACGTCAACATGGTCGCGGCGGGCGAGGCCGGGGGTATCCTCGATACCATTCTGCTCCGGCTGGCCACCTTCCTCGAGAAGAACGACGCGCTGGTGCGCAAGGTGAAGGGCGCCATGGTCTATCCGGGCGTCATCATCACCGTGGCGGTCGGGGCCATCGCGGTGCTGCTCATCTTCGTGATTCCCACCTTCGAGAGCATGTTCTCCTCCGCCGGGATGGAGCTGCCGCTGCCCACCCGGATCGTCATCGGGATGTCGAACATCCTGATCGGCTACTGGTGGGCGGGGCTCCTGGCCGCCGGCGCGATGGTCTTCGCCATCCGGCAGTACAACAGCACGCCCGTCGGCCGCAAACAGATCGACGGTCTGCTCCTCAACGCGCCGGTCCTGGGCGACATGCTCCGGAAGTCGGCCGTGTCGCGGTTCACCCGGACCCTGGGCACCCTGGTCAGCTCGGGCGTGTCCATCCTCGACGGCCTGGAGATCACGGCGAAGACGGCGGGCAACAGGGTGGTTCACGATGCGGTGATGGAGTCGCGCCACTCGATCGCGGGCGGCGAGACGATCGCGGCGCCGCTGGAGAAGTCGAAGGTCTTCCCGCCCATGGTGATCAGCATGATCGCCGTCGGCGAGCAGACCGGCGGCCTGGACGAGATGCTGACCAAGATCGCGGACTTCTACGACGAAGAGGTGGACGTGTCGGTCAGCGCGCTGCTCTCGCTGATGGAGCCGGCGATGATCGTGGTCCTCGGCGTGATCGTGGGCGGCATGGTGATCGCGATGTATCTGCCGATCTTCGATATGATGAACGCGGTGCAGTAGGGCGGGACACAAAGCGCGCGACCGATTCTCGGTGACGCTTTCGTCGGGCGGCCGTTCCCTCGGGAATGGGCCGCCCGATGCTCGTTGTGTAGGCTCGGTCAGGTCACGATCAATCATGCGCCACGGTCCCGACCTGCCCATCGTTGTCACAGTGATCACCGTGCGCGTGGTGCAGGTGATCGGCGACCAGATAATCCACTTGGTTTCATTGCGGCACGGCCTGATGCCCACACCGTGGACTGTGCCTGTGCTCGGTCCCGTGCCCCTCGCACCGGTGGTCGGGCGCACACCGGGCGGGATTGGCCGATTCGATCTCGAGGCGGTGCTCGTAGCCCATGGCGGCCTGTGCCGCGCCACCCAGGGGCCGGAACCTGTTCATCGCTCGGACCATCGCTTTCCGGGCGCGGCCGATTCACCGCCCGACGCGTCTCGCACACCCTGCGCCGCGGCTCCGTGAGAAGATGGCACGGTGGATTTACGGTCCTGTCGGGCAACGACCCGCTGACCAGGGTGAAATGTCCTACGCAACGGCCGCGCGAGTCAGCATCGCTCACCCGGGACGGCGCCCTGCGAGGGCCACCAGCAGAAGCACGAAGACCGCCGTGGTCGCGAGGACTACCGCCCCCGACGACGGAATTGCCAGCCAGTCGAGTGATTCCTTGGCGGCGCCGGTGCCGCCGAGGCCGGGCGCCCGGAATCCGGCCCAGAGCCAGAACACGGAGCAGCCCAGCGACCCCGCGCCGAGCCCCACACTGATGGCTCGCGTGAGGGCGGCTCCCGTGCCGAGCAGGACCACCACGACGGTGAGCCCGATCGCGCTGGTGCCCAGGCCGCCGGCATGCAGGTGCGCGCGCTGCATGTAGGTCCATGACTTGGCGAGCACCGCCTGGGCGGCCTCGGCGTCTCCCCGATACACCGGCACGCTCACGGCGGCGGCCGACGCCGCGGGCCGGGATTTGATGGAATCCTCGTTGTAACCGAAGACGATACCGAGGCCGAACCCGAACAGCAGCGTGGCCACCGACAGGAGCAGCCCGGGGAGCGCGGGACGCAGGCGGGAGTGAACTCCCGCGTCGATGTTCATCGGCGTGTTCAGGGTCATGGTGACAGGGAATCTCGTCCGGCCGGGATGAATTCATGGCGAAGCCGAGATGAGAAATAGCTTCATGGCGTGCCCCGAGGTACTCGCCACCCGACAAGCCCGCCCTTGCCTCGATAGCCATCCGCCCTAGACTCCACATCATGCTGACACCCAACGCCTTGCCTGCCCTCCACGCCGCCCTCGCCGCGCTCGCCGGCCCGGTGGACGGCTGGCTGCTCTTCGACTTCCGCGGCATCAACCCCATCATGGCCGCCGTCGTGGGCGAGGAGGTGGTCGGCTCCCGGCGGGCCTACGTGTACCTGCCCCGCGGCGGCACGCCGGTCGCACTCGTGCACGCGGTGGACGCGGAGCTTTGGCGCGAGTGGCCGTCCATCTGGCGCAGGGTGGTGTGGGTGCGGCGCGAGGAGCTCTCGCGCGAGCTGGCGGCCCTGATCGGCGGACGGACCGTCGCCATGGAGTACTCGCCTGGCGGCGCCATTCCCTACGGCGACTACATCCCCGCCGGCACGCTCGAGCTGGTGCGGTCCGCCGGCGCGAAGCCGGTCTCTTCCGCCGAGCTGGTGTCGCGGTACTGCTCGGTATGGACCCCGGAGGATCTCGCCGGCCACCTTCGGGCCGCGGCGATCCTCTCGGAGATCGCGCGGGCGGCCATCGGGCGAATCGGGGAGCGCGCCCGCGCCGGGAACCCGGTGGACGAGCACGAGGTCACGCTGTGGGTGCTGGAGGCCTTCGACCGCGCCGGTCTGGTCACCGAAAGCCCGCCGAGCGTGTCGTACGGTGCCCATGCCGCACGTCCGCATTACGACGCTCCCGCCGAGGGCTCGTCACCCATCGTCCCTGGACAACTGCTCCTGCTCGATCTGTGGGCCCGGGAGCCCGGCGGCATCTATGCCGACCAGACCTGGATGGCGGCGATCGGCGCCCCTTCGCCGCTCGCCGCCGAGTTGTGGAACGTGGTGCGCGGCGCCCGTGATGCCGCCCTCGATCTGCTCCGCGCCCGTCTCGAGGCCGGCGAGCCGGTCGCCGGCGCGGAGGCGGACCGGGAGGCCTATGCCGTGATCGCCGGCGCCGGGTACGGCGACCGCATCGTCTGCCGGACGGGTCATTCCATCGATCGGGTGGGCCTGCACGGCTTCGGCCCGACGATTGACGACACCGAGAGCTTCGACTCGCGGCGGATCATTCCGGGGGTGGGGTTCTCCGTCGAGCCCGGCATCTACATTCCCGGCGAGATCGGCCTCAGGAGCGAGGTCAACGCGCATGCGCGCGCCGACGGTCTCGACGTCACACCCCGCGACTACCAGCGCGAGCTGATCGTCGTATAGATTCCGGAGGGACTCATGCTCGCTCTTCCCAAGCTCTTGATCGGCGGCGCTCTGCTCGCCGCATCCCACCATGGCTGGGCCCATTACGACACCGAGCGCGCCTTCACGCTCGAGGGCACGATCGGCCAGGTGGATTACGTGAACCCTCACGTGCTCGTCCGAGTGGAACCGACGGATGACAGCTCGGGGAGCTGGCTCGCCGTGCTCGCGCCGCCGTCCCGGATGACCCGCCGTGGGCTTCCGGCCGACTCGGTGCGGGTAGGGGTGAGGGCACGCCTGCACGGGTATCCCCATAAGGAGACTCCCCGTGAGATGCGGGCCGAGCGGATCACCATCGGCACCCGCACCACCGAGCTCCGGTAAGGTCGGACGGACGCTCCGGTGACCGGCCGCGGCTGGCTGGAGGCGCTGGAGGGCGGTGCTCTCGGCTCCGCGATGCGGGACTCGCTCTGGCTCTACCCAGCGGCCGAGACGATCCACCTGCTCGGCCTCGCGACCCTGGTGGGCTCTGCCGTTGCCTTCGACCTGCGCCTGCTGGGCGTCTCCAGCCAACTGCCGGCCAGAGCCACGGCCCGCTATCTGCTCACCTGCGCCCGGACCGGCTTCGGGGTCGCCGCGCTCTCCGGCTTTCTCCTTTTCACGGCCGACGCGACGGCCCTCGCCGACAACCCCGCGTTCCGCTGGAAGCTCGCACTGATCGCGATTGCCGGCCTCAACGCACTCAGGTTTCACGTCGGTCCGTTTCGGGCCGCGGCCGATTGGGACCGGGGCCGTCCGACCCCGGTCGCGGCCAGGATCGCGGCTGGCGTCTCCCTCGCCGTCTGGATCGGTGCAGTGGCTGCGGGCCGGCTGATCGCCTACATCTGACGCCGGGAACCCCCGGCGAGTGCCAGCGTCGACCTCGTCGTCGTCCGCAGGCCATGAGCATTTCTCAGACTGCGGCCTGCGCGTCGCCGCCGTACCCTTGAGGCCACGGTCGGCTAGGCTGTGTCGGCGAGGGCGGCCCGGGCGGCGTGGTGGCCGCACATGCCGTGCACGCCCGCGCCGGGAGGCGTAGAGGCCGAGCAGAGATACACGCCCTTCAGCGGCATCCGGTAGGGCGTGGGTCGCGCCACCGGCCGGGCGAAGACCTGGCACAGATCCATCGCCCCGCCGCTGATGTCTCCGCCGATCAGGTTCGCGTTCCCCTGCTCGAGCGCGGCCGGAGTGAGGATGCTCCGGGCCAGGATGCGCTCGCGGAAGCCGGGCGCGAACCGCTCGACCTGCCGCTCGATGATCCCGGAGACGTCCGGCGCATAGCCGTTGGGGACGTGGCAGTACGCCCACGCCGTGTGCCTCCCCGCCGGCGCCCGCGAGTCGTCGAACAGCGTGGGCTGCACAAAAAGCACGAAGGGCCGGTCGTGCACCGTCCCGCCGGCCTGCGCCGCCTCCGACGCTGCGATCTCCTCCAACGTCCCGCCGAGATGCACGGTCGCCGCGCGGGAGCAGCCGGGGGCGGTCCAGGGTACCGGTCCATCCAGCGCCCAGTCCACCTTGAACGCCGCGGAGCCGTACCGGTAGCGCTCCAGCCTCCGGCGATAGCCGGCGGGCAGCTTGTCGCCGGCGATCCGCAGCACCTGCCGCGGGGTGAGGTCGAGCAGCACCAGCCGCGCCGGCGCCAGCTCGTCCAAGTGTTTCACGGGAGCCGAGGTGACGATCTCTCCGCCGAGCGAGCGGAAATACGCCTCGAGCCCGTCGGCCAGCCGCTGCGAGCCGCCCCGCACGATCGGCCACCCGACCGCGTGTCCCGATATTGAGAGCAGCAGGCCGAACGCTGCCGTGCCCGGCGCGTCGAGCGGCAGGAACGAGTGCGCCGCATTGCCGGCGAACAGGGCCCTCGCGGCCGCTCCGCGCAGCCCACGCGCGAAGCTGGTGGCGGACCTGAGGCCCTGAAGCCCGAACCGCGCCATCATGAGTGGGTGCCGGGGAATCCGGAGCGGCGAAGCCAGCACGTCGTGCGAGAGCTCGTGCCACTCCCGAACGAAAGGTGCCATGCGCCGACGCCAATCGCCGCCCCCCGGTCCGAGTCCCTCGGCAGTGGCGTCCAGGGATCGCTCGAGGAGCGCGGCGGAGCCGTCGTCGAGCGGATGGGCGAGGGCGGCGGGGGGTTGCACCCACTCGAGCCCGAAATCGGCCAGCGGGAGCGTTCGGAAAAACGGCGAGCTGAGGGCGAGGGGATGGACGGCCGAGCAGACGTCGTGAGTGAAGCCGGGTAGCGTGAGCTCGGCGGAGCGGAGCCCTCCGCCCACCGTCGCCCGCGCTTCCCGCAGCTCGGTCTTGAGACCGGCCTGGGCCAGCGTGATCGCGGCCGCGAGCCCGTTGGGGCCCGACCCGACGACGACGGCGTCAGCTATGAGGCCTCCTTTTCATTCGCCTCCGGCCGGAACGCACTCGTGGGATACCAGGCCGGTTTCGCGGCCCGGTTGGCCACTTCGGTGACGACGAGGGGATAGAGCCGGTTGAAGTCCTCCGCCGCCTGGCGGTCCACCGGCTGAGTCACGTCGTCCTTCACTCCGTGGTAACGCTCCTGGCGCCAGCGGAGCACCCGCTCGTGCTCCGGCGAGCCGAGGGAAAAGCCCACCTTGAGCGAGAGCGCCGGGATCCCGCGGCGGATGAAGCTGAACTGATCGCTGCGCACGAAGGCGTTGCGCTCGGGCTCGGGATCGGTGATCACCTCGATGCCGGCCCGCGCGGCCGCGCGGCGGACGTCGTCCGCGAGATCCGATTCCTCGAGCCCGTTCACCAGCAGCCGCCGCAGCGGGTTGATCGGCAGGAACATGTCGGTGTTGAGGTTGGCCACCAGGGCGCCGCCCGCCGGTACAGGCGGGTGCTCCGCGAAGACGTCGGAGCCGAGCAGCCCTTTCTCCTCCCCGGTCACGGCGACGAAGACCACCGGGCGGCGCGGGCGCGAGCCCGAGGCGAGGGTCCGGGCGGTCTCGATGAGTGTCGCGATGCCGGACGCATTGTCCATCGCCCCGTTGAATATGCTGTCGCCCGCCACCGGCTCGCCGACGCCGAGGTGGTCGAGGTGCGCGGTGAGCGCCACGTACTCCGTCGCCACCGCAGGGTCACCGCCCGGGAGCAGGCCGACCACGTTGTCCGAGACGGCTTCGTCCTCGTCCAGCGCGACGGTTGCGTGGAGCCTCACCGGGAGATCGAAGCGGGGAAGCGGCGCCCCACTGTCCGCCAGTGCCTGCACGGCGGCATAGCTCCGCCGCGAGCCGGAGAAGAGCCCCTTCGCCTTCGATGGGTTGAGCACCACCGTCACCGCCCCACTCTCGGCATGACTCGCCGAATCCGAGGCGAGCTGCATCTGAGGGTGGAGTCGAGAGGATGCGTAGCGGTCCCAGGGGATGTCCGATTGCGGTGGGTAGATGGTGAGAACACCGACGGCGCCGCCCTGACGGAGTGCGTCCGCGCCCGCCGCGCGTCCGGCCGCCAGCGCCGGTCCCGGAATTCCCTTTGGTGCCGCTCCGGCCAGCACGACGGCGACTTTTCCCTTGAGGTCGAGCCCGGCGAAATCGTCGTGGCCCAGGTCGGGCGATCGAACCCCGTACCCGATGAACACGAGCGGCGCGTCCACACGGCCGGCGCTCGACGACCGGAGATTGATGGTCGCGTCCTTCCCGAGCTCCAGCGACTCCGCCTTACCGCCCCGCACCAGCGCTACACTGGACCGCCCTTCCGCGATACGGCGCACCCTCAACCGCACCGGCTGGAACCAGCCATCGGTGCCGCCCGGCACCAGGCCGGCGCGCTGGAACTCCCCGGCGACGTACTCGGCCGCGCGCCGATGCTCGGGGCTGCCGGTCTGACGGCCGCGCATCGAGTCGTGCGCGAGCGCGGTGACGTGACCCCACCACGCATCCGCCTGAGCCGCTGCGGCCGCGGGGGTGGTGAGCAGGAGCAAGGCGGCCAGCGTACATCTCATCGAGCGTCTCCCGGGGGTTGTCGTTCCGGAACGTGGGCGCAGGACGTACGCGGGCCGCGCCTGGCGAGTTCCAGTGAGTCACCGCAGCCAGAAAGATATCGCCGCCATCACCTGGCTGAACGCCGAACGCCCCCACCCTGCGTGGGTGGGGCGTTCCTGGTCCACCTGGAGCGTGGAGATCAACCTGGAGTCTGCCAGGCCTGTTCCACCTCGTCGGCCGCCTTTCTCAGGATCTCCGCCACGCGCTTGAGCGCCGGATCGTCGGGGCCGCGACGCCATGCACGCTTGAATGTGGTAGCGGCCAGCTTGGCGAAGGCGCCCTGCACCTCACCGATGCCGCCGCCGGCGAAATCGCGGACCGTCTCGCGTACCCGGTCGACGATCTCGTCCAGCAGATCGCGGTGCTCCTCGAGGTACCGCTCCCCCTCCGGCGTGACGTGGTAGACCTTCTTGCCCTCGGTCTCGACGACCCGCACGTAGCCCTCGTCCTCGAGCAGCTGCAGGGTGGGGTACACCGTGCCGGCCGACGGGGTGTAGTACCCGGCCAGCTTCTCCTCCAGGGCCTTGATGACCTCGTAACCATGGCGAGGCTTTTCCTTGAGCAGGCGGAGAATGACGAATTTCATCTCCCCCGATTCGAACATCTGGGTCCGGCGCCGGCCGCCGCGGCCGGAACCGGTCCAGGAGCCCTTCTGGCCGGGCCCGAACGGGAAACCTCGGAAGGCGAACCCGTGTCCGAAGCCCCAATCGTCTTTGCACATGACTCTCTCCTCCGCTATTCCGTACGACATGATGTACGATATATCGTAAGAAATGGCGTACGATCTGTCAAGCGGGGAAGTGAACGGCCCGACGCTCATGCGAGCGCCGGGCCGCCCTTGCTGCTGGAACGCCCCTTTTAGACCGCGACCGCCGCCGGCGTCACGGCCCGCTCGTCCCGCTCGCCGGTCCGGATGCGGTGCACCTGCTCGACATCGAGCACGAACACCTTGCCGTCGCCCACCTCGCCCGTGCGGGCGGAGCCGAGTATGGCCCTGACGGCGACGTCCGCGAACGAGTCCGACACGCCGATCTCGAGCCGAACCTTTTCCTGCAGTTCCATCTTGACGGTGGTGCCCCGGTACGTCTCGACCCGGTCGGTCTCTCCGCCGTGCCCCAGAACGCGGGTGACGGTCAGGCCCGTGACCTCGGCGCGGTAGAGGGCCTCGAGCACCTCGTTGAGGCGATCGGGACGGATGATGGCCATGATGAGCTTCATGAGAGCCTCCCGGCGTCAGCGCGCCGCGGTCTGCGGGTTCAGGACGGCGGCGGGCGCGGTGGCCGGCATCGCCTCGGAGATGACCAGGATCGAGCCTTCGCCGCTGGCGTAGGCCTCCTCGCCGTGCTGGGTGACGTCCATGCCCATGCCCTCGCTCTTGGGGACGGGCCGAAGCGCCGTCACCAGCCCCAGCACCTTGAGCAGCGCGAAGGTTGCGGCGGCGGAGTAGAGCATGGCGGCGCCGACACCGAGCGCCTGGGTGACGAGCTGGCCCGGGTTGCCGGCCAGCAGCCCGTCGCTGCCCGCCGAGTTCC
>JACDHV010000053.1 GCA_013820855.1 Gemmatimonadales bacterium | reverse complement strand
CCCCGGCGGATCAGTCGAAGAGAGTCGGGATCGCTGGTGTCCGGGAGCGCGAGCTCGAACGCGATCGGCTGCCCCGTGTTGATCTCGAAATCCTCGAACGTCGTGACCGCTCGGAAAGGGATCACCAGGTCGCTCACCACGGGAATTCGCACCCGGCCCGCGACGACTTGCCGGTATGGCATCCAGTAGCGGGCATCCTGAAGGCCGTACTCGAGGTCGGCGTCTACACTGACGACCTGGTTGGCGAGCGAGTTGATTCGACGGGCGGACGAGGAATCGGACCGCGCGGTGCCCTCGGGCCTCACCCAGAGGCCCGTCCCCACGTAGCGGAAGGTGAGGCGGACGACCTCCGCGCTAGCGGAGTCGATCCACATCCGGCCCGCGATGAGCGCCGGCCCGGTGCGCCGGGGCGTCACGTCCACCCTGAAGAGCCGGAGCCTGCCGCCCTGTCCGGCCGCGACCGAGAGCTCGCTCGTGAGCGCGTACCGGTACCACCCGGGCCCGCTCGGTGCTAACGGATGGAGCGCCCCCGTCGCGGGAAACTCGTCGCTGAAGATGCGCACCGAATCGTCCACCGAGCGCGGCACGAACCAGGGCCGGTCCCACACGCTCGAGAGCTCCAGCGATGCCGATCGGGACCGCGCGCGCCGCCCCACGACGTCCACCCGGAGGTCGTTGGGCCGCTGCCACTGCACCTCGGCGACCTGCTCCTCCACCGCGGACGCCGGCACCTGGGCCCAGCGCCGACGACCCATCCCGACGCTCAGGCGGTAGAAGATCCTGGCGCGGTAGTCGGCCACGGCGGAGTCGCTGGTCTGCCGCCGGGCCATGGCGCGCTGGACGAGGTGCTGGGTGGCCGCGGTGCTGTAGGGAGAGGAGGTCGAGTCGGAAGTGGGAGTCTGGGCGACGCTGGCGAGCAGGAGAACGACTAGGTGATTTGCGCCCATTTGCTCCGGCCGTCTCGGTGTAGCCCGTACGCCTTGAGACGACGCCAGAGTGTGGTGCGGCTGATGCCCAGGTGCCTGGCCGTCTCGGCGAGCTTCCAGTTGTGCGCGTCGAGTGTCTTGACGATAGCCTCTTTTTCGCGGGCGGCCAACGTCGTGGCACCTTCGACACCGGGGATGAACATCGCTTCGCCGAGCTCGAGAGCTCCGACCCTGAGGGGCCGAAGTCGCCCGCCCATGGCGGCCAGCCGGGGCTGCAGATCGGCACCCGCGTCGGCCAGGTCCATACCCGCCAGAGCCTCGCGTGCCTGATGGTTGGCGTACAGCAGCTTGCCGTCGGCGTCGAACACGACCACGCCTTCGCTGAACCCGTCGAGCAGGGCCTTGGCGAGGGGGGAGAACACGGACGGAAGGGATCCGATCGACAGGGTCTCTGGCATTGGCCTACGTACGAAAGTGAGACTCGGCGGTTTCAAACCGCGACGTGCCGCGGAACGTTACCCGCGCGACACCTCCTGCTCTAATTCTAGACGCCGGCCAGGCCTCAAGGTGCACAATGGAGCGTAGGCGGGTCATCGCCTCCTTCCGGGGCGGCGGCCCTGACGTGGGCGGCGGCCTCCGCGCCGTCCGCCGGGCCGATCCTCCTCTCCACGATCCGGCTTCGGAGCCCGACGAATCACGGCCTGGAGATCGGAGATGGTGTCGGCCAGGACCGGCGGGTGACGGCCCCGCTGCAGCGCGAACCGGAGAGGGCGGTCGAGGGGCTCGATCTCGTCCACCCTGAGCCGTTTGGCCTGGCCTTCCCGCAGGCGCACCCGGGCGACTCCCTCGCCGTTCTGCAGCTCGTAATCCAGCGGTGCGGTGTCTCCCTTGACCCGGATCATTCCCGGCAGCGCCTCCAGCCGTTCCCTGGTCTGCTGGTCCACCAGCTCTGCCGGATCGAGCTCCAGGCGGGTGCGCTGGAAGTCACTCCAGCTCGCCACCGACTCGAGCTGCTGCCGCAACCTCGCGCGGATAGCCTCGGGAGAGATGCCGGGAAGGGTTCCACCCGACCGGCGCCAGAGCTCGTCGAGCGCCGACACCGCACGGCGCACCCGGGACGCATCGGGGTGCGCCACGGCTCCCGCCATGAGCGCATCCGCGAGCACGTCCGTGGCCTGCTCGCGGAGCTGCTCCGGAATCGGCCCGTCGAGGATCTCGATCTCGGTGCCCAGCTCGAACCCGAAGTAGGTCCGCCGGCGCTGCACCGCGAGCCGCTGGTGCTTGGGGGGGCCGGTCAGGACCACCCTGGGGTCGCCCGGAACCGCGTAGCGATTCACCAGATCATAGGAGATCGTGGTGCCCTCGATGGACGCGCGGGCGGTGCCGAAGCGGTCGGCGAAGAAGCGGAGCGTGCCGGCCACCGCCCCCCAGCTGCCCGCCACCGACGTCTTGGAGACCCGCGCCTCCTGGCCGTCCGCGGTGTGCTCGTCGATGACGAGGTCGAAGGGCATCACCCGGGCGATCAGGTCGGCCCAGCGGCCGCGGACCTCCTTCGAGGCGTAGGGCAGTTGACTGGGGAGCGGCAGCTCGAGCGAGCGGTAGACCGCGGCGAGACCGAGCGCCGTGTCCTCGATCGCCTTGATCAGCACGCCCCGGCGCTCCGCCCACTCCTCGAGGCCCTCCTCGAACAGGTGGCGCGGGAGCCCGTATACCTCGCCGATGTAGCCGTGCTGATTCACCGCCTCCGCGAAGATGTTGTGCGCGGTGAGGTGGTCGCTGCCGTTGGCGACGAGGCCGTGCAGGTCCCGGTCCTCCCGCGTCATCCGGTGCAGGGAATCGATGTTGGAGCAGACCGCCACGAAGGGGAGAAGGTCGCTCTGGGCGTGCACCAGCAGCTCGCCCCAGGGACGCTCGACCGGAAAGGCTTCGACCTCGCGGCCGTAGCCGGTGAGCCGGCCGTGCTCGATCAGCCCCCGCCGGGTGAGCATCTCCACCGCGCGGCTGTAGCCCCGGCGGTCGAGCTCGACGGGCAGCTCGAGATCCCTCGCATCCACCCCGAGCGCCGCGCAGGTGATCGCCACCCGTTCGGCATCTCCGGCGAGCTGGAACTCGGGTGGGGTGGGCTGGAGCTTTTCGAAGTCGAGCCGGCGGTCGCTGAGGATGAACACCTCGCCGCCGGGAACCCGGCCATGCACCCGCCCCGCCATCTGCAGGATCTCGTTGGCGCCCAGATAGAGGCGGTGGAGCACGTTCCGGCCACCCTCGACCACGTTACCGTAGCGGGCATCGTAAATGATCACCGTGACGAGCCCCCGCACGTTGAGGGCCGACTGCCCCGCCGCCGTCATCGTCAGGAGGAAGGGTCGCTCCACCTCGGCCTCGAGGAACGGCCGGATGACGCGGATCGGCATGCCGCCGTGATAGAAGGCGGTGGTGAGCCGCTTCCACTTCTCGCCCAGGTCGATCGCCAGCCGCTCCACCTCGGCCCGCGTCGGCACGAACACCGCCACGCCGCGGCGCTCCTTCATGATGTGGCGAATCAGCTTCTCGTTGAGGAACTCCTCGGGGGTCTGCGGCAGGACCTGGACCTTGGCCTTGAGCGCAGGGTCGAAGGCGTAGGTCTCGAGGACGTCCGCGCTGTCGAGGTAGCGGGCGTAAAAAGTCGGATCCACCGTCGCGCTGAGCCAGATGTAGCGGCAGCCGGCCCGCTTGCCCAGCGCCAGGCAGAGCTCCAGCTCGGCGGAGGTCTGGTGGATCTCGTCCACTACGATGGTATCGCGTCCGGTGATGAGGTCGTCCTGGAACCAGCGGCGGGCGATACCCGTGGTGACGATGACCACGTTCCAGCTCGGCGTCTCCGGCGTCGCCTCCCGCTCCCGGTTGACGACGCCGTACCGCAGCGGCTCGCCCAGCAGCGATTCGGCGATCGGCCGGATGCCGAGCGTCTTCCCCGTTCCCGTGCCCGCCACGATGCCGAAGCCCTTGCCCGATTGGGCGAGCGTCCGGATCTCCCCGCCGTGCTCGCGCTCGAGCAGCGTCTCCAGCTGGAGACCGAGCGCCAGCTCGATCGTCTCGCAGGCCGCGCGCGTGGGCGCGATGACGATGATGCGGCCCTTGGGATGGGATGCGTGTCGGTAGGCGTCGGGATCCGGGGGGAGATGGTGGTCGCGGGAGGGTCGCATGGTCGAAAGGTAGTCGCCTCGCGATCGGCCTCCCGGGTGCTCAGAACCCCGGCTGAAGGTTCAGTTCCCAGACCCAGTTCTTCCCCGGCCGGTCGAACGGATGCACCAGATTCACCTCGGCCACCGCGAAGCCGAACAGGTTGAACCGGAAGCCGGCGCCCGCGCTGAAGACCGGCTCCCGGTCGCCTCCTGCGAAGCTGGGATCGATGTCGCTCGCCCAGGCCAGGCCGCCGTCGCCGAAGATGGTGAAGTCGAGCGGCAGGGCCCCGTAGTAGCCGGACCCGATGCCGAGCACGCCGAACAGCGGAAAGCGGAGCTCGACGTTGCCCACGAGCACCCGGCTTCCCAGCAACTGGTCGAACACGGGGCAGGAGCCCGGCGCGCTCGCCGGCGGGTCGCACTCGGAGGCCTGGAAGGATCCGTAGCGGTAGCCTCGCACCGAGTAACCCAGGAAGAGCGGCTGGAGGCGCGGGTCCTCACCTCCGGCCCCATAGCGCCCGAAATGGAGGAGCCGCGTGGCGAAGGTGAAGGGCCGCGCCGGCATGAAGTAGCGGCGAAAATCACCCAGCACGCCCACGTAATCGAGAGAGCCCACCGTGGGGCTCACCTCGAGCCGGTAGCGCTGCCCCAGGATCGGGCCGGTGGCCCCGAAGAACGAGTTGTCGTAGACCAGCGCGGCGCTGCCGAGGCCGAGCACGAGGGACTCGCCGGCCTCGAGGCTCTCGGTGTCGTCGATCACCTGGCGGCCCGTCGCGAGCGAGAATCCCCTGGTCTTGAGCTCGCGGTCGAACGAGATATGACCCGCCCCCGCCGCCACCTCCACGCGCTGCACCTGGCTGAAGGGGTACGCCACGACGCCCTGCACGATCCGGTTGGTCTGCCGCTCCAGGAGCTGCTGCTCGATGAACGAGGGCTCGCCGTCCACGACCGCCGTGCCCGCGGCATACGCCCCGACGACGTAGGGCACCTGCTGCGCGGTGATTCCCCAGTTGAACCGGCGCTCCAGATTCTGATAGCCGACCAGTGCGTAGATGTCCTTGAATCCGCCGTTCACCTGGAGCCCGGTCACCAGGTTCCGGTTTCCCAGCATGTCGGTGAAGTAGAGCGAGGCGCCGCCGCCGATATAGGTGCCGAACTGATTGGAGCCGGCCAGCAGGGACGGCTGACCGATGTACGTCAGCGACAGTCCGGCGTCGTAATCCTTGCGGGCGAACTCCTCGGCGGAGGGCAGACCCTCCACCGGATCGCCCAGCAGTCGGACCAGGACCGATTGCGAGCGATCCCAGGGGGGCAGCACCCCCGGTCGCCCCGGTGCCGACATCCGCACCGGGCTGCCGGCGATCGCCTGCGGCGCGTCGATGGCGTAGATCTCGTAGCCGTCGGTGCGGAAGACGCTGAAGACCACGCGCCCCGATCCCTGCGCCACCGACAGCGCGGGACTGGTCTCTGTGATGCCGCTGACACCGGTGAAGAGATCGGTCACCTGGGTTATGGGGCCCTCCGGGATCGGCACCCGGAAGACGTTGGTCACGCCGGAGGGATCGGACAGGAAGTAGAGGCTCCGGCCGTCCGGCCCCCACTGGGGGTTGAGATGCCTGGCTCCGGAGAAGCCCCTCACCGGCCGAACCCGGCCGGAGCCGACGTCGATCACGGCGACCCGGTACGGTGCCGTCCGCAGTGCGGCGAGGTCGGTCCCGAATCGGTCGGTGGCGAACGCGAGCGACCGGCCATCGGGAGACCAGGCCGGCTGCAGGTCGGCGAACGCATCGTCGGTCAACCGCCGAAGTGAGTCGCTCTCCAGGTCGTAGACGTACAGATCGCTGAGGCCGCCGGTCACGGCCGAGAACGCCACCTGCCGACCGTCGGGTGACCAGCTGGGATTGAGAATCTCCCCCAGCCCCGGGAATCTGATCTCGCGCGCGCGGCGCCCCTGGTCCACGTCGTAGAGCTGAAGCAGGGGCTCCCCGCGGGAGATACCGGCGAACACGAATTGTTTTCCATCCCCACGCCAGCTTCCGGCGGACTGAAGGAACTGAAGGCTCTGGAGGTGGGGATCGAGCGCGGTCGTGGTCACCCGGCGCTGGATGTCACCGGTAGCCGCGTCGGCGAGGAAGAGATCGATGGAGAAGAGATCGCGGTCGGAGAGAAACATCAGCCGCTCGCCATCGGGGCTGATCGACGGTGCGATGTTGTACCCGCCGAGCTCGTTCCCGCTGAGTCCGATCAGGCGGACGCCGGCGCTTTCGGCGGGCTGGGTGGTGCCCTGCAGCGGGCGGTAGGCCGCGTAGGTGGCCGCGTGCCACTGCGCCACCAGTGCGTCCGGCGTCATGGCGAGCACCGCCTGAATGCCGAGCGATATGTTCCGGCTCCGGCCCGCGGCGCGAAGCAGATCGCCCATGATCTCGTCGCCCCACACACCGCCGACGTACGCCAGCAGCGCCTGGCCGTACCGGTACGGGAAGAACCGCGGGTCGGTGAGGTCCGAGTACGACGGCAGGGTATCCTCCATCGCGCCCCGCATCCACATCGCGGTGAGCGGAGCCGCCGGCCCCAGTGACAGATATTCCGCCATTCCCTCGATGAACCACAGCGGCAACGCCGCGGCGCCGGGGAGCGCCCCATAGGTGTTGGGTCCCCTGCTCCCCGTCATGTCGTACTGGAAGGCGTGCACCAGCTCATGGCCCAGGACGTGGTCCAGGTCGCCGAGGGTACCTCCGATCGGCATGACGATCCGGCGGCGGAGCGCCTCCGTCACGCCGCCCGTGCCCTCGCCGATTGCGCCCACAATGTTGGTCTGCTGAAACTCGGTCGCCGTGGCGTAGAGAATCAGCGGCTGCCGGCCGGAAAGCTCGTGCCGCAGGACGGTGCTGAGCCTGGTGTACCAGCGCTCCGCCATGCGACCCGCCGCTTCGGCGGCGGCCTGCTCCCGAGGGTAGTAGTGGACATCGAAGTGCTCCGTCTGGAGCACCTGGAAGTCGAACTGGTGGTACTGCACCTTGTTGCGGCCGAAGTACTGGCCCTCCGCCGGCAACGGCAGCGCCACGCTCGCCAGCAGCGCCAGGCACACGGCCACCCGGGTCGCACCCGATGATTCGCTCATACCGTAACCTTTCACTCGCCCATCTCATTCTCCGGTGCGCCCCACGAGGCTGCGGTGAGCCAGTTCACAAATCTCAGCCCGAACCGGCTACGGACCCTGCGTTACAAATGAAAATCCCGGCGGGTGCCGGGATTTTCAGGACCTAGAACGATCCTGGGATCGAGGAGAGCCGGCGCCGGGAGGCGCGGGGGCGTTGCCCAGGCCGCCACGGCGGCCGTCATTTGCTTGATACAATAGTGCGCCAGCTCGACCAGCTTCTGTCCGGGCAACCCTGCCACCAGGGCGTGGGTGAAACCCGCATCCTCCCACGCCGCCACGCGGTAGCCGGCCCGCGAGGCCAGGCGAATCTCCCGGGCGGTGGTGCCGGTCTCGCCCTCGATTGCAGGGAGCAGGTAGTAGGAGAGTGAGCGGCCGGCGATCACGTAATCGACCACGGCCCCCGATTGACGGTTCACGAACACGAGCCGAGCACCCTTCAGCTGTGCCTCGGGAAAGATCGGAATCTCGACCGCAAAGGGGAGCCGGTCCGCCAGCCAGCGCGCCGTCTCCAGCGAATCCGACGAGGCCAGGCCGGTGTGCCGCTGGGTCCGCAGGTGGTCCTCCGCGATGGCGCCGAGCGGATCCCGCGACGGGGTCCCCCGCTCCGGTGTGATGCTGAGCCCCAGCCACGCGCCACCCACCAGGAGCACCGCGGCCAAGCCTGCGGCCCACAGCCGGTGTCGTGGACCGGTGCCGCGCGCGCCGTCGGTGCGGGCCCGCGCGATCACCTTGAACAGCCGGTCCCGCACCTCCACCGGTGCCTCCGGGCGGGGCATCGCTTCGCGAATGCGCTCGCTCAGCCGGCGCATGTCGTCCAGGAAGCGCTGACATGCGGGACAGCGACTCACGTGCTCACGGGCGGCGACGATCTCGGCCGTCGCCTCCCGCGGACCCGTGTCCGGCCAGAGAAGGCGCCGCGCGCGTCCACAGGCAAGCATCACTGGTGCCTCCCGAGTCGTGCGTCTCGAGCCGGTGCCTGGAGGGTGGCGCGGAGCTGGCGGCGTGCACGAAAGAGCCGCGATGCCACAGTGCCTTCCGGTACTCCTACCATGCCGGCCGCCTCGCGCTGGGTGAATCCCTCGACATCAACCAGCAAGACCACGCTGCGAAGCTCAGGGGGAAGCCCATCCAGTGCCCGGGTGAGCTGCTCGCCAAGCTGCCCGATCTCCACGTCGTCCGCCGGTGAGGGACTCGGCGCCCAGTCGGCCAGGGCCGCCTCGAACGAAGGGTCGTCGAGATCCGCACTGACCATCTCGGCCCGGCGGCGCTGAGCCCGCAGCCGATTGAGATGGGTGCGGCTGAGAATCGTGAACAGCCAGGAGCGCGCCGCGGACGGCTCCCGCAACTGGGCATAGCCGTCGAGCGCCCGGAGGACGGCGTCCTGAAGCAGATCCTCCGCGTCCGCCTCGTGACCTCGGCAGAGCCGGAGCGCGGTCCGAAACAAGGCATCGAGATGTCCGGTGAGCACCTCCTCGAAGGCCCGAAGGGCGGGACGAACACCGCGCTGTTTCAGCGTGCTGCCTCCGGGATGTCCGTGGCGCTGCCTTGCTTCCCCGATCTGCTACAACATGAGACACCAGAGCCGGCGGAATCTATCTCGCCTGGGTGTCTCGCCCCCTTCGGCCTCGCGGATGCCGAGCCGGCGGCCGGAGATCCATCGGCGCGGTCGTGGCGTTCTAGTCTATTGAGCCCAGGAGGCCACATATGATTTCCAGACAAGCTGCGTTACTCACCGCGACCAAAGGCCTGGCCTTGGCCGGATGCGACGACGACGACACCGCCCCCCGGGTCACCACCTTCACCGTGACGGTCCAGGATGTCTCCACCCCGGGTCTGCTGGCCACCGACCGGGCGGGGGGCACGGTCCCCCTCTCCCCGGGAGCCTACGCCGTGTTCACCGGCTCGAATCCGCTGTTCGCCAGCGGGAGCGCCGCGGACGAGGGAACCGAATTAGTCGCCGAGGACGGGTTCCCCGAGACCAAGGACGCGATGCTCGACGCCGCGGCCAACGTGAGCCAGCACGGGATCTTCGAATCGCCGGGCGGGCCCGATGCCGGGCCGGCGATCTTCGCGGGAGAAACCGCCACCTTCACCGTGGACGCCTCGCCGGGCGACCGGCTCCAGTTCGAGTCCATGTTCGTCCAGAGCAACGACTGGTTCTTCGCCTTCTCGGATGGCGGGATCGATCTCTTCGAGGGGGACACCCCGATCAGCGGAGACGTGACCGACCGGCTCGCCCTCTACGACGCGGGCACCGAGGAGGACACCGCCCCGGGCACGGGAGCGGACCAGAAGCCCGTGCAAGACCCCGCGGCCACCAACGTCGGTGCTCCCGACGACGACACGGCGATCCGGCTGGCGAGCACCAGCGAGTTCGCCATCCCCGCGACCGCGGCAGTCATCCGGGTGACGGTCACGCCGAACCAGTGACCCCGGGTCGGGGCCCAGAGAGGACCAGGGGTGCGAGCGATTCTGATAGCCGGAGTGATGCTCTCGATGGGCTCCGGGGATCTCCTGATGTTGAACCAGTCGGAACTCGGCCCGGGCCCCCCGCCGGGCTGGCAGGTCCGGCCGGTGAAGGGGCAGGACGCACCGGAGCTGGAGATTCGCGGCGATGGACTGGATCGGGTTCTGCGGATCTCCGGGACCGGACAGGCCGCGTGGTTCTATCGCGACCTCCGGGACGAGGACCTGCCGGACGACCTCACCCTGCGCTGGTCGTGGCGGGTGCTCGAGGCACCCGCGGCGTCGGATCTCCAGACCAGGCGGACGGATGATTCGCCGATCCGGGTCTACGTCGCGTTCGGGAATCCGGGAGCGCTGTTCGGCGGCTCCGGCCGGATCATCTTCTACAGCTTCGGGAACGCGGAGCCCGATGGATACGCGGGGGAGAGTCACCAGAGCGGCCGGATGCACGTCGTCCGGGTGGATGGCGCCTCGGAGCGCGGAGTCTGGCGGGAGCACGCCACCCACCCGGCGAACGACTACCGCCGCATCTGGGGTCGGACGCCACCCCCCATCACGGCGGTCGGAGTGATGCAGGATACCGATCAGACCGGACGGCGCGCGGTGGCCGAGCTCAGGCTTCTGGACTTGGGCGCTCCGCCGGCCGAGACTCCTCCTCCCGAAGCGCGCGCCGGGCGGTCCGGGCCACCATCACGCTGACGGCGACGGTGGCGGCCAGCCCAACGGCGATGGACACCCAGTACGTCGTGTCGTGCGGCACCGCCCGCCCTCCGGCCAGCGCCGCCACGTCGCCGGCCACCTTGCCGTAATACACGTACAGGAGGGTGCCGGGGAGCATGCCGGCCGAGCCGAGGAGGAAGTCCCGAAAGCTCACCGCCGTGAGGCCCAGCGAGTAGTTCAGCAGACTGTAGGGGACGACCGGCGTCAGCCGCAGCAGAAGGACCAGCCGGAAGCCTTTGCGGGCGAGCGCGCGGTCCACCGTGGCGAGCTGTCCGCTGCCGATCCGCCGCTCGACGTACCCGCGGGCCACATACCGCGCCACCAGGAACGCCGCGACGGCGCCCAGCGTCGCGGCCAGGAAGACCAGCAGCGTGCCCTGGACCAAACCGAACAGCACGCCGGCGGCCAGAGTCAGCACCGAGCCGGGTATCAGCAGGACGGCGCCGACCACATAGACGGCGACGTAGATGACCGGGCCCCACGCCCCCAGCCGGGACACCTGTTCGGCGAGCGCCGGCAGCAGCGCGGCCGCGCGGCGGCCGACAACGAGGAACACCACGATCAGCGCGACGACCGCCAGCGCCTTGAGCCGGGCGGGCGTGAATGGGGATATGTTCTTCATGTATCCTGAAAGTAGTTTGGGGTCGGTCCTGATCCCTGATTGGAGAGCCTCATGAAAGACGAAGCGCGAGCGGCTCGCCGCTAGGGAGGCGGCTTCCCAGTGCAGACGACGCCCACCCTCGTGGCACCCGCGGACGAGCACAACGCGCGCCTGCTTGCCAACGTCCACCCCGCCGGCTGGCGCAACCCCACACCCCCGCGACAACGCTATCACCTCGTCGTCATCGGCGCTGGTACCGCGGGCCTGGTCGCCGCCTCCGGAGCGGCTGGACTGGGCGCCCGGGTGGCGCTGGTGGAGCGGCACCTCATGGGTGGCGACTGCCTGAACGTCGGCTGCGTGCCGTCCAAAGGGATCATCTCGGCGGCGCGGGCCTGGCACGACGCACGGACCGCTTCCTCCCGGTTCGGAGGGCCCCGGACGACCGATGGCGGCGACTTCGGCGTCGCGATGGAACGGATGCGGCGCCTCCGGGCCGATCTCAGCTCGGTGGACAGCGCGCAACGGTTCACCGGGCTCGGCGTGGATGTCTTTCTCGGCCACGCCCGGTTCACCGCTCCCGACCGGGTGGCGGTCGGGGACCGCGTCCTCCGATTTCGCCGCGCGGTGATCGCGACCGGTGCCCGGGCCGCGGTTCCACCGATACCTGGTCTCGAAGCGGCGGGGTACTACACCAACGAGACCATCTTCACCCTCACCGAACGGCCGGCGCATCTCCTGGTCCTGGGTGCCGGGCCGATCGGCTGCGAGCTGGCCCAGGCCTTCGCCCGGCTGGGAAGCCAGGTCACCGTCCTCGACCGGGGCGAGCGCGCCCTGTCCCGCGACGACCCGGACGCGGCCCGCATCGTCGAGGCCTCGCTCCGCGCCGATGGCGTGACGCTGGAGTTCGGCGCGCGGGACCTGCGGGTCGCGCGGGGTCCGAGCGGCACCCGGGTGCACTTCACCCAGGGGAACCGCACCAACGAGGTCGAGGGCGACGCGCTCCTGGTGGCGGCGGGACGCGCTCCCAACGTCGGGGATCTCGGTCTGGACACCGCCGGCGTGAAGGCGGGAGAGCGCGGCGTGGTGGTGGATGACCGGCTCCGCACCAGCAACCGCCGGGTCTACGCCATCGGAGACGTCTCCTCCCACTACCAGTTCACCCACGTCGCGGACTTCCACGCGCGACTGGCGATCGCCAACGCGCTGTTCTTCGGCCGCGGCCGGGCCAGCCGGCTGGTGATTCCCTGGACCACCTACACCAGTCCGGAGGCCGCCCACGTCGGGCTGACGCCGGAGGAGGCCGGGCGCCGGGGAGTCGCGATCGACACCATCACCGTCCCCCTGGCTCACGTGGACCGCGCGGTGCTCGCCGGCGATACCGACGGGTTCCTGCGGGTGCACCTCAAGCGCGGAAGCGACGAGCTCGCGGGCGTCACCGTAGTCGCACCCGAGGCGGGCGACCTCATCGCGGAAGCCGCACTCGCCATGACCAACGGACTCCGCCTCTCGGCGATAGGGCGCACGATCCATCCTTATCCCACCGTGGCGGAGGCCTACCGCAAGGCGGCCGATCTCAGGCGGAAAGGGAAGCTGACCCCCCTGGCGAAGCGCATCCTGGGTCTGTGGTTTCGCGTCTTCGGCTGAATGATCGCGACGTCAGCGGTGTCCTTCATCTCGATGTGGCTCTCGCGCATGACCCTCGTCGTCGTCCTCACCGGGATGGCGGGCGCTGCCGCCGCCCAGGATTCCGCGCTGCTGGCCGGGACGGTGCGGGCTCAGGCCGGAACTCCCGTGCCGACGGCGGAGCTGGTCTTCGGCGACGGCGGCCACGTTGCGGTCACCGACGAGCAGGGCCGTTTCAGCCTGCCGGTTCCGGCGGAGACGGCGGGCAGGCTGGCCATCCGGGCCGTCGGGTTCACGCCGGCGGAGGTGCCAGTGGCGGCGCTTCCCGCCGGCGCTCGCCGCGAGGTAGCGGTGACGCTGGCGCCGCTCTTCATCCTGGACGCGCTCACCGTGGTCGCCTCTCGCGACCGCCCGCTGCTCAACACCGAGGACGCGACCACCGGGGGCGCGGTGGAGGGCGCCGAGATTCAGGCCCTTCCCACCGACGCCCGCGATCCGTTGGCCCTCCTGTTCAACGTGCCGGGAGTCGCGCAGGCGAGCGGCTTCTTCGGCGATGCCCCGCCCCTCTCCTTCAACGCGATCAACTCGCTCTACACCGAGTACACCCTCGACGGCCTGGACAACAACGAGGGGTTTCTCGGCGGTCCGCGAGTCGAGTTCCCGCTCGGCGGACTGGCGCGCGAGGAGGCGCTGGTCAACTCCTACTCCGCGTCGCACGGCCGGAGTCCGAGCGGGATCGTGAACCAGCTTTCGAGGGCGGGCGGCGACGAGACCCGCGGCGACCTGTACGCGTACTACCGGCCCGGCCGCCCGTTCGACGCCCTGGCGAAGGTGCCGTTCGGCACCGATCCAGGCGGGCTCGATGTGCTCCGGCGCCAGCAGGAAGGCTTCAGTCGCTTCCATCTGGGCGGCGGGCTCTCCGGGCCGCTCGCCCGGGGCCGCAGCTTTGCGTCGGCGGCGGCCGAGTACAGCGACGAGAACGAGGACCGGGTGACCTCGACGGCGCGCACCGCCTTCGTGGGCACCGAGCGGCGGAGGAAGGTCAAGCTGTTCGGCCGGCTGGATCAGGGCTGGACGCCCACCCAGACGACCACGCTCAGGGCCGCGTTCAGCCGGGTGAATCGCGCGGGGCAGGGCGGCGGGGTGGTGACCCCGGAGGCGGACGTGACCACGCGCCGGATCGGGAGCCTCACCGCGCTCACGCATCGCTCGACCATGCGGGACGGCAAGGCGAGCAACACGGCCTCCGTGCAGCTCGGCACCTTCCGCTGGTATTTCCCGCCGACGAACAGCACCCTCGACCGCCCCCAGGTGGCGATCCTCGACAGCGCCACCGGCGCCACCCAGGCCGTGGTGGGGTCCAGCAACTTCATCTTCGATGAATCCGAGACCCAGCTCCAGCTCCGCGACGTGTTCGAGACCCGCTGGGCTACCGGCCATACGCTCCGCGTCGGGGCTGACGTCCTGCGCTCGTGGTTCGAGCTCACCGGCTCGAATACCAATCCGAACGGGGCCTACACGGTCTTCAACGATCCCGGGAATCCGATCACCCCGTCGGGGCCGCTGTTCTCGTTCGGGGACATTCCCTCCGCCGTCCGAGTGGCGAGCTATACCATCGATGCCAACCCCGCGCAGGTGGACCTGACCCAGACCCTGGTCGGGGCCTTCGTGGAGGACCGCTGGCGGGTGACGCCGTCGCTCATTCTCATCGGGGGATTGCGCTGGGACTACGACGACATCACCAGCCGCGGCGAAAGCTCGCCGGACCTCGACAACTTTCAGCCCCGGATTTCCTTCAACTGGTATGCGACCCCGAGGAGCGTATTCCGCGGCGGGGCGGGGATCTACGCCGGAAACTTTCCCTACGCCATCTTTTCCGACGCCGTGCAGTTCGGCCCCGACGGCAACGCCACGGTCAGCTTCGACTCCACGACCACACCCGGCGCGCCAGCGTTCGGCCGGGGCCTCACCTCCGAGGAGCTGCAACAGCAAACCACCCTGCTGCCGCCGCGGGAACAGCGCCGGACGTTTGCGCGGGGGCTGCAACAGCCCATGTCGTACCAGGCCACCCTGGGGTATCAGATTCAGGTGGGCGACGACTGGGCGTTCTCGGTGGACGGCGTGTTCAGCGAGACTCGCCACCTGCCGCGCTCCTTCGACCTCAACGCGCCGGGGTATGCCCTCGCGCAGGGTGACACCAGCGCCGCCGCGGCGAAGACCACGGCGTTCGGCGACGCGCTCAGGCCGGTGGCGCCGGTGAACGGCGCGTTCCGGCGGCTCACCACCACCGAGTCCGCGGGCACGGCACGGTACTGGGGCCTCTACCTCTCCGCCCGGCGCCGGCTCAGCCGGCAGTGGACCGTGGACGCCAACTGGGTCTGGTCCCGCGCCAGGAACGACACCGAAGACATCAACTTCAACGCCGCGATCGGAAACGACTTCGCGGCCGAGTGGGCGGACGCGAGCAACGATCGCCGGCACAAGGTGACCGTGCGGTCCATCTACACCGTGTCCGGCCGGCTGCGCCTCAGCGCGATCGGCGACTTCCAGACCGGCCTGCCGGTCAACCGGGTGGCCGGCGCGATCAATCCGGACGGGAGCACGGTGACCTACGACCTCGACGGCTCGGGACCGGTCTTCGGCGACGGGTTCATCGGCAACACCGATCGCTTTTTCGGCGTGCCCCGGAACGGCGAGCGGCTGCCCGGCTTCTTCAACCTGAGCGCCAGCGTGGCGTATCTCCTCGACACCGGGATCGGCGGCTTCGAGCTCAGGGCGGACGCGTTCAACCTCTTCAACGGCACGCAGTGGGGCAACTTCGCCAACGGCATCACCGGCGGCGGCAGCCGGACGCAGTTCGGCCATCCCGGCGATCCGATCGTGCTGCGGTCTCCCGGCCCCCCGCGTCAACTGCAGTTCTCCACCCGCTATGCCTTCTGATGAACGCTGCGTATGTCGTTTAACGAGGACTTGTCATCCCGAGCGAACGCGAGGGATCTTGCCAGGCCATGGCTCGAGCGAGGCGGGCAAGCCACCTGCGCAATGCTTTTTAGACCGCGCCGGGCGAGCCGGCTCGCCTGGGTCACGCTGGCGCTCGGCCTGGCCCTGGGGTGTCGTCCGGCGCCGAGAACCCCGGCCGCGGAGCTGGCCCGGCTCCCCTGGGACAGCGTCCTGGCGCGGGCGAAGGGGACCACGGTCGTCTGGCGGATGTGGCGGGGCGATCCCTCCATCAACGCCTTCGTCGACCAGTGGGTTGCGCCGAGGGTGAAGGAGCGGCACGGCATCACCCTCACCGCCGTGGAGGGCCAGGGACCCGAGATCGTGAACCAACTGGTGGTCGAGCGGGAGGCCGGGGCGCGAGGCTCCGCCGATCTGGTCTGGATCAACGGCGAGACTTTCGGCAACCTTCGGCGGGAGGGTCTCCTGGACGGGCCCTGGGCGGGGTCGTTGCCCAACGCCCGGTACGTGGACAGCGCCTCGCCGATCATCATGCGAGACTTCGAGCAGGATCTGGCCGGCTACGAGTCGCCGTGGGGACAGGTGCAGTTCGCGCTAATCTACGATTCGGTTCGCACGCCGGACCCACCCCGGACCGTGGCCGCGCTGGCGAGCTGGATTCAGGCCCATCCGGGACGATTCACCCACGACCAGCAGTTCACCGGCACGACCTTCCTCATGACCGTGTTCTACGCCCTGGGCGGCGGCGTCCAGAACTACCAGGGCGGCTTCGACTCGCTCCGGTACGAGAGCGGCAGCGCGCGGGTGTTCGATTGGCTGGAACGACACAAGGCCGCGTTCTGGCGAAAGGGAGAGACCTACCCGCCGGGCGTGGCCGAGCTGCACCGGCTCTTCGCCAACCGCGAGGTGGACTTCTCCATGTCCTACAACCAGAGCGAGGCGTTGACCAAAGCGCGGCAGGGGATCCTGCCGGCCACCGCCCGCCCGCTGCTGCTCCAAGACGGCACCATTGCCAACACGCACTTCGTGGGGATCCCGTTCAACGCCGGTGAGACCGCCGGGGCGATGGTGGTGGCGAACTTCCTGCTCTCGCCCGAAGCCCAACTGGAGAAGCAGAAGCCCGAGGTGTGGGCCGACG
>JACDHV010000231.1 GCA_013820855.1 Gemmatimonadales bacterium | reverse complement strand
CACCGCTGGCCTTGGCGGATCTGTTCAGCGCCGGCTGAGCTGCCCGGTCCACGACTTCCCGGTCGGCTCGTGGGGCGAGCGGCGGAGGCGGCACGCTCGGAGGGCGCGTTAGGGCACGCCACTATCCCACCCATAGTAGCAACCCCACGCATGAGTGGCGGGCCCGGAAGCGCCCGGAGAGCGTGTCGCCTCCGCCGCTCGCCCCCAGCGACTCCACGTCATCACCGCCGCTTCCGGGTTCGCCCCCGTCACGCCACCGCGGTTCACGAAGCTCGCGCAACGCGCCGGCGGCCGAACGCCGCGTTGCTCCGGCAGGTACGCTCGCCAGCGGCGACAATCGACCCGCTCCGCCGGCAGCCGCAGCACAAGGGCGTTTGCTCCCTTGAATGTATATCGGTACATTTACTACATGTCGCCACGCAAGTCCCCCCGCCGGGTCGTCCGGGAACCGGTGCAGGTCTATCTCGCTCCCGACGACCGGAAGCTCCTGGACTTCCTGGCGCGAGCCACCGGGCTCTCGCGCGCGGAGATCCTGCGCCGAGGCATTCGGAGCTTCGCGGCCGCGGTACGGGGGACTGGAAGTCCGATGCTGGCGTTTCTGGATGAGCTGGCCGGCGAGGAGTGGCCCCAGGGAGTCGCGGAAGGCCACGACGATTTTCTGGACCGATCGTATCGTTCCTCGTGAACGGCACGCTGTTCCTCGACACCTCCGGCTGGTTCGCGGCGATCAGCGGGCGGGAAGCCGCCCACGAGCGGGCTCGCGCAGCCTACGCGGAGCAGGTCCTGAGCGGCGGCATGCTGGTGACGACGGCATTGGTCATCGCCGAGATGCACGTGCTGCTTCTCAAACTCGGCGGTCCGTCTGTGGCGCTCAGGTTTCTGGATGGAGTGGCCGCCGATCCGACGCATGAAGTCATCGACGTCGACCGCGATCTGCGCCTGGCGGCCATCGAGCGCTGGCTGCGCCGCTTCGCCGACCCGGACCTGAGCCTGACCGACGCCGTGAGCTTCGAGGCCATGCGGCGGCGGAAGCTTCGCCGCGCACTGGCGCTGGATCGGCACTTCCTCGTCGCCGGGTTCGAGATTCTGCCCGGGTCCTAGGGGGTCGGATTGGATATTACCCGATAATGGCCTAGATTACCGGCTATGTCTCGACGCAAGCCACCCTACGCCCGCATCTCGATCACCCTGCCTCGAGAGGTCTTGGCTACTGCCGACCGCATCGCCAAAGAGCTCGACCGGCCGCGAAGCTGGGTCATCGCCGAGGCCATCCGGAGTTCGCAAAGCGGTTTGCGGCGCGCGGCCGTGGCTCCGCCCGGCGCTGCGGAGGTCGCGGCGGCAAGGCGGCAGCGCCTGCTGGCGGATCTCCAGCGCGCTCCCGAAGAGCGGCTGCGCCGGGCAGCCGCGCTGCTCCGCATGGCGCCCGGCGCCGGGATGGGGCGGACGCAGATCATCGGTTTCGAGTCCTACGAGGACTTTGCCACGTGGAAGAAGACGCGCCGCGTCGAGGTGCTGCACCGGAGCTGATCGCCGCGCGGGTCTGTCAGGCGCTCAATGCGGCGGGTGCCCGGTATCTGGTCATCGGAGGCGTCGCCTGCATCCTGCACGGCTACGTGCGGGCAACCACCGACCTCGACCTGTTGATCGAGCGGACCGCGGACAACGCCGGCCGAATTCTCGACGGCTTGGCAAGGACAGGGTACGGCTTCGCGCGTGATTGGACGCCGGCAGAGCTTCTCGCTCGCCCGATCACGGTCATCGGCGATGACCCGGCGGTGGATGTCTTCACCGTGGCGTGGACGGTCAAGTACGAGGAGGCGGTCGGACGTTGTGCCTCGGCCCAGGTCGAAGGCGTGGTCATCCCCTTCATCGGCCTCGATGACCTTATCGCCACCAAGCGGACCGGCCGGCTCCAGGATGCCGCGGATATCGAGGTGCTCGAGGAGATCAAGCGGGCGCTCGCCGGCTGGACAGCCGAACCGCCGACCCCCTGATCCCTGATTCCCTGTCGGCCGACACGAATGTCGGCGCGGCGCGGTGTGACGGCGGGTGCCCTCGCGATCCTGACACCCTCGGTCGACGCCATCGCGGCTTCCTGTTGCAGGATCTCGCTGCCAGGGCCTGATAGTCCTCGAAACCCGCCGAGCGCTTTGGGTACTGGCTGATCGGCAGACCGTGGCTGGCGGCCTCGGCGAGCTTGACGCTCTGGCGAACGACCGTCGCGAAGTGCTGGCCGGCGAGGTGGCTGTGCCCCCGTCTCTCGTTCCAGCACCTCGAAGGTCTCGAAGAGCTTCCCCATGCCATGCAGAGAGAAGAAGCTGGGATCCATCGGGATGAGCGCCTCAGTGCAGGCCTTTCGCCCGCAAGCATCGGCTAGTCAATGGAATACGGGTCCCCTCTGGATCACGCTGCCCTGCGGCAGCGGTTCCTCATCCTGGCCGACGACCTTGTCCAGCGGCGCGGTCGAGGCCGATTTGTCGACCCTGCCGAGCATATCCACGACGACCGCGGCGGCCGTGTAGGTCTTACCGGTGTCGGGCGGGCCCTGGATGCAGAGCGTGCTGCTGTCGAGCCGAGCCGCGAGTGGTTCGGCGGCTGACGCTTAACCGAAATCGCGCGAGCGGTCGCTCAAGAGTACGATCTCGTGACGAACTTTCGCCATCGAGGAGGTTCTGGGCGCTTCCTTGCCCGCCCCGCCAGCGCGGGACACATTCTCTCCAGAGGCAGAAAGGGCGGGCAATGGAACTCATCGAGCGGCTCACTGCGGCCCTCGGCGATCGATACCGGGTCGAGCGGGAGCTGGGCCACGGTGGGATGGCGGTCGTCTTTCTCGCCGAGGACCTGAAGCACCGCCGACGCGTCGCCATCAAGCTGCTCAAACCCGAGCTGTCGGCTGTCCTCGGCAGCGAGCGGTTCCTCCGCGAGATCGAAATCGCCGCGACACTCCAGCACCCCCACATTCTCCCGCTGTATGACTCGGGACAAGCCGACGGCCTCCTTTACTACGTGATGCCGTTCGCCGAGGGCGAGTCTCTCCGGCAGCGGCTTGCACGGGAACAGCAGCTTCCGCTCGACGCCGCGCTTCAGATCGGCCGCGAAGTCGGCAGCGCCCTGCAGTACGCCCACGGGCACGGGGTCATCCATCGAGATATCAAGCCGGAGAATATCATGCTGTCCGGGGGCCATGCCGTCGTCGCCGACTTTGGCATTGCCCGGGCCCTGCACGCCGCGAGCGCGGAGGAGCTCACGCTGAGCGGGATGGTGGTCGGCACACCGCAATACATGAGTCCGGAGCAGGCCGGCGGTGCGCCGGTGGACGGTCGAAGCGATCAGTACAGCCTGGCCTGCACCCTGTACGAGATGCTGATCGGTCAGCCTCCCTTCACCGGGCCGTCCTCCCACGCGGTCATCGCCCGGCACTCGCTCGAACCCGTGCCTAGCCTGCGGGTGGTTCGCCAGACGGTGCCGCAGGCGGTGGAGGGAGCAATCATGCAGGCAATGGCGAAGCTGCCCGCCGACCGCTTCGCCTCGATGCAGCGGTTCCTGGACGCGCTGGAGTCTTCGGAAATCGCGTCGGTCCGGCGGGTTGTGCCCGCACGGTTGTGGACCTCGTCTGGGCCCCGCGTGGGCCGGCGAGTGATGATTGCACTCGGGACCGCCGTTCTGGGGGCGATGGCAACGTGGTGGTTCGTCGCAGGGCGAACGGCAGACCGTGCCCAGCCCGCCTCCAGCGTAGTCACCGCGGTCGCGGTGCTCCCCTTCGAGGACCTCGCGAGCAGCCCGGATGGCTCGTACCTCGCGGAGGGGATGACGGAAGGGCTCATCGCCGATCTGGCCCAGATCGGCTCGCTGAAGGTCATCTCGCGCTCCTCCGGGACCGTAGCTCAGGGGACGGCGCGGTCGCTGGCCGAGCTCGCGAGCGAGCTTGGCGTCGAGACCGTCGTGAAGGGCTCGATTCGCAGGGCGGGCGATACCGTATGGGTGAACGTGCGATTCCTCCACGCCCCGGACAGCACCCTCCTCTTCGCAAGAGACTATCAGAGTCGTCTCGGCGAGCTGCCCGACCTACAGCGGGAGATTACCCTGGACATCACCGGCTCGATCAGCGCCGAGCTCAAGGGCACCGAGCGAAGCCGTCTCGACACGCGCCGGGAGGTGGATCAACGGGCGTATGAGGCCTACCTGCGCGGCCGCTTTCACTTGGAGCGCGGCGAGCTGGAGCAGACACGGATGCTGTTCGAGCAAGCGGCCCGCATCGCTCCCACTTGGGCGCCGCCCTACGTCGGTTTGGCCAACTACTACACGTCGCTTCCTTTCTTCACCGACATTCCGCCGGCAGAGGTGCTGCCCAAAGCCCGGGCGGCGCTGGTACAAGCCCTCGAGCTCGACGAGACGCTGGCGGAGGCGCACGCGGCCAACGCCTACATCCGGGCCTACTACGAATGGGACTGGCGCGCCGCCGAGCGGGAGTTCAGGCGCGCCCTCGAGCTGCGGCCCAACTACGCCGATGCGTACTTCTCCTACAGCCGCTTTCTCGCGTCACGTCGCCGGCTGGACGAGGCCATCGCGCAACTCGGGCGGGCCGTGGAGCTGGACCCGCTATCGCTCCCGCTGCAGGCGAACCGGGCCCTGCTCGACTACTTCGCGGGCCGGTACGACGAGGCGGACAGCCGGCTGCGGGAAATCCTCAAGAGCGACTCCACCAACGCGCTGGGCAAGTGGGGACTGGCGCTGGTGGCCGAACAACAGGGGCGACTGGACGAGGCGATCGCGATCCTGGAGCCGATCAGCGACGGCAGTCTCAACCGCAAGGCGTCGCTCGGCCATGCCTACGCGGTCGCCGGGAGAAACGGCCGTGCGCGGAGCGTTCTCGCCGCGCTTCGCGCGGCCGCGGCCCGAAGCTACGTGCCATCCTACTACTTCGCGCTGGTGCACGCCGGCCTCGGGGAGCGCGATCAAGCACTCCGCTATCTCGAGCGCGCATACGAGGAACGCTCGACCGTGCTGGCCTATCTACTGATTGATCCACGGCTCGCGCCGCTGCGGGACGACGCTCGATTTCTCGCCTTGGCACGA
>JACDHV010000230.1 GCA_013820855.1 Gemmatimonadales bacterium | reverse complement strand
GGCCTGGGGAGGCTGGGGTTGGCGGGGCTTGGCCAGCCTCCCCAGGCCCTTCATTCCGCTCGCACAGTGCACCAGAAGCCTGCTCAAGCCGCGAGCCGCAGGTCGCGCTGCTCGCTGCGGAAGGACTCTCCAACGCGGGCATCGCCGGGCGGCTCCGGCTGAGCGCCCACACGGTCCGCCACTACCTCGAGCGGGTGCTGGGCCGGCTCGGCCTCCATTCGCGGAAGGCGCTCGCCCTGCGCCTCATGGTCTCGAGCGGCGAGCGCCCGCAGCCCCCAGACCGCAGGTGACACGGCGGCGCCAGCGCCCGCGCAGCGGCGCCTAAGGCTCGGGGCGCCTCGCGGAGGGCGCGTTAGGGCACGCCACGACCCCACCACCTATCGTAGCAAGCCCGCGCATGCGTGGCGGGCCCGGAAGCGCCCGGAGCGAGGTGCCCCGAGCCGCTCACCCCGCACGAATCGCGGAGAAGCCGCCGGTCCCGGCCAGGTGCTCCAGCAGAAACCCCGCGACCTCCCGCGGCGCGTTCAGATCCAGCCGCCGCACCGGCCGCGCCACCGCGAGCGGCGCATCCGTCGCGACCGCGATCACCCCGGGGTCGGCCGGCCAGCGCCGCGGCGGCTCGCCGAGCGCCGGCCGGTAGACCTCGATCTTCGGGTAGGACTCGCGCGCGAAGCCCTCGGCGAGCACGAAGTCCACCCGCCCCGCGTCGAATCGCTCGAGCAGCTCCCGGAAGGGCGGCTCGGCGAGGTCGCCGTCCAGCTCGCCGAGGTGCGCCCACCGGGAGCGGGAGGCGATCAGCACCTCCGCCGCTCCCGCCTCCCGGACCCGGAAGCTGTCCTTGCCCGGGCGGTCCATGTCGAACCCGCAGTGCGCGTGCTTCAGCACCGCCACCCGGAGCCCCTCGGCGCGGAGCAGGGGCAGCACCGCGGTGATGAGCGTGGTCTTGCCGCTGCCGCTCGCCCCGATGACTCCGACGACCGGCGGCACGTCAGAGCCTCGCGATCTCGACCCGGTTGTCCGACTGGGTGCCGGCCCCGCCCAGGTTACAGTGCCGCGACGAGGTCGTCGAGTTGACCGCCGAGCCGCTGCGGGTCAGGCTGGGCCAGTGGCCCAGGTTCGTCATGGCCATCCCCTCCATCACGTCGTCGCTCAGCTCGGCCAGGCCCTCGAAGGCGCCGCGGTCGTTGAAGACCCGCACGTAGTCGCCGTCCCTGATGCCGCGGGCCGCGGCGTCCGTCGGGTGGACGACGACCCGCTGCTCGCCCTGGCGGCGCCGCTGCTTCGGCTCGTTGGCGTACTGCGAGTTGAGAAACGCGTGCGGCTTGGGCGACAGCAGGCTGATCGGATACCTGGCGAGGTCGCCGTTCGCCCCCACCTCGACCGGCGGGATGTAGTTCGGCACCGGATCCACCGGCTCGCCGGACTGCATCTCGGTGTAGCCGTTCCGCCAGACCGGGACGACGAAGTTGCCGTTCGCGGCTGCGCTGGCCTTGAACTCGCACTTCCCCGACGGCGTCTTGAAGTTTCCCTGCGCGTGCGGCGCCCGCTCGTGCGGCAGCCCCACGTTGAGCCGCATCCACCCCTTCTCCTTGAGCAGCTCCAGCGTGATGCCCTGCATCGCGGGCGCGCTCCAGTCGTACATCCTCGTGAGCAGCTCGTCGTCACTCATGGACCAGTAGTCGTCGTCGAAGCCCATGGTCTTCGCCAGGCGGCGGAACATCTCCACGTTGGGCACGCACTCGCCGGGCGGGGTGATGGCCGGCTGGTTGAGCATGACGTACAGGTGGCCCCAGGTGACCTGGAGGTCGTACTGCTCCGCCTGGAGACTGGCCGGGAGGATGATGTCGGCGTAGCGCGCGGTGTCCGTCATGAACAGCTCGCTCACGACCGTGAACAGGTCCTCGCGCTGGAGCCCCCGGATCAGCGTGTTGGCGTTCTGCTGCTGGGATACCGGGTTGGAGTTGTGGATGAACACCGACATGAGCGGCGGGTCGAGGCCCATCTCGCCGCTGAGCGCGCGGCCCATGTCGAGCTCGTTCACGACCCGGGTGCCGGGTCGGATCCAGTCGGGCCGCTGCATGAAGTCGAAGTTGAAGGGGAACTCCCAGATCGGCATCTCGATGGCGCCGCCCCCGACGTGGCGCCAGGCGCCGACCAGGGCGGGCAGCGAGCTGACGAGCCGCACCGCGTCGCCGCCGCCCGGCGACCGCTCGATGGCCACGCCCTCGCGGATGGCCGACGGCTGCGTGGTGGCGTACTCGCGCGCCAGCTTCCGGATGTCGTCGGCCGGGATCCCGGTGATGCCGGCGACCCGCTCCGGCGGGAACTCCGCGGCGCGCGCCTTCAGCTCCTCGTAGCCGAGGGTGTACTTCGCCACGTAGTCGTGGTCCACCAGGCCGTCGGCGATGATCACGTTCATCATGCCGAGCGCCAGGGCGCCGTCGGTTCCCGGGCGGATCGCGATGTGCCAATCGGCCGCCTTGGCCGTGCGGGTGCGGATGGGATCGATCACCACGACCTTGGCGCCCTTCTCCTTCGCCTCCAGGATGAAGGGCCAGCCGTGCAGGTTGGTGCTGATCATGTTCATGCCCCACACGATGATGTACTTCGAGTGGGTGAGGCTCTCCACGTCGAGCCCGCCGGTCGGGCCGACGGTCATGATCCAGGCGGTGGAGGAGCCCGACTCGCAGTAGCACTTCTCGCCGATAGTGGCGCCGAGCCGGTTGAAGAATGCGTCACCGCTGGTGAGGCCGTTCAGCGTGCCCTGGTTGCCCAGGTAGCAGTGGTTCATGATCGCCTGCGGGCCGTACTGGTCGATGATGCCGGTCCAGCGGCGCTTGATCTCGGCGAGTGCCTCGTCGTAGGTGATCTTCTCGTAGCGGCCGCTCGCCTTGGGGCCCACGCGCCTGAGCGGGTGCATCAGCCGGTCGGGGTTGTAGTGATGCTCCGCGTAGTTGTTGAGCTTCACGCACAGCCCGCCGCGGGTCATCGGGTGGTCGGGGTCGCCCGTCACGGCGACCAGCTTGCTGTCCTGAACGTGGTAGAGGAAGGCGCAGGTATCGGGGCAGTCCTGAGGACAGGCGCCCCTCACGATTCTGGTGCCGATGGCAGGTGCGGCCATGATATGTCTCCGGCGGCCGGCAGGTCTCACCGGCGCGAGCTTGGAACAGAAGGGTACCTCGACGACTGCGGGGTGCTGGCGCGGGGTCAGCGGCCGAACGCGCGGCTGCCAGCGCCGGCGGTCGTCGGGCGGGGAATCAATCGGTACTAGAGACTACGCTAGGACATGGCGCGGCGGGCGTCAAGAGCGTTAGCGCCGCGCCCGCGCCCTCATCTCCTCCACCCAGTTCTGCACCACGATCAGCTCGTTCCGGTCCGTCGGCGTCGTCTCCCTGAGCAGCAGGAACCGCTTGTCGTCCGGACTCACGTCGAACGCCGGCACCGACGGGACCGGCGAATACGGCGCGGTCGAGAAGAGCCGCCTGGGCGGGCTGATCGTGAACGCCGCCCCGGGCGCGACGTCCACGCTCATCATCTCGTTCTGCGCGCTGCGATAGAACAGCTCCCGCCCGCTCCGCGCCCACACCGGATCGGTGCCCCCCGCGGCCGAGACCTGCCAGCGCGCCGACGCGGCCTCGGGGAAGGGACGCACGTAAATCTCGAACACCCCCGACTCGTCCGACGCGTACGCCAGCCAGCGCCCGTCCGGCGAGACCGCCGCATCCGCTTCCAGCGCGGGACCCACGGCGAGCGGCACCAGCGTGGTGTCGCCCATCAGCACGCCGAAGATGTTGCCCTTCCCGGGCAGGAAGGTCGAGCTCCTGAGCACCAGCCAGCGGGCGTCGCGCGTCTGGAGGGCCTGCCCCCAATCGGGGGCGACCGGGAGGAGGGTTCGCGCGCTGCCGGTACCGTCGGCGCGGCGCATCGCCGGCGTCCCGCCGGTGTTGCCCACCTCGGTCAGGTAGAGGACCGACCGGCCGTCGGCCGACCAGGTCGGGCGCATGCTCCCGGTGTCGCCGAAGGTGAGTCGGGAGTAGGGGCCGGCCGGGAGCTGCTTGACCCACACGGTGTTGATGCCGTTCTGGACCACGTCCACCGCCAGCGCCCTGCCGTCGGGCGAGAGGGCGAAGTTGGCGATGATGCCCTGCGGCTGCCAGGCGGGATCCACCGGGCTCTCGGTGCCGTCCCGATCGACCCAGACCGGCCGGCGCGCCCCGGTGGCCCCTCCCGTCGTGTACACCAGGGTGCCGTTCTCCGACAGGTCGAGGTTGATGGAGAACGCGCTGCCCTCGATCCCCAGTCCCTCGAGCAGCCCCATGGGCGAGCCGGTCGCCTCCAGCTTCTCGGGGTCGAACGGCACCGCGAGGAGCTTTCCCTCCGCCGTCGCGACCAGCAGGTGTCCGCTCGGCGAGTACCGCGCGAACACGCCTCGCATGAGCACCTTCGGCTCGCCGTACGGGAGCTTCATCGCCACGATCTGGTAGTCCCCGGCCGACTGGCTCGCGCGCCGGACCCGGAAGACCAGGCCCCGGGCTCCCGGCAGAAGGACCGGCCACTCCGCGCCGACTTCTTTCCGCTCCAGCGCGTTGTAGACCAGCTCGAGCGGCCCGCCCGACGACCGCAGGCGCATGATCCCGGAGTCCCCCTCGACGTAGATGTACCCATCGGGCCCCCAGGTGCCGCCGGTCGAGTTCACGCTGTCGCTGAGGGTGAGCACGGGGCCGCCGTCGAGCGACACCGTCCGGAGAGTCGTGCCCTGGATCAGGAAACCGACGTGGCGGCCGTCGGGCGAAAAGAAGGGAGTTCCGGCGTTGTCGGTTCCCGCGATCGGCGTCGAGGTGAGCTGGTCGTGCTCCCGGACCCAGAGCCGGCCGCCGCGCTCGGCGGGGCCCACGTACACGATCCGCTTGCCGTCAGGTGAGATCGCGACGCGGTTGCCCGACTGCGTCACCGGCTGGAGCGCCTGCTCCTCCGGCAGGAAGAGGCTGAACCGATTGACCCGGGGCTCGGCCGTCGGCCGGAGCCAGCCCCAGAGCGCGGCGGCGGCCGCGACGGCCGCGACGCCGAGCAGCGCGAGGG
>JACDHV010000229.1 GCA_013820855.1 Gemmatimonadales bacterium | reverse complement strand
GTCCCGCACCTCCAGCAGCCGCTTCGCCCCCTCCGCCGAGAGCCCCTTCACGAACTGCAGCCCGATGCGGAGGTCGCACCCCCGTCCGGTGCAGCGGAAGTCGCTCGCGTTCACGTCGGGCGGCCGCACCGTGAGCCCCATCCGCAGGGCCTCGGCGACGTAGGCGAACGGATGGTAGAACCCGCCGCCGTTGCCCAGCACCGCCGCCATGAACTCCGCCGGATAGTGCGCCCGCAGGTAGCAGGAGTGCTGCGCCACCTGGATGTAGCTCGCCGAGTGGCCCTTGCAGAAGCTGTACCCGGCGAACGACATGATCATCTCCCACACCCGCTCGATCGTCTCCGGATCGCGGCCCAGCGCGAGGGCGCCGGCGAAGAACTCCCCGGCGTAGCCGGCGAGCTGCCTGGCGGGGCGCTTCTTGGAGAGCGACTTCCGGAGCCCGTCGGCCGTGGCGAGCGGCATCCCCGCGAAGACCGCGCAGACGTTGACCACGTCCTCCTGGTAGACCATCACCCCGAAGGTCTCGGCCAGCGTGTCGCGCAGCGCCGGGTGCAGCGGCTCGTACGGCGCGCCGTGCAGCCGCTCGAGGTAGGTGCGGATGTAGCGGTTGGAGGCGGGCCGGATGATGCTGGTGTTGAGCACCAGGAGGTCGAAGGTCTCGGCCCGGCTCTTGGCGCAGAGCGCGCGCGAGGCGGGCGACTCGGTGTAGAACACCCCCATCGTCCGGCCGGTGCGGAAGAGCTCGCGGGTGGCCTCGTCTTCGCCGGCGTCGGACGAGGTGTAGTCGATCATGCGCCCCGTGTGGCCGTGCACCGCGGCGATCGCGTCCCGGATCACGGCCAGCGAGCGGTTGCCGAGCAGATCGATCTTCACCAGGCCGGCGTCTTCGGCGCCGTCCTTCTCGAACTGGATGACGGGGACCGTGAGCTCCGGGTGACGCTCGAGCGCCTTCACCGCCGGCTCGATCGGCACGTAGTCGGTGAGCGAGGTGGGCACGATGACGACGCCGCCCGGATGCACCGAGAGATGGCGGGGCACCCCGACCAGCGGCGCCGCCATGCGGGCGAGCTCGCTCCAGCTCGCCGGGAGATCCAGCCCGCGGAAGTTGGGATGGGAGGCGAGCATCGCCTCGAGCGGCTCGTCCTCGAAGATGGGGATCCGGCGGGTGACCTCCCGGATCTCGCCGGCGGGCCGGCCGTGCACCTTGGCCACTTCGCGGAGCGCGCCGCGGAGCCGGAAGCAGTTGTGATTGGCGACCATCGCCGCCTGGGGGCGGGGGTACTGCCGGAAGACGTAGGCCAGCACGTCGTCCCGCTCGTCCCAGGGAAAATCGAGATCGATGTCGGGCGGATCCTTCCGCTCGGGGTTGAGAAAGCGCTCGAAGAGCAGCCCCGCGCCGAGCGGCTCCACGTGGGTGATGCCGAGGCAGTAGCTCACGATCGAGTTCGCCACCGAGCCGCGCCCGCAGTGGGTGGGGCCGTGCTCGACGATGTCCTTCACCACCAGGAAGTAATCGGCGAACCCCTTTTGCCCGATGATGCCGAGCTCGTGCTCCAGCCGGTCGCGGGTCACCGGCGCGACGGTGCCGTAGCGCCGCTCGGCGCCGGCGTAGGCGTAGGCGCGGAGCCGCCGGAAGGATTCGTCGGGCTCCGCGAGGCGCGGGGCCAGCACGCGGCCCTCGGGAATGCGGTAGGTACAGCGCTCGGCGATCGCCTCCGCCTCGCGCACCGCCTCGGGGCAGTCGGGGAAGAGGCGGGCGAGGTCAGCGGCCGGACGGAGCCAGGCGTCACGGGCGGACAGGCGGACAGGCGGGCAGGCGGACAGGGTCGTGTTCAGGTGGATCGCGCGGAGAAGGCGGTGGCGCGCCCAATCTTCGGGGTGCGCCATCACAACCGCATTGGTGACCGCGGCGGGAATGCGAAGGCGTCGCGCAGTGGCGAGGACTGCGTGACGCTCCTTACCCGGAATCAACTCGGCGTAGAGATCTTGCGTCCCGCTCGCTGCGGCGGTGCGCTCGAGGAAGGCGACGTCGCGCGAGAGAAGGATGAGGCCGGCGCGGTCGCGCGAGATCTGCTCAGAGAGGAGCGGCCGACCATCGCCAGAACGCTCGACCCTTCCGCCGTTCCGCCGTTCCGCCGTTCCGCCAGCATCCCAGTGAATCGCCGAGATCGCCCGGCACAGCGCGGCCCACCCCTGCTCGTCGGTAGCGAGCGCGATGGTCTCTTCGTCGTCGGTGACCAGATGCGCGCCGAGGATCGGGCGCACGCCGGCGGCATCACAGGCGCGCTGGAACTCAATAGCCCCGTGGACGCCGTTGGTGTCGGTGCAGGCGAGAACTCGGTAGCCCCGTTCCGCGGCGGCGCCTGCGAGCACTTCCGGGCTGGAGACGCCGATACCGAAGGAGAAGTGGGAACGGGTATGCAGATGGATCACGGCCGCGCCTATTTCGGTGTTTATTCGGGTCTCCAGGCCTAATGTACCCCTGGGAGCGAGACCGTCAAGCGGTGGATGGCGCCGTGGGGCCATGGTCCGGCATAAGTGATTTCATGCGCGCTGTTAGCCGGCGACGGCCAGCCTGTCCAAGAGATGACCCAACGCTGAGAAGGCCCTGAGCCGCCGTCGTTATCATTTCCGTGACGCCGCGCAGATTGCCAGCGGGAGCTCCGGACCCGGCTCACCCGCGATGGGTCGCGCCTGGGGGGCTCGTCGGCGAAGTAGACGTCCACCCGGCTCCAGAGTCCCCGGATCGGGCAACTCGGCGGCGAGGCGCTGGTAGACCGGCCGATGCGTCGAGCCGCCCGAGAGGGCGAGCGAGCAGACTTCGTGTGACTGGAGGACGCGGGGGAGCTCGGCGGCCAGGCGTCGGGCGGCGAGGCTAGCGAAGGCGGCGGGGTCGAGGACGACGATCTCGGGTTCGCCGGATGGGTGACGGACAACGGTACCTGCCTCGGCGACGGAAAGCGCTCGGGGACGGGTGCCCGCAACATCACCGGTCCGGCGGCGGCCCTTCCCCGAGCCAGGGTGATTGGGCTGGTGTCCTCCTCCATCGGAGAACCAGATGCTAAGTGCCGGCGTTCGTAATGGTGTACCCGCTGCCTCAGCAACCAGTCGTCACGGCTCTTGGAGGATGCATGCTCCCGTCGCACCCCGTACTCGCCGCGCTGCTCGTCATCTTCCTGCCGGCGGCTCGCCTACCCGCCCAGCAAGGCGACGGGATGAAGAAGGACTCAGCCGAACAACAGGATCATGCCGCCATGGCCATGAAGGAACCATCGGCGCAGGGCAGGCTGATAGGCGTGGAGAAGCACAAGGCCTCGGGAACGGTCCACATCATGAACGCGGGAGGAAAGCGTCAGCTGCACTTCACCCCTGACTTCTCCCTGGAGAAAGGCCCAGACGTGTACGTCACGCTCACCGACGGATCGAAGCGGGTCACCGGCAGGTCACTGGTGATCGGCAAGCTGACCCGGTTCTCCGGCGAACAGAGCTACGACCTTCCAGCCACCGCGGATCTCGGCAAGTACACTCACCTCGTGCTATGGTGCAGGAAGTACAGTGTCAACATGGCCGAGGCGACACTCACCTCGCCCGGCAGCAAGAAGCTGGATGGGATGATGCAGGATGAGGGTGCAACCATGGAGGAGAAGGACCAGATGGATAATCAGCCGGCATCGAAGCCGAACTGAGCATGCCGAGGTCGGAAGGCCCCGACGCCGACCCGCGGCGTGAGCCGGCGGGTCCAGCCCCCCGGCTGGTGGGACGGGCCCGGGAGACCTCACTGCGTCAACGACTCATCGCCCGCGACGAACAGGCACTGGTGGAGCTGGTGGATCTCGCCACCCCCTGGCTCCTCGGCATTGCCCAGGCGATGCTCCACGACCGTGACGAGGCGGAGGAGGTCGTGATGGAAGCGTTCCGCGCGGTGTGGGAGAATATTACCCCGGCAACCGAGGGCTACACCTGCCTGATGCCCTATCTGCTCCGGGTCGCCCGGCATCGGTCGATCGATCGGCTGCGCGGGCGGCACCGGCGGGCGCGGAAGCTTGCCGCGGCGGCGTCCTTGGAGTGGAACCGGCAGACCGTCCCGCCCGCGGAGATGGACGAGGCCGGCCGCCCGGGATGGCAGGTTCATACCCAGGTTCATGCGGCGCTGGAGCAGCTGCCGGCCGAACAGCAGGCCGTGATCCAGCTGGCCTACTTCGAAGGGCTCACGCACTCGGACATTGCGGCGCAACTCGGAATTCCACTGGGGACCGTGAAGACGCGATTGCGGCTCGCATTCAACCGGCTCCGCACCGCTCTGGCCGATCTGAAGGAGTGGGTGCTATGAGATCACACGAGTGGTTCCTGGAGCATCGCACGGACTACGCCACCGGCGTCCTCGACAGTGACGACACGGCGACGTTCGAGTCGCATCTGCGCAATTGCGAGGAGTGCCGGCGGGAGATCGAACGGATCGAAGGAGAGCTCCGGTGGCTACCCATGGCCGTGGATCCAGTCGCCCCGCGGCCCGGGCTCCGCCGTCGAATCATTCAGCACGTTCTCGAAGCGGGGGCCTCCCGCGGCCATCGCTTGAGGGCGCCCGCCGCGCTCGCGGCCTCGGTACTCCTTGCCCTCGGCGGGTGGTATGTGGGCAGTCAACGGTCGCGGGCGCTGGAGGCCGAGATCGTTGCGCAACAGGTCCGGGTAGCCGCTTTGGAGGATACCCTGGCCATCATGCACCGGGCCGGGCGGGTTCTGCAGGCGACCGTGCAGGTGGATAGCCGACACGGCGGCCTGATCATCTTCGCCGATGAGGTCACCCATCGTTGGAACGTGGTCGTTCATGGCCTGCCACCAGCTCCTCCGGGCCAGCGCTACCAGTTCTGGTTCATTTCCGCCGACGGGATGGTGCGCGGTGCCGAGGTCCGCCTCGACCGTGGATCGAAGATGTTCACGACCGGCATGCCGGAGGGAGTGGGAGCCGTGATGGGGGCCGCGCTGACCGTGGAGCCGCTCCAGTCGACCGCTGGACCGCCGCAGGGAAAGGAGCTCGCCCACCTGATACTGTGACTGGTGGAGTCGCCTCATGAAGGAAATCTCACCTGACGGTGTCCTCGGGTAGTGGACCGACGTGA
>JACDHV010000228.1 GCA_013820855.1 Gemmatimonadales bacterium | reverse complement strand
ACGACACCGTCGCGAAGGCGATCGCCGCGGGCGGCAAGCCGTGGAAGCCGGTCATGGAGGAGGGCCCGATGTACGGCGGCAGCTTCCAGGACCCCGACGGCCACGTCTGGGAGCTGCTCTACATGGAGCACTAGGCGCGGCTGCCTGCCGATCGCTGGGGACCCGCGGGCTCAGCGCTTCCCCGTCGGTGGTACGTTCCGACGGGAAGGAGGGTGGTGGTATGGAAGTCGTGATAGGGCTCCTGGTAGCCGTGCTCGTCGTCGCCGGCATAGTCGTGACGCTCGGCCAGCGAGGACCGCAGTAGGGGATCGACGGAGGAGTCGCCTTCCGGAGCGGTGTCGCTCGTGTGGCCACGAGCGGGCTTGGTGGCCGCGAGCGCAGAGGGCGCGAACCCCGGCGGCCGGTTCTCTCAGTGCGCCCAGGGAGACTCGAACTCCCACGGACCATACGGTCCACAAGGCCCTCAACCTTGCGCGTCTACCAATTCCGCCACAGGCGCGTAGCGGAACCGAGTATAGGAGCGGGCGCCGCGCGAAATGGCCGTCCTATGCCCCCGCTATGGTGTGCGAACACATGTTCGTGAGAAGCTTCCCCGAGGCGCCCGAGCGGGGCGAAGGAGCACACACTCGATGGACCTGAAGCTCACCAAGCGACAGACCGAGATCTTTGACTTCATCAAGAGGTACTCGGCCGCCAACGGGTATCCGCCCACGGTCCGGGACATCGGCCGGGCGATCGGCCTCGCGTCCTCCTCGACGGTCCACGCGCACCTCGGGAACCTCGAGAAGATCGGCCTCCTGCGTCGCGACCCGACGAAGCCGCGGGCGATCGAGCTTCTGGCCGATCGTGCGCGCCGGGCGGTCGACGCCTCGCCGCGCCTTCCGCTCGTGGGGCGCGTTGCCGCCGGTTCGCCCGTGCTGGCGGAGGAGAACATCGAGGAGCACGTGGACGTGCCGGCCATCGCCGGGGGAGAGGAGGGCGAGTTCGTCCTGCGGGTCTCCGGCGAGTCGATGCGCGACGCCGGCATCCTCGAGGGCGACTACGTCGTGGTACATCCGCAGGAGGTCGCCGACGACGGGGACATCGTGGTGGCGCTGCTCGGCGATGAGGCCACGGTCAAGCGCTTCTTCCGGGAGGACGACCACGTGCGCCTCCAGCCCGAGAACGCGACCATGGACCCGATCCGCACCCGAGAGGTCACGGTGCTCGGGCGCGTGGTGGGTGTCTGCCGGAGGCTGACGTGAGCCGCCTGGCCGGGCCCCCGGCGCGCACCCGCGAGCGCCGACCGGCTCGAGGCCGGCGTCCGGCACAGCTTCCGCTGGCTCCCCGCGCGCCCGAGCGGGTCGAGCATCCCTTCCGGGCGCCGGTCTCAGAGCTCGGTTCGGTCACGCTCGGCGCGCGGCTCGACGGCGCTTGGGAGAGCCTGGCCGTCTCGGGTCGGGCCGAATGCCCGGTGTGCCGACGCCCGATGGAGAGCGTGGGGGGAGTCGGGCAGTGCGGATGGTGCGGCAGCTCGCTCCGCTAGTAGGAGAGCACCGAGCGGCTCACCGCGGGCACGCACCGGCTCAGGATCGGACTACTCTTCACGGGCTGGCCAGGCAGCCGCGGGAGGCCGGGGAGAAAACCGGTCCTCGAGGAAAGTCCGGACACCGCAGGGCGGGGTGGTCGGCAGGTCTGAACCCGGGGATCAGTCCTCGGTCGAGGACCGAACCGACCCGGGGAAACCCGCGGGAAAGTGCCACAGAAAGCAGACCGCCCAAGCGGCGGGTCCGGCGGTCCGCCCCCGGGGGGACCTTCGGAGCAACCCGCCGCCGGCAAGGGTGAAACGGTGCGGTAAGAGCGCACCGGCGGCGTGGCGACACGTCGGCCAGGCAAACCCCACCCGGTGCAAGGCCAAGCAGGGGCGATGACGCTGCCCGCCGAGCCCCAGGTCGGCCGCAGGGTCCCTATGGGGCCCGCGTCGGGCGCGAGCCCGGCGCAGATGGATGGCTGCCCACGACAGAATCCGGCTTACCGGCCAGCTAAGGGAGGGGCGCCGCCACGGCGCCCTTCCTACGTCTGAGCTCCTGCCCCCCACGGCACGCGCGTCTCAGGCCCGCCGTACCCTTCGTAGACCACCGATGAGAACGGAACCCACCACGGCCACTCCGTTCGACCCTCACGTCGCCCGAAGGTGGATCGACCGGCTCGCACCCGACGGAGTGGAGCATCTCAACGACGACGTGGCCGTCGAGGAGCCGCTCGAGATCCGGGTCGATGGCGCGGCTCTCGCGGTCACCATGCGCACGCCCGGCGAGGACGAGGAGCTGGCCGTGGGGTTCCTCGCGGGAGAGGGGCTGATCGGTGGGCCCGAGGACGTGTCCTCCGTGGGCCCTACCGACGACCTCGCGGGCGGCGTGGTCGAGGTCCGAACCCGCCACGGCCTGCGCCGAGACCCGTCGGCGGAGCGCCGGTTCCACCTCACTTCCTCGTGCGGGGTATGCGGGAAGGCGGCGCTCGAGTTCGTACGCCAGGAGGCACCCCCGTCCGAGCCGGGCCCCGCGGTGTCGCCGTACATGGTCCTGGCCGCGCCCGGCCTGGCGCGGGCGAGCCAGCCGGCGTTCGACCGCACGGGCGGACTCCACGCCACCGCTCTCCTCGAGCCCAATGGGGAGCTCATCGCGGTCCGAGAGGACGTCGGCCGCCACAACGCGATGGACAAGGCCCTCGGCTCCGTACTGCTCGCCGGTCGCTTCCCGCTGCCCGGTGTGATCGCCTGCCTGAGCGGGCGCGCGTCGTTCGAACTGGTGCAGAAGGCGAGCATCGCGGGGCTGGCGGGACTCGTGGCGGTGGGCGCACCTTCCTCGCTCGCCGTCGACCTCGCGCGGGAGCGCGGGATGCTCCTCTGCGGGTTCGTGCGGGGCGAGAGGTTCAACGTCTACTCCGGTGCCGAGCGGATCGAGGGAAGGTTCGGGACAGGAAACGACGGGTAGGGACTGAGAAGTCGGGGTGGGAAGGTACTTGTGTGCGACTGACGGGTTCTTGCGCTAGGTGCGGCGAGAGCGGTCCGGCATCCGGCCGATTCCCGCGGTGCCGCCTCCGGCGACGCTACCCTGCCCCTCTTCCATGACCGCACCCCTCGAGAACACCCCACCCGCCGCCGTCGAGCCTCTGCTACGCCGCGGCGAGGAGCAGGGGTGGCTCGAGTACTCGACGATCGCCGCCGCGGTGGAGGAGCTCGAGCTCGACGAGGGCGGCATCGAGGCCATCCACGCCGAGGCCGAGCGCCGGGGCATCGAGCTGACCGAGGACGGTGGTGCCCGGGAGAAGCCGGCGCCGACGGTCACCCACGGCGAGGTCTCGGAGGCCACCAGCGATTCGCTCCAGCTCTTCCTGCGCGACATCGCTCAGCGTCCGCTGCTCACCGCGGCGGAGGAGGTCACCCTGGCCAAGCGCATCGAGCGCGGGGACCAGGAGGCCAAGAACCGCATGATCGAGTCGAATCTCCGGCTCGTGGTCTCGAACGCGAAGCGCTACCGCGGCCTCGGGCTGCCCTTCCTCGACCTCATCCAGGAGGGAATCCTCGGACTGATACGCGCGGTCGAGAAGTTCGACTACCGGCGCGGGTTCAAGTTCTCGACGTACGCGACATGGTGGATCCGCCAGTCCATGCAGCGCGGCCTCCAGCACCACTCGCGCACCATCCGCCTTCCCGTCCACATCGGCCAGGAGCTCACCAAGCTGCGCTCGGTCGAGCGCTCGCTGGCCTCGGAGCTCGGGCGCGAGCCCACGCCCGAGGAGATCGCCGGTCGCCTGGGCGTGGACCTCGAGCAGCTCGAGGAGCTCCGCTCGGCCGAGCGGGTGCCGGTCTCGCTGGAGACCCCGGTCGGCGCCGAGGGCGACGCAGAGCTCGGCTCGCTGCTGCCCCACGATGGACCCGGTCCGGTCGAGCAGGTCGAGGTGGAGCTCGAGGAGCAGTCCGTCCATCGCGCTCTCCGCCGCCTGGACTCGAGTGCCCGCCAGGTCATCGAGCTCCGCTTCGGTCTCCGCGGAGGCGAGCCCCTTCCGCTCCGCGAGGTGGCCAAGCACACCGGCCTCTCCGCCGAAGGCGTCCGGAAGCTGGAGCGCCGTGCGCTGCGGACGCTCGCCGAGGAGCGCGAGCTCCAAGCCCTGCCTGCCTGAGGTTCGGGCCCGGCTCGAAGCCGGCATGCCCGCGACACCGGCGGCGACTCCCGCGTGGACTAGATTCCCGCGCCGATGAGCTGGCTGGTCTTCCTAGCACCCTTCGTCGTCATCGGAGCGCTCACCGTCGTCTTCGCGTTCTCCGGTGGAACGCGCCGGCGCGGACGCCGTCTTCGGCGGGCGCGCGCCTCCGGCACCGGGGGGGGCACGGGGACGGCGCTGAAGGTTGGCGTCACGGTCTTGGCCCTCGGGCTCGGACTGGCCGTACCCGCCGCGGTCATCGCATCGCGGAGCGCCGGCCTCGGGCGCAGCAGCGAGCTGGCCGACCAGGACCTCAGTCCGCAGCTCCGCGACGGAAAGGTCCTCTTCGGCCAGAACTGCGCCTCGTGCCACTCACTGGCGGCCTCCAACGCACGCGGGGCCACCGGCCCCGACCTCGACCAGCTCGGGCGGGTGTCGGAGGAGAGGGTGCTGAACGCCATCAAGAACGGAGGCACCGGCGACCTGCGCATGCCCGCCGGCCTCCTCGAGGAAGAGCAGGCGAAGGCCGTGTCGGCCTACGTCTCGGCGGTGGCCGGGCGCTAGCTTTTACTGCCCACAGACGTTTGGGAACGCCTGAGAAGCCATCCGGGCCCCCCCGTAGGCTTCCCCTTGCCGCACCCACGTCATTCCCGCAAATAGCGGGTGATCGGAGCCGTTGCCTGGCGCACGCCCGCGTTTCCGTCCGTGGCCGCTGATACCGTGCGGCCTCGTCCAAGGACAGTCCGGGCGCCTCGCGTGGGAGCGAGGCGGAGGGCGGAAAGCCACGGTTGGCGCGGCACGAGGTCTTTGCCTCGAGCGGCTGGGCCGCGTGTCCATGCCCCGACGGACGTCCCGCCGGCCAACGAGGAAGAGAGCGCGACATGCCCGAAGCCAGCGCCCGCCGCCTCCGCTACGACGACGAATTCACACATCCCCGCTCCTTGCGAGTGGTGCGCGACGGTGACGGCGCTCTCGCGCGCCCCGACCGCCCCCAACG
>JACDHV010000227.1 GCA_013820855.1 Gemmatimonadales bacterium | reverse complement strand
GGGCGGCTCCATTCGCGGCTGGAGGACGCCACAATATAAGCAAGAAACTAATGGGACGCTACACTAGTGGCGATCCCGGCCAATCGGTGCGAGCTCTCGACCGCGAGTGGCACCGGCGAGCTCCGGCTGGTCGGCACGGTTCACCTCCTCGACGTGGAGCGCAGCTGCTGGCGGCTCTCGACCGCGGAGGGCGGGCCCTACGAGCTGCAGCCCGAGCAGGCCCCGCCATCCATGCTGCGGGACGCCGCGAGGGTCAGTGTCGTGGCGCGGCCGTCGGAGGGGCCGGAGACCGGCTGCCGGGCGGGCATGCTCATCGACGTGCGGCGGGTGGTGTCGGTGGATCTCTCGGAGTAGAGCGGGGAACTCTGCCGGCCACCCGTGGATGCCGCTCTACCGCACGCCCGCGAGGTTGTAGAGTGCCCGCCATGCGCGGAACACTTCCGTGTACTCCTCGTGCACGTACTCGATGGTCCGCCCGCCGGTGCGAACGGATCCGGGCACCAGCTCCGCCATGTCAGCCATCTGGGTCTGGGCGAACTCGACCGCGAGCGTGACCGGACGCGCCAGGAGCATCGGCGCGTGCGTTCGGCGAAGCGCGGCGGCGGCGCCCGCCCGCAGGCGGCGGCACGATTCGGCGGGCGAAACGCTTCGCGCCGCGAATCGGCCGACGGCGTGCTTCACCACCACGGTCTCCACCTCTTCACCTAGCCAGGACTTGGCCTCCGCCGCCAGCGCCTGGTCGCCGCTCGCCAGCACGACGGGGACCCCGTGGCACCCCGCGAGCGCGGCGTTGATAGCCAGCTCGCCGGCGGGGCGCCGGTTCAGCCGGACCTCGTGGACGATGCCGCTGTAGGTATGATCGATGATCGCGTGCCCGGCGCCCGCCATGGCGTGGTAGCCGACGAACATCGCCGCATCGAAGTCGTCCTCCACGCCCTCGACCATCGAGCGCAGCTTCGGGCCGCCGCTCAGCAGCTCCGCGCTGGGGTGCAGCTCCTCGGGCAGCAGGTTCCGCATCAGCCAGTGGCTGTCGTTCACCAGCACGCGGGTAGCCCCGGCCTCGAGCGCCCCCTCGACGGCGGCATTGGCCTCGCTGGTCATCAGCCGGCGGAATCTGTTATACTCTGCGGCATGCCGGGGATCGATGGGGTCGGTCTGGTCCTCGTGGACTACGCCGGCCACCCCTTCCATGTCCACGGAGATGTAGACTCGCATGCACTCTCCCGCGATGGTGGACTTCCGGCGAACAGCACAACCCAGAGGAACGAACGATGCGCGGATGGACCCTTGGACTCGCGCTGGCGGCCGCCACGCTCGCCTGCGGCCCCGGCGACACCCAGACCAGCAGCCTGCTGGCCCAGGGGCGGCAATACACCGCCTGGCTCTACGGAAGCCAGTACCAGAAGTTGTGGGACCGGTTCTCGCCCGACATGCGTCAGACCTTCGGCAGCGTCACCGACCTCGCCAGCTTCGCCGGACACGCAGTGACCAGGCTGGGGCGTGAGCGGGGCCAGGTGAACGAGAAGATCGAGACCGAGACCCCCCTCAAGATCTACAGCCGGGTTTCCACCTTCGACCGGTCGAATCACAAGATGCTGCTCGAATGGACGATGGCGGAAGATGGCGCGGTCACCGGCCTCCTGCTGCGGCCGGCGCTCGACGAAATCGAGTAGACGGGCCGGCCGCCCGCGACTGCCGACCGGCGTCGCCGCCGCTGGCATTCATGCCACCACCGCCTCGGCTTCGATCTCGATCAGCATGTCCGGGGAAATGAGGCGCCTGACCTCGACCATGGTCGTGGCCGGCCGGATCGTTCCGAACACCTCGCCGTGGGCCCGGGCGAACTCCTCCCACCGCGACATGTCGGTCGCGTACATCCGGGTGCGAACCACGGCCATGGATGCACTGGCCTCGCGCAGCGCCGCGTCGATGTGCTTGAGCGCCTGGGCGGCCTGTTCGTAGGCACTCTCCGGGCCGGCGAGCGTGCCGTCGGCGCGGGTGGTCGTGGTACCCGACTCGTGCACGACGTTCCCGACCCGGACGGCCCGCTCGCCGACGACCGGCTCCCAGGGCGTACCACTGGAAATGAACTGTCGCTCCACGCGAATCTCGGATGAAGGGTGTGGTCGAGCGAAAGAGCGCGAGGAAGTACGGCGCGGCTAAACGGCAAGATTGGGGGCGAGGGCCCGACCCTAGGAGGCCGCCTGGCGGCCGCCCGACCCGGAGTCTCCCGGCAAGGGGCACACGGCTCCGACCGCCCGCAGGAGGTCGGCCGCGGTGAACGGTTTGGAGACCGGGGGTAGGCGGGTGCGCTCCAACAGCTCGTTCACACCGGCGCCGGTGAGATCCCCGCTGGAAATGATGAGTCGCCCGGCGAGATCGGGCGCCGCGAGCCAGATCTGCTCGCACAGCTTCGCCCCACTGACGCCGGGCAGGTGCAGGTCGCAGATGGCGGCATCGAAGTGCTGGCTCCGCACCAGCGTCATCGCCTCCTCGCCCGTGCCGGCGGTACTCACCCGGTAACCCGCGCGCTCGAGCAGACGGCTGACGCTTCTCCGGATCGTCGGCTCGTCGTCGATCACCAGGATCGCCGGTCGGAGATCGGCCCCGTCCGTCATGGGCCGAGCTCGTCGCAGGCGCGCCGGATCACCGGTCTCGTCGGCTCGGGCGTGATGCAACCCCGGGTTGGAGTTCGAGCAGTGCGGCTCCCGTTGAACACGGTACAGCGGCTTCCCGCTGGAAGATAGCCGGCGCTTCAGGAGACGTCATATTCCTGCCGCGCGACGGGGCCTGCCTGACACGAAGGAGCCCGGCAGGCCATCGAACGGCGTGCCGGGCTCCCCTGCATATCACGTCTCAGGCGCCGTCTACGCTTGGCTCGGGGTCGGCCTTCTGCTTTGCCTTGCCCAACGCCTGCTTGGCCTTTCCCGCCAGCTCCTTGGCCTTTCCCTTGAGCTGCTCACCGGTATCGCCGGTGGCCCCGCCCACGACATTGCGGACCCGACCCTCGACGACGTCGCCGGTGCCCTCCAGCCTGTCCTCCGCGCCTTCAGTCGCCAAGTCTTTGCGATCACTCATCTTGACCTCTTGGTTTGAGTACTTACCCAAGATGGCTGGTGGCGGGATTCGCGGCGGTGATTGCGCTCACCCCTCCCTCCGAAAAGGACGTGCTTTCCGCGTAGTGGCAGGCGGCGAAGGTGGCGCCCACCTGCCGCAGGAGCGGCACCTCGGTGCGGCAGCGTTGGTCGCGGCGCGGATGGAAGCAGCGGGGATGAAAGGGGCAGCCTGGCGGAGGATCGCTCGGGCTGGGCAGGTCGCCGCCGAGCACGATGCGGGAGCGCTGGCGGGTCGGGTCGGGCTCGGGAACGGCGGACAGCAGCGCGACCGTATATGGATGGCGGGGCTCGCGAAGCAAGGCTTCGGTGGGCCCCTGCTCGACGATCCTGCCCAGATACATGACGGCGACCCGACGCGCGATCTGCCGCACCACGGCGAGATCGTGCGCGATGAACAGATAGGAGAGTCCACGGTCGCGCTGCAGGTCGGCGAGTAGGTTCAGCACCTGCGCCTGCACCGACACGTCGAGCGAGGAGACCGGCTCGTCGCACACGATGAACGAGGGCTCCACCGCCAGGGCCCGGGCGATGCCGATCCGCTGCCGCTGCCCACCGGAGAACTCGTGTGGGTAGCGCCGGGCATGAGCGGGGTCGAGGCCCACCTCCTCCAGCAGCGCCGCCACCCGCCGACCCACGTTCTTTCCCGTGGCCAGGCGGTGTATCTCGATGCCCTCCGCGACGGCGGCACCGACGGTCATGCGCGGGTTGAGCGAGCTGTAGGGATCCTGGAAGATGATCTGCATCCGGCGGCGCATCTTCCGGAGCGCGGCGCGGTCGAGCGAGAAGAGATCGACGCCCTCGAACACCGCGCTTCCGGCCGTGGGCTCCTGGAGCCGAAGGATCGTACGGCCCACCGAAGACTTGCCGCAGCCGGACTCGCCCACGAGGCCGAGCGTCTCGCCCTGCCCGACGTCGAACGACACCCCTTCGACGGCGCGCACCGGTGGTGCGGCCGTCCGGAAGAGGCCGGTGGACTGGTAGTGCTTCACCAGCTCCCGGACCTGGAGGAGGCTCATGCGTGCACGTTCGAGCGAGCCGCGTCCTCTGCCAGCCAGCACCGCATTCGATGATCGGGCCCCAGCGGCAACAATGGCGGCATCGTCTCGCTCTTCTCGAACGCCTGGGGACACCGCGGCCGGAACCTGCATCCACTCGGCCAGGCGCCGGGCGGTGGCACGCTGCCGCCGATGGGCGACAGCCGCTCGACCGGGCCGGTGATTCGCGGGACGGACGCGAAGAGGCCCTGCGTGTACGGATGCGACGGGCGCGCGAAGAGGCGGTCGGTCGGGGCCTCCTCGACGATCTGACCCGCGTACATCACCGCTACCCGGTCCGCGCGGCCCGCGACGATGCCGAGGTCGTGGGTGATGAGCAGCACGGCCATGCCGCGGCTGTCGCGCAGGCGGTCCAGCACTTCGAGAATCTGCGCCTGCACGGTGACGTCGAGCGCGGTCGTGGGCTCGTCGGCCACCAGGATTTCCGGCTCCGCCGACAGCGCGATGGCGATCATCACCCGCTGTCGCATGCCTCCGCTGAGCTGGTGCGGATACGCCTCGAGCCGCGCTTCCGGAATGCCGACTTCCTGGAGCAGCCCGAGAGCCCGCCGCCGCGCCTCTGCCTTCGACACCTCGAAATGCGCCCGAACCCCCTCGGCGATCTGGTCGCGCACGGTGAACACGGGATTCAGGCTGGTCATCGGGTCCTGGAAGATCATTCCGATCCTGCGCCCCCTGATGCGGCGGAGGGATTCCCCTCTCAGCGCGAGCACGTCCGCGTCGCCCAGCCGGATGGCGCTCCCCTCCTCGATGCGGCCCGGCTCCGGCACCAGCTGGAGCAGCGCCAGGCTGGTGAGGCTCTTGCCGCAGCCGGACTCGCCGACCAGCGCCAGCGTCTTCCCTCGCTCGAGGGTGAAGCTCACACCGTCGACCGGGTACACCCGCCCCTGGCCCGCGTCGGGAAAGGAGATACGGAGGTTCTCGACGTGGAGGACTCGGGTCATGCGCCTCGGGGATCGACGGCGTCGCGCAGGGCGTCGCCAAAGAGGTTGGCCGAGAGAACCGTGGCGATGAGGGCGAGGCC
>JACDHV010000226.1 GCA_013820855.1 Gemmatimonadales bacterium | reverse complement strand
GTACACGTCGGTCCAGGGGCCCTGGTTCCCGCGGGTCGAGTATTGCTCGTATGGCGCGAACCCCGGGGTGAGCACCGCCGAGAGGGATCGGCTCTGCTGCCCCAGTGCGACACGAGCGGCGCCGAAGTCCAGCAGGATCGGGACTCGCCTTCCTGTCAGGTAGATGTTGGCGGGCTTGATGTCGCGGTGGAGGATGGGCTCATCGAGAGAATGGATGTGATCGAGCGCATCCAGCAGCGGAAGAATCAGTGCCACCGCCTCCTCGCCGGCGAGCCGTCCGCCGGCACCTCGGGCGTACTCCGCCAGCGTCTCCCCCTCATAGTACTCCATGGCGAAGTATGCCGTCCCATTCGCCTCGAAGAAGTCCAGCACCCGGACCACGTTCGGATGGCTGAACTGTGCGATGACCCGCGCCTCGTTGAGGAACGAGGTCAGCGTGTACCTGAACAACGCTTCGTCCTCGCGCGTCTGAACCTGGAGGGTCTGCCCATCCGGCCGGCGGGCAACCAGCTCCCGCGGCATCAGTTCCTTGATCGCCACGCGCCGGTTCAGCACGGGATCGAAGGCCAGGTAGGTGATCCCGAAGCCGCCCGGCCTCCCCAGCACGCGGCCCACCATGTACTTCGAGAGCACGGTGCCCGGCTGGAGAGCCGTCGGAAACGCATCCGGATCCAGCTGGTAGCCGCAGCGGGGGCAGGGTCCGCCGGCCCAGTCCTTCAGGAAACACCCTGGGCACAGCTTCAGCTCTTCTCTCATTGCCATCTCCTTCATTGCAGTCGCGGCCTCGAGGCCAAAGCGCATCTCCGGTCCTATGAAAGCCTGATTGCCTGCACCCGCGGATAGATGTCGTAGACGCTCACCATCAGCCCTGCGGCGTGGACGGTGTGGGGCTGCAATGTCGCCAAGGGCACCGAAGTCGCGCCCTGATCGAGCCCCACCGAGGGAACGATCAAGAGGAGGAGAAGAGACGCGGAAACCTTCGCTGCCGGCGCATCCCTGCCGAGAAACCATCTGGCCCCGAGCGCGATGGCCCAGACGGCGGCGACCTGCACCAGCAATGCAGCCCAGTGGATGCGGGCCGTCAGGCCGAAGTCTTCCCCCCGGGCGCCCATGCGGTGCATCCATTCCGGGCCGGTGGCAACGAAGGCGTGCTCCGTGCCGTTCACGCTGATGAAGGGCGGGAAGAGCAGCATCGCACCCGTCAGAACCACCGCCACGTAAGTGATGAACCCGGGGACGTTTGCGGAGCCTGCAGTCGAACGTCGGGTGCGCGACATGGCGGTTCAGGGGCAACGGGTACCCGGTTGCAGGGAGCGGATTCCAATCCGCTCCCCTGAAGTTGGCCTATCGGCATTGCGAAAGAGAGCGGCGAAAACCGTCATCGTACACGCCGGAACCAGCCGCCCGGGGTGTGTCCTTAGCACACCCCCGGCGGCCGACCCACGTCACTGCGGGGAAGCGACCCTGGTGGGTGTGGGAAAGTTTGTGGACGTGGTCGTGCCGTTGCCGAGCTGGCCATAGGTGCCTCGCCCCCAGCAGTACGCCACGCCGTTATTTGTGATGCCGCAGGTATGTTCGTCACCGCCGCTCACCGGACCCGTCCATGTAAAGCCGCCGGACACGAGCTGCGGCACGGTCTTGTTGCCTGTCGTGCCGTCTCCCACCTGGCCTCTGAGATTGTAGCCCCAGCAGTAGGCCTCGCCGGACGGCGCGACACCGCAGGTGGTATTCGACATACCGGGCTTCAGCTCGGCCCAGACGTGATTGTTCAGGATCAGTGCGGGCGCGGTCCGTAACGTCGTCGTCCCATCCCCAAGCTGTCCGGCGTTGTTCCGGCCCCAGCAATAGCTCTCGCCCGAGGTCGTGATGCCGCAGGTGTGGGCGCTCCGCGCGGCAACATGCGTCCACTTGTGGCCTCCCAAGACGAGGTTGGGACGCGTCACCGCCGCAGTCCCCGAGGCCCCATTTCCGAGTCGACCGCTGTCGCGTTCGCCCCAGCAGTAGGTGTCCCCCGTCGTCGCAACGCCGCAGGTGTGCCGGGCTCCCGCGCTCACGACTTGCCACGTGTGGTCGTCGACGACGAGCACGCGAGTAGTACGGTTCGTCGATGTCCCGTCCCCGAGTTGGCCGCGGAAGTTGTGGCCCCAGCAGTAGGCGCGTCCGTCCGGGGTCATACCGCAGGTGTGCCGCTCTCCTGCCGTCAGTATCTGCCACGTGTCGCCACCGGAGACAGCGATCGGCTGCGGTGTCGGCCTGCTCGCTGTCGAGCTGTTGCCGAGTCGGCCATCGGCTCCATTGCCCCAGCAGAATCCGTCGCCTGCCGTTGTGACACCGCAGGTGTGGTTGTGGCCAGCAGTCACGCTTGCCCATACGAGGCCGCCTGCGACGAGTCGCGGGCGCGACCGCAGTTCCGTCGTCCCATCACCGAGCTGACCGAACTGGTTGCGGCCCCAGCAATATGCCTGCCCCGCTTCGTTCACGGCGCAGGTGTGATGCAGTCCTGTGCTGATCTGCACCCAGCCCTCGAGGATCGTTTCCTCCGGTGCGTCGAGGGTGCCGGCGATGTGCCACTCGGAGGCGACGATCGGTAGCAGTGTGCCGATGCCGTTCCAGACGGCGCCGCTCATCAGCCAGATGGCTCGCCAGCCCGTGGAGAGCTGCTGCCAGAGGATGTCCGGGTGGCCGTCGGCATCGAAATCGGTGACGCCCACGATCACCCAGGAGGGATCCACCGTCGGCAGCGCGGCGAACTGCCCCTCGAAGAGGGCACCGTTCATGAACCAGATCACCCGCTGCCCGCTGGGCCCGTGCTGCCAGACGATGTCCGTCTGGCCGTCGCCGTTGAAGTCTGCCGCGCCCGCAATCTCCCAGGCGGGGTCGACCTGCGGCAGGGCGGCGTGCCCGCTGTAGCCGGTGCCGTTCATGAACCAGATCACCCGGTGCCCCTCGGACTGGTGGGTCCAGAGCAGGTCGGGCTGGCCGTCAGCGTTGAAGTCCGCCACCGCCGCAATGTGCCAGGCGGGATCGACCACCCCCAGATCGGCGAACTGGCCGCTGTAGGCCAGGTCGTTCATGAACCAGATCACCCGCTGCCCGGTGTGGAGGTTCTGCCAGACCAGATCCGCATGGGCATCGCCGTTGAAGTCGCCCGAGCCGGCGATCCGCCAGGCGGGATCCACCTGCGGGAGCAGCGAGGACTCTCCCCCCCAGTTGGGACCGTTCATAGGCCAGACCACCCGCTGGCCCGAGCTCGTATTCTCCCACAGGATCCGCGGCGTCGTGGCCGCCGAGAGTGGCGCGGCGGAGGAGAGAAGCGAGGCGGGCGGGGCCGCCAAACGCGGAGCCTTCATACCGGGGGGAAGGCTGCCGGACGCCGAGCGTGACGGCTCGGCCACCGGCGAGACGCTCTGCGGCGCGAGGATCCTCGGCGCCTCCGTGCTCAGCGGTCCCGCCTGTGGTCCCTGCGGTGTCATGCCCTGGACCATCTCCTCCTCGCCTCCCACTTCGGGAACCTTCTCGGAGAGTGGGTGCCGCTCGCAGCTGGCGAGCAGCGCCAGCAGCACCACGGACCAGAACCACGTGCGTCGTGTCATCTGCATCGTTCACCTCCCTGTGGGCGGTTGAGTGGATCGTTTCTGCCTGTGACGGATTGCTGCATTCTGCACGGCTCCGGGAGTCAGTCGTCGAACGACCGAACGGCAGACTCCGGCGGTACCGACGGCCGGCCGAGAAACCACTTCGCTCCGAGCGCGATCGCCCAGAGGGCGGCGAGCTGCACGCTCAGCGCGATCCAGTCGACGCGCGCCCTCAGCCCCAGCTCCTCCCCCAAGATGCCCATGCTGCGGGACCACTCCGGACCGGTGAGGACGAAGGCGTGCTCCGTCCCATTCAGGCTGGTGAAGGGCGGGAAGAGCATCCTGACGACCGTCAGCACGACGGCGACATAGACGATGAACGAGGCCACCCTCGCGGCGGATGTGGTCGGACTCTGTTCAATCGGCATGGCGGTACTGGTGGCATCAGGTGGTGGTTACCGATGACCATCCACTCTCGACAGAAGAGCTCCACGCGCCGCTCCGTTGCGGTCGGCCTACCTGCATTGCGAAAAAGCATCCGGAAAACCGTCACGGCACGAAAAAACCCATCGCGGCCGCGTGCGGGCAGGAGGAAGGAACCGGAGGAGGGAGCCTGTGATGCGAGGGCGTCAGCGGGTTGCGGAGAACGCTATATCAATCGATTCCCGCCTCCCGCTGCAGGTGACGGATGTAGCCGATGATCCTGATGATCTGCTCGGGCTCGACGCCCTCGACCGGCGGCATGTCGCCGAAGCTCCAATGGTGCGCCCGCACGCCCGTGGTGATGGCGCGCACAAAGGCATAGTCGCCGTGGTGGCCCGGCTCGTAGACGCGATGCACCAGCGGCGGCCCCTGCTCCGTGCCGGCAGCGCGCGCGCCATGGCAGCCGGCGCAGAACTGGTGGAACAGTAGCTCCCCCTCCGCCAGATCCGCCTGCGTGAGGTGCGGCAGTGTCTCGAGCTGGCCGAGAGCACGTCCCACCCGATCGGCCTCCGCGGCGTCGCGGTTGTCGCAGGCGCTAACAGTCACTGCGATGCAGAGGGCGAGCACACAGCGCAGCGCCGCGCGGCGCCCGGCCGATAGCTGGAGAGCCATCACCGCGGTGCTGCCCCAGCGGTGCTCCGGCGCATGTCCGTCGGCAGGGTCGCCCGGCCCGTGCGCGGATCGAAGGTGCTCCCGGCGGGAAGCACGTGCAGACGCACCTCCGCCGCTCCGAGCACCGGCGCGTCGGCGGAGGTGATGCGGGCACCGCGGGCGTCGTACACCACCACACTGCTCGCGCCGACCACCGTCCAGCTGCCGTCGGGGTTGACCTGCAGGGCGGTGGACTCGTCGATGCCGACGCCGATCTCCTCCGGGTGCTCGAGCACCAGGCTGATCAGCCGGTTGTGCCGCTTGCGCCGGACGAAGTGCTGGTCCACGATGGCGCCGGGAAGGAGATCGAATCCCTCCTCGACCACCACGTTGTCGCGGTCGATGGTGAGGAAGGCGTTGGCTGCGCTCGGCGAGGCAGGAGGGCGCTCGCCTCCGGGGCGCCGCTCCTCGCCGGTGATCATGCGGCGCGACATCACTGCCGCCCCGGCGGAGGTGCCGCCGACGACAGCGCCCTCCCGATAGCGCACGTGGATG
>JACDHV010000052.1 GCA_013820855.1 Gemmatimonadales bacterium | reverse complement strand
CGCAGGATGATGCGCGCTCGGCGCACCAGACCATGGGGCAGGGCCCGCGAGTGGGCCAGGGCGGTCAACTGGGCCTGCTCCCTCGGCGACAAGGTGAGCTCAAACTGACGGGGACGTCCGGTGCGCATGGCGGCTCCATTCGCGGCTGGAGGACGCCACAATATAAGCAAGAAACTAATGGGACGCTACACTAGGTGCAGTTGGCCGATCCCGAATCCGCCGGCGGCGCGCCTGGTACCGGCAGGAAGTTCCAGCTGTACATGCCCGGGCTCAGGGTCATCCGGAGCACGCCGTGTCCCGCGTTGTAGCGCACCAGGCTGTTCTTCGCCACGCCGCCGAAGGGCCTGAGCTCGGACCCGCCGGTTCCCACCACGAACTGCCGCGTGCCTCGCGCCTTCTTGTTGCTGTCCGCATCCTGGGGCGCGAATCGTTCGTAGTTGTGCTGGTGCCCGCTGAGCACCACCTCCGCCCGGGCGCGGAAGAGCGCATCGAACAGCGGGCGGACCTCGGGCGTGGGAGCGACGTCCCCGCTGGAGTACAGCGGCTTGTGCCAATAGGCGAGAACGCACTGGGAAGGGTTGGCCTTGAGCTGCTTCTTCAGCCACGTGGTCTGCTCGGGGATGTTCCGCTCGCTGTTCAGGGAATAGATTCGCCAGGCTCCGAGCGTGTAGGTGTAGTACCCCTTGCCCTTCGGACCCGCCAGGGTGCCGAAGTACTCGTAGTACGGCGCCCCCTCGTTGGTGTGGTACTCGTGATTCCCGGGTGCCGGGCGAGTGCGGGAGAGCAACTGGCCCCAACTGGGATCGTAGCAGTTGCGAAACTGCCAGCGCGTGCCGTTCTGGTAGACGACATCGCCCAGCGGCACGATGGTGCCGGGCAGGGTCGCGAGCAGCTCCGCGGTCACCTCGTCCTTGTAGTGCTCGGCGCATCCCGCGATATCGCCCGCCGCCAGCAGGATGGCGGGTGCCTCGGCGTCGGCCGATGCGTCGGAAGGCTGCAGTGCCGAATCGGCTGAATCGGGCTGATCGTTGCAGGCGGACGTGCCGGCTGCGGTGAACGCGCAAAGAGCAGACAGGCACAATGATCTCAGTCTCATGGCAACCGCGCGTGAGAAGGGAGCAGGGGCAGCGAGAAAAGAAGGGGAAGTCCTACAGATTTAGCTCTTACCCTCCCCTCCCGCAACCGCCTGTCCGCCCCGCTCAGCGCACCCAACCTGGAGGTACCCAGCGGCCGGGCTCGAAGATGGCCGGGCTCAGTTCCACTCCCGCCTTCGGCACGGTGTACTCCTCCAGCATCTTGGTCTCGCCGTCCACCAGGAAGCGGACTTCCGTCTCCAGCCAGCCTCCACCCAGCGGGATGTACCTGTTGAACAGCGTCTCGACCCTCGCGGCGGAGTTCTGCTTGCCCGGCTCCACCATCCGCACGAAGTACAGCCGCTCCTTGTCGATCCAGAACTGGCGGGTGACCGTGTCGCCCCTCGAGGCGCCGACTACGTACGCGGGACGCCCCTGCCAGGTGGACTCGTGCAGCTTGCCGAGGTCGAAGCCGAGCGCCTGGAGCTTTCGGACCGTCACGTCCACCGGCTGAGCGTAGAGATCGAACCCCAGGACCATCAGCGGGTGGATCATGGGCTTCGACTCGGCGAGCTTTCCGCCCTCGAACTCGTAGAGCGAGTCGTTTCGGAACAGAAGCGTGTTCTTCCCGTCCAGCGGTGCGATGTCGATCCTGAGCTTGCCCGGCAGCTCGGCCGCCTCGTACCAGGTCTCGACCTTGCCGTCGGGCAGCGTCGTCTTCTGCACGAAGGTGAGCGTGCGATACCATTTGCCGAGGTAGCGCTCACGCATCTGGCCGATCAGCTCGACGCCGTCCTTCGGGGGATCGAAGGTGGCGGGAGATAGGACGGCCGCCAGCATGGCTAGACCGATGATGGAGTGGATCACCTGACCTCCGGAATGGGGCTGCGGGTGGGAAGACGCCCTCCATACGGCGGTGGACGCGAGACGGTTTCCGGTGTCGCAGCTTCCGATGGGTATACTTCGGCCGTTCCACCCATGGCTCTCAGCGTCGAGGAACCTCATGAATCGTCCCGGCAGATGCTTGTGGTTGGCGGCATGGACTCTGATCTTGGCGTGCTCCGGGGGCCGTGACGAGGCACCGGGCTCGGGCCATGACGAGGCACCGAGCGCCGGCTCCGCGGGCGCCCAGGGCGGTGGGGAGTCGTCCACCCGTGGAACCGTTCCCATGAAGATCGCCGCATCGGTGGGCGGCAAGACGTACCAGGCCAGCGGACCCGGTGAGTGCGCCAGCAGCGCCGAGGCCTCGATCTACCAGGTGCCTGCGGCGCTGTGGCATGCGACCTGGACGGGGCAGGACGGCTCCGAGGTTCGCCGGCTCGACCTGACCGTCTGGCGGCCCAAGACAGGCAAGGGAGACATGGTCGGGCTCTCGCTCGACGCCGGCGGAACGACCCACCGGATCGCCACGGTCAAGGGCGGCGAGATGACCGGCACCGGCTCGCCGAACGTGCGCACGCAGGGTGCGGGAGGCGTTCTCGCCGTGGCCGGCACGGACGATCACGGCGACAAGATCGTGATGACGGTCGAGTGCGAGCGATTCGACGAGGTGGTGGCCGAAGGGGGATGAGAAAGCTTCCGCTTCGGCCCCGGGTGAAGGCCTGGTTCGTCGCCGGTGACGAGTTTCTGATGGGGCCCCGCTACGTCCGTCTGCTGGAGGAGATCGACCGCCGCGGCAGCATCCGCGAGGCGTGCTCCCGCATCGGCCTCAGCTATCGAACCTGCCTCAACCGGATCCGGCAGATGGAGCGGGTGCTGGGCGCGCCCGTCATTCTCACCACTCGGGGCGGTCCGGCGGGCGGCGGCTCCGAGCTCACCGCGGAAGCGCGCCGCATCATCCGGCTGTACCGGGACTGGCGCACCGAGCTGGAGCGGTCGAGCGACGAGGTCTTCCGCCGGCTGCGCCGCCGTGGCTGACGTCGCCGATCTCTTCCGGCGGCTCACCGCGGGCGTCCACGTCGTGGGCGTGGCCGATGGCGGGCGGCGGAACGCTTTCACCGCCGCGTGGATCATGCAGGTCTCCTTCGATCCGCTGCTGCTGGCGCTGAGCGTCAATCCGGGCCACGCCTCCCATCCGCTGCTGGTCCGAGGCGGCGGTTTTACCGTGAACGTGCTCTCCCGCGACCAGTTGCGCCTGGCCCGCCATTTCGGCCTCGAGTCCGGTCGGGACACCGACAAGCTGGCGGGCGTGCCCTGGCGTCCCGCTCGCCATGGTGCGCCGATCCTGATGGAGGCGATCGCCTGGATCGAGTGCCGGCTCACCGTGCAGCCGATACGCGCCGGCGACCACGAGATCGTCATCGCGAGCCCCATCGCGGGCGAGATTCTCTCTCCCGAGGCCGTCCCCCTCACCTATGCCGACACCGGCGAGCTGGACGGGAGCCGCGAGCTGTATCCCCCTTCCCTGTAGAGCGCCATGAAGGTTTCCTCGCGCTGCCGACGGTTGTCAGCATGACCGGCACTGTCATCCTGGTCCAACCTTCGAGCCGCACCCGGTGTCTAATGCCTGAACTCACCGCGAGCGTCTCCAGTGGCTACATGGCTCGGCATGCTGATGGTCCTCCAGGCGCAGACGGCGGCGGTGCTTCCGCCCGCTGAGGTCGAGACGTCGCTCCGCGCCACGCGTGCCGCCGAGCCGCCCGTGCTCGACGGGTCGGACGCCGACACCGTCTGGCGAGCCGCCCCGGCCATCGACCGGTTCGTCCAGGCGAAGCCTAGCGAGGGCGCGCCTGCCCGGTTCCGCACGGTGGCCCGGGTCGCCTACGATTCCGACAACCTCTACGTCTTCGTCCGCGCCTTCGACCCCCACCCCGACAGCATCGTGAGTCTCCTCTCCCGCCGCGACGAGAAGACGGCGTCGGACGAGATCATCCTGATGCTCGATCCCTACCACGACCGGCGCACCGGGTACGAGTTCGTGGTGAATCCGGCCGGAGTGAAGTCGGACTATGCCATCTACAACGACGGGAACGAGGACGTGGCCTGGGACGCCGTGTGGGACGTCGCCACCCGCATAGACTCGCTCGGCTGGACGGCCGAGTATCGCATTCCGATGTCGCAGCTCCCCTACTCGGCTAAGGACAGCGTCAGCTTCGGGTTGCTCGTGTGGCGTGTTGTCCAGCGACACGGGGAGACCGTCACCTGGCCGCTCTACCGCACGTCGCGGTCGGGCTTTACGTCGCAGTTCGGCGAGCTGAACGGCCTCGACGGGCTCGCGAGACCGCGCCACGCGGAGGTCACGCCGTACGTGCTGACCAAGAACGTCCAGGGCGCCGCGTCGGAGGGCTATCCGCGAGACCAGGACCTCACCGTGGGCGGCGACCTCAAGTACCGCGTCGCCTCCAACCTGCTCCTCAACGCCACCGTGAACCCGGACTTCGGCCAGGTCGAGGCCGATCCCTCGGTGCTCAACCTCGGCGCGTTCGAGACCTTCTTCGAGGAGCGGCGGCCGTTCTTCGTCGAGGGCAAGGGGCTCTTCACCTTCACCGTGAACTGTGTCGTCGTGGTCGACTGCAACACGGGCGAGGGCCTGTTTTACTCGCGGCGCATCGGCCGAGCGCCGCAGCTCGCGCATGCCTATGGCGACGAGTCGTCGCCCGAGGCGACCAGAATCCTGGGCGCCGCGAAGGTGACCGGCCGCATGCCGGGCGGGTTCTCCATCGGCTTCCTCGATGCCGTCACGAACGACGTCAGCAGCCCGGCCGGCACGCTGGAGCCGACCACCAACTACGCCGTCGCGCGCGGCAACCAGGATTTCTCCGGCGGCGACGGCAGTCTCGGCTTCATCGTCACCGCCGTAAACCGCTCGCTGGACCAGACGAGCGAGCCGTGGCTTCACCGGAGCGCCTATTCCGGTGGGCTCGACGCCCGCCGGCGGTTCGCGGGACGCCAGTACGAGGTGTCGGGCTCGCTCGACTGGAGCCGGGTGGGTGGCGACGCTGAGGCGATCGCGCGGACCCAGCGGAATCCGGTTCATCTGTACCAGCGGCCCGACGGCCCGCTGGCGTTCGACTCGACGCGGACGTCCCTCAGCGGCACCAATCTGGAGCTCCGGTTCGCCAAGGTGGGCGGCCGGCGGCTGGTGTTCGAGACCGCGTACCAGCGGAGGACGCCGGGCTTCGAGATCAACGACATCGGCTTTCTTCGCCAGGCCGACCAGCAGCAGTGGACCTCCTGGGCCAACCTCGCCTTCAGGAATCCCAACCGGGTGTTCCGCGAGCTGCGCTGGAACTTCAACAACTGGCAGCACTGGAGCCTCGCCGGGCTGCCGACCGAGCGTGCGTTCAACACCAACGTGCACACCCAGCTCAACAACCGCTGGTGGCTGCACGCGGGCGGCACCCTGGGCCAGATCGGCGGCACCTACTGCGACCGCTGCGCGCGGGGCGGTCCAGCGATGCGGCAGGATGCCTACCTCGCGCCGTGGGCGGGTATCGAGGGCGACAACCGGAAGGCGCTGGTGCCGTTCTTCTGGGTGAACTACATGGGGGGAGACCAGGGCCGGTCGAGGACGCTGAGCCTGGAACCGACGCTCGAGCTCAAGGTCTCGACTCGGTTCACCAGCTCGCTGAGTGCGAGGTGGGAGACCAACCGCAACGACGTCCAGTATTTCGGGACGTTCACCGACTCGGTGGGAACCGACCACTACACCTTCGCGCACCTGGAGCAGGAGACGCTGAGCCTCACCTGGCGCCTGGGCTACACCTTCACACCCAACACCACGCTCCAGGTGTACGCGTCACCGTTTGTCTCCAAGGGGACGTACAGCGACGTGCGCGAGGTGGGGGAGCCCCGGGCAAAGGCGTATGACGACCGTTACCGGCCGTACGCGGATGCCGATGTGGCGGGCGACCCCGGCGGGTTCAACCTGCAGGAGTTCCGCTCGAACGTCGTGTTTCGCTGGGAGTACCGCCCGGGCTCGACGCTGTTCCTGGTGTGGAGCCAAGGGCGCGAGGGCATGTCGGATGTCGAGGGCGACAAGACCTTCGGCGGCGATCTAAGGGATTTGTTCCATCGGCGGGCGGACCATACCTTCCTGGTGAAGGTGTCGTATTGGTTCGCAAGGTGACGGAACACCCCCACTGGCAGGTCGCAGCGAATGAGTCCCGATCGGCACACGCTTCCCCTCCTGTCTGAAAACCCCTCGCTGCCGGAAGGATTCGCGTACAGCGCCGATGTGCTGTCGGAGCCGGAGGAGCGGGCCCTGGTCGAGCGCATTCGCGAGCTGCCGCTCAAGGAGTCAAGTTCCACGGCTTTACGGCGAGAAGGCGTTCCATCTCGTTCGGCTGGCACTACGACTTCGCGCGGAGCAGCCTGGACAAGGCCGACGACATGCCCGCATGGCTGCTGCCGCTCCGCGACACCGCTGCTGACTTCGCCGGACTTTCACCCGACCAGCTTCCGCACGTCCTGATCCTGGAATACTCCGCCGGCACGGGGCCAGGGTACCACTCCGGATCAGCGTCCGCGGGGGGCTCCAGCGCCCCTGCCCATCGCGGCTCGCGAGGTCGGTCTCCCGAGCCGGCGTGAGGGGGGACTTCACGAACGTGACGATTCGAGAGCCCGCCAGTCTCGCCTGCTCCATCACGGCGTGGACCTCGGCGGGGCTCCCCACATTGTGGCCAAGGCTCAATTCGGTCGCACTGCGTGGTCCGGGCTCCAGATGGGCGTCGTGCGCCAGATCCGCACGCGGCCAGATGGCGAGCTGGAGTCCGGGCTGAAGGTCGAAGAATGCGACGGCGCCATGCTCGAACTCGGTGCCGACGATCCCCTTGGTCGGCAGCCCTAAACCGTCGCGGTAGAACGCGAGCGAACGGGCGAGATCATCCACTCCCAGCGTGATCAACAAGATGCGGGGTATCATGTGGCTCACCCTCCCTTCTCTCCTCGTTAGTCGGTTGCGCTCGCGGGACGGGCCGCGGCGGCCAGCTCGCTCAGGGTGACGACTCGGAAGCCCCGCCGCTCGAGTGCGGGCAGAACGGTTTCGAGGACGCGCACGGTTCGTTCTCCCCGTGCGCCGCCGTCATGGAGCACCACGATGGCACCGGGCTGCACGTTTCCGATGATATGCCAGCTGGCGAAGGTGGTTGACGGAATTGTCGCGTCGTACGGGTACACCGAGCCCAGGGCACAGTGGTAGCCCTTCTCCGCCATGGTGGCTACCATGCGTTGCGAGTACCATCCCGCGCCCGGCCGTGCCCAACGCACCGGCCCGTACCGCGACAGAGCCCTGTGCGCGTGCTCCAGGTCCTGCGCGAACGCCTCGGCACTGAGCCGGATGCCCGGCCGGTCCCGCGTGAAGTGATTCCCCAGCTCGTGACCCTCGGCCAGCATCCGACGCACCAGCGGCGCGCGTCCTTGCAGCCGCTCCGTGATGACGAAGAACGTGGCCCGGGCCCCGTGCCGCCGCAGCTCGGCGAGGATCCCGGGCGTCGTGGCCGGGTCCGGTCCATCGTCGATGGTCAGCGCGACCAGCGGCTCCTCCACCGGCAGGCGGTAGACACAGCCGGGATGGCGGGCCGCCAACCAGTCGATCATTCCGGCCGGCGGCCCGCTCAGCAACAATCCGGCCCCGAGCATCGTCGCCCCCAGCAGCGCCCATCCCGCGTGCCGAAGCCGCATGGTCCTCAGCGACGGAATACGACGATGGCGCAGCACCGAGGCTCCCCAAGGGCCCGGACTGCGCCATCGAACATCCGCGGCACCGCTCGACGCTCAGGGCACGCCGAGCCGCCCCACCGTGTTCCGATCGGTCCCGTACCAGATCTCTCGCGTCGGCTTGTGAAATACCATGTGCCGGATCGTATTCGGCGCCTCCCCTCCCTCGGTGGCCACGCTGTCGGTGAACTTGCGCCTTCCCGGATCGAACGCGACCAGCCGGTTGGGCCGCACGCCGGTCTCCGCCAGCCAGATCTTCCCCTTGTCGTCACCCGCCATCGCATACGGAAGCGACGCCGCTTTCCCCGGCATGGTGAACTCCTCGACCTTCCCCGTCTTCCGGTCGAGCCTTCCCAGGTAGCCTCGTGCGTAGTCCCCATACCAGATCGCGTCGTCCCTGACCACCAGCCGCCGCGCCCGGGTACCCTCGGGCAGGTCGAACCGGCGCTCCTTCATCGTCCCGGGGTCGATGGTGCCCACCTGATTGGTGCCGAAGAGGACGTACCACGGTCGCTGCTGCGCGTCCAGCTCGATGCCGTACGGCCGTGTGCCGGCGCCGGTCTCCCACAAGCGGACCTTGCCGCTCTTCGCGTCGAGTCGCCCCACCACGGCGGAGTTCTGCGCGGTGAACCACGCGTTCCCCGCCCGATCGAGGACCATCGTGTGCGGATCGTCCGCCTTGCCGTCCGGCATCGGATAGTTGGTGAGCTTCCGGGCCGCGGGATTCAGCTTCACCAGTCGTCCGTTGCGATTCCCGGTGAACCAGACCATGCCGTCCGGCGCGACGACCAGGTTGTGCGGATGCGTGCCCGCCTCGATGTCGTACCGCTCGAACTTCCCCGTCCGCGGATCGAGGTGCGCGATGTAGTTCCCTTCCTGGCCGACGAACCACACCAGTCCACTACCGGCCACGTACGGATCACGCGGCCGAGTGCCGTCCCAGGGCACCGTCCATTCCTGAACGGCGAGCGGAGCGGCGCCGAGCGCCAGCAGAACCGGGACCAGCCCGGCAATGAGCTTGTGCATCGAACGTCTCCCTCTGAGCAAGCGTAACCGGGCGTCAGCTCTCGCTGGACGCCCTTAAATCGGGCCGCGATCCGGGCTTGGTGCGGGTCGCCGTCCACGACCCGCCGCCGGGCCCCTTGCTGGTGCCGCTGGCCCGGCCGCCGTCCACCCGGCCGGTGAACTCCAGACCCTTGTCGGAGCCGCCGCCGGCGCCCAGGGTAAAACTTAGCGAGTCTCCCTTCACCCGCAGATTGGAGAGCGGCACCGACTTGCCGTCCGAGCTCGCGGTACCGGAGACCTGCTGATACTGCTGCTCGAGGCTGAGGGTGTACGACCTGCCCTCGCCGCCTTTGTGCTCGAGCCGCCACTCACCCGACATGTCCGCCGGAATGATCCAGAGGTAGGCGTACCCCTGCATCCCCGAGAAGGTCTTGGTGTCGAGGGTGCGGTCGGCCTTCCAGTCACCCATGTCGAAGGCGTTGGAGACGATCCGCGTGCCCGGGCGCAGCTCTCGGAACAACTTGGGACGGAGCCGCTCGTTCAGCGACGGGAGCAGGTAGAGGGTGACGACCGTGGCCTTGGAGAGATCCTGCTCGAAGAGATCGCCCTCGACGAACCGGATGCGGTCTCGCACGCCGGCCGTGTCCGCGTTGCTCTTGCTCTCCTTGATCCGGACCGGGTCGATATCGACGCACACGCCGCGCGCACCGTACTTCTTGACCGCCGTGATGACGATCCGGCCGTCGCCGCAGCCCAGGTCGTACACCAGATCCTTGGAGCCGACCTTCGCCGCGGTGAGCATCTCGCGCACCTTGGTGGTGTCGGTGGGAACGAAGTGAACGTCGGGTGCCCGGGAGGAGGTGGAAGTCTCCTGGCCGGCCAGCCGGTCGGGATTCGCGAGCGCCAGCGCCGAGATCAGGGCCGGCAGAAGCACGAATCGTCTGGAGTGAGTGAGGGCTACGGTGCCCATGTGGTGCCTCGTGCGACGGGAGGGTTGACGGCCGCCTCGCGCGGGCGGCCGGCGAGCGCGAGCACCGGAAGTCCCGCGAGCATCACGGCGACCCCCAGGAGCGCGCCGCGGCCGGCGTAGGCGACGCTGGAATACAGCATGAACGCGGCAATGCCGCAGAACAGCAGGGGAACGAACGGGTAGAGGGGCACCCGGAACGGCCGGTCCACCGACGGCTCGCGCCGCCGAAGCACGAGCAGCGCGGCCCCGGTGCCGAACAGGATGAGCCAGAAGACGGGAGCGGTATAGGCCACCATCGCCTCGAACCCGCTCCGGGCGAGGGCGCCGAACGCCACCAGCAGCAGGGCGATGCCGCCCTGAAGCAGAAACGCGGCTCGCGGGCTGTGGTGGCCCTCGTGCCAGTCTCCCAGAAAGCCGAAGCGCGGTACGTCCCTGCCCAGCGCGTAATTGCTTCTCGCGCCGGTGATCATGGTGGCGTTGGCCGACGAGAGCGCCGCGATGATGACGGCGAGGCTCACGGCCGCCGCCCCCCATGCCCCCACCGACCCGCGCATCAGGTCGGCGGCCACCGCGGAGGAGCCGGCCACGCCCTCGAGGCCGAGCCCGCGGAGGTACGCGGCGTTGGTGAGCAGATACAGCACCGTGATGATGCCCAGCCCCCAGCCCAGCGTCCGGATCGCTCCCCGGCGGCGATCGCGGAGCTCGGCGGAGATATATGCCGCCTCGCTCCATCCGCCGAAGGTGAGCAGCACGAACACCACAGCCAGCCCTATCCCGCCGGCGGAGACCTCCGTGGCCGCCGGGGCGGCCGGCTGGGCGGGGGCCGCGATGAACAGTCCGGCCACGATCACCGCCACCAGCCCGAGCACTTCCAGCGCGGTGAGCGCGTACTGGACCCCGCCGCTCTGGCGCAAGCCGGCGACGTTGAGCAGCGTCAGCCCGACGACGATCGCGGCGGCGACCGCAGCCGAGAGTCCCGGACGGGGATCGGGGCCGCCGAGCAGAGCCGCGACGTAGTCGCCGACCAGGAACGCGAGGATGGCGATGGACCCGGTCTGAATCACCGTCATGCGGGACCAGGCGCAGAGAAAGCCCGCCCGCGCCCCGAAGGCGCGGCGCAGAAAATGGTATTCACCGCCGGCGTTGGGGTACGCGGCCGCCAGTTCGGCATAGCACAGCGCGCCCAGCAGCGAGATCACCCCTCCCACGACCCACAGACCGAGGAACATGGTGCCGGACGAGCTGCCGCCCGCCACCACCTGAGGCGCGCGGAAAATTCCCGCTCCCAGCACCAGACCCACGACGAGGACGATCCCATCGCGCGTGCGCAAGACGGCTCTCGGCGCGGGTCGCCCCGCCTGCACTTCCGGGTCTCCCATACGGGCTCCACGGTCGGGGATGCGGCCAGGGAACCGCTCGGCCGTCACATCAGGGTGGGAACGCAATACAGCGCTCACCGGACGCATCGGGCTGTAACGCGCAACACACTCGGCTCTCGATCACTCGAGATCCAGCTCCCATGTCTGGCCCACCAGGTCGTGCCCGAAGCTGTGGTGCGGCTCCCTCTCCACGAGGCGGAAGCCGGCTCTCTGGTAGATCCGGCGGGCAGCGTGCAGCAGGTCGTTGGTCCACAGCGCGACCTTCCCGTACCCCGCCTCGCGGGCGAACCGGAGACATTCATCCACCAGCCGGGTGCCGATTCCATGACCCCGGGCCCAGGGCTCGACCAGCAACAGGCGGAGCCGCGCGACCTCGGGCGACTCCTTCTCCAGGAAGACCGAGCCGGCCGGCTCGCCGCCCAGCTCGGCGATCCAGCAGCGTTCCAGCCGGACGTCGCGCTCCGCTGCGTAGCGGCTCACGATCCCCGCCACCAGCCCCTCGAATTCCGCGTCCCAGCCGTACTCCCCGGCGTAGAGCTCGCCGTGGCGCTGCACCACCCAGCCGAGCTCCCCCGGCCTGGGTGCCCGCAGCACGAGACGCGCACCCTCGGCCCCGCCGCCACCCTGTGCCCGGCCGAGCAGAGCCTCGATCCCGCCCATCGCGGCGACCAGGTCCCTACGCTCCGTGCGGGTCAGTCGTGCCAGCATCGCCCTGACCTGGGTGTTGGAGCGCGCGTCGAGAGCGTCAAACGTGCGCCGGCCGGACTCGGTGAGCGTAAGCTGCCGCTGCCTCCGGTCGGCGGCCGGTGCGCGGGCAGCCAGCAGTGCCCGCCTCCGCAGTCCACGGAGTATCCGGCTGAGGTAGCCGGCATCGAGCGCCAGAACCTCCCGGAGCTCGGTGGCCGTGATCCCGGGGTGGTGGGCGATCTCGTAGAGCAGCCGGACCTCGGTGAGGGAAAACGGGCTGTCGAGCAGCCCCTCGTCCATAAGGCCGATCTGTCGAGTGTAGAAGCGGCTGAACCGGCGGACCGCGCCGGCGGGGTGGGAGGCGGTGGTCGTCATCGGGCTGACCACCATGGCCGATTTATTTGCTTCTGTCAACTATTGACCGGACAGCCGCGTCCGGCGAGGCGAGCCGGACGCGCAGACACTAATATTGAGCGATCAGTTGGACCGACTACAGGAGGAGCAACGTGAGCGACAAAAAAATCATTGCCGTGCTCGGCGCGACGGGCGCCCAGGGCGGTGGACTGGTACGGGCGATCCTCGCCGACCGGAACGGCCCGTTCAAGGCTCGGGCACTGACGCGCGACGTCAGCTCGGAGAAGGCCAGGGCGCTCGCCGACGCCGGCGCCGAGGTGATGGCAACCGACGTGGACGATCCGGCGACATTGCGCCGGGCATTCGAGGGCGCCCACGGCGCCTTCTGCGTGACCTTCTTCTGGGATCACTTCTCGCCCGAGAAGGAATACACCCAGGCCAGGGCCATGGCCGACGCGGCGAAGCATGCCGGGCTGGCGCATGTCATCTGGTCCACGCTCGAGGACACCCGCAAGCACGTGCCGCTGGAAGACGACCGGATGCCGACGCTCATGGGGAAGTACAAGGTCCCCCACTTCGACGCGAAGGGCGAGGCCGACGCGCTCTTCGCCCGCGCCGGGGTGCCGACCACATTTCTGCTGACGTCGTTCTATTGGGAGAACTTCATCTACTTCGGGGCGGGGCCCAAGCGCGGACCCGACGGGAAGCTGGCGCTGGTCATGCCCATGGGCGACAAGAAGCTTCCGGGCATCGCCTCGGAGGACATCGGCAAGTGTGCCTACGCGATCTTCAAGCGGGGCCGCGAGTTCATCGGGAAGACGGTGGCGATCGCCGGGGAGCATCTGAGCGGCGCGGAGATGGCCGCCGGGATGACCCGGGCGCTGGGCGAGACCGTGACCTATCAGGACGTGCCGGCGGACGTGTACCGGAGCTTCGGCTTCCCCGGTGCCGACGACCTGGGCAACATGTTCCAGTTCAAGCGCGACTTCAACGACTACTTCGTGGGCGCGAGGAGCCTGGAATTCACGCGGTCGTTGAATCCGGAGCTGCAGACGTTCGAGCAGTGGGTGTCCATGCACGGGAGCAAGATTCCGATCGAAGCGGCCGCGGGCTGACCCGCGCATGCGCCTCCTTCGGTCACTCGTGCTGGGGCTCGCGTTCCCGGCGACCCTGGCGTCACAGACCATCCCCGGCCCGGAGTACGCCGCGCGCCGCGATTCGCTCGCGGCACGCATAGACAGCGGAGTCGTCGTCGCGTTCGGCGGCCGCGCGCCGGTGGGCCCCGACCGCTTCTTGCAGCTCCCGGCCTTCCGCTATCTCACCGGCTTCCTGGAGCCCGACGCCGCATTCGTCATGGTCGTCCGGCCGGGCGGCAGCCGGGCGACGCTGTTCACCTCCGAGCGCGACCCCCGGCGCGCGCTCTATGACGGCTTCCCGCCCGACTCGGCCGCGGTCGCCCGGCAGACCGGGATCGCCGCGCGCCGCATCGGGGCCCTGCCGGCTCACCTCGATTCGCTCGCCGGCACCGGACTTCCGTTCTACACCCTTCGCGACTTCGCCAACGCCGACGCGGCCCAAACCGACTCGCTCACCCGCGGCGCGAGCTTCATGCACCGGTTCGCCGACCGGCACCCGGGGCTGACGATCAGGGACGCGCATCCGACCCTGGACAGCCTCCGCACCCGGAAGTCGCCCGCCGAGCAGGCCATGCTCCGGCGAGCGATCGATCTGACGGTGGAAGCGTTGCGCGAGGTCATGCGGATGCTGAGACCGGGAATGTGGGAGTACGAGGTGGAGGCCATGTTCCAGTCGGCGTTCCGCCGCGGCGGCGGCGACGGCCCCGCATTCGTCTCCATCATCGGATCGGGGCCCAACTCGACCCAGTATCACTACAACGCCAACGACCGCCGGATCGGCAAGGGCGAGGTGGTCGTGATGGACGTCGGCGCCGGATATGGCGGCTACGCGGCCGACGTCACCCGCACCTTGCCCGCGAACGGCCGGTTCAGCGCGGAGCAGCGGGCGATCTACCGGATCGTGCGGGAGGCGCAGGCCGCGGCCGAGAAGGTGGCGCGGCCCGGCGCCCCATTCGAGGCCTGGCGTGAGGCCGCGCGCGAGGCAGTGGCGCGCGGCGTCGCGAGACTCGGCCTGACCGAGAGCGTGGATGCGACATTCGACCCGCCCTGGGCCGAGCAGTGCCAGACCAACCCGGTCGCCTGCACCCAGGCCTTCCTCTACATGGCGCACGGGCTCGGGCACGGCATCGGGCTCGAAGTCCACGATCGTCCCCATCCCTGGTACGGTGCCGGCACCTTCCAGGCGGGTGACGTCTTCACCATCGAGCCCGGCATCTATGTGAGCCGGAAGCTGCTCGAGATCCTGCCCGACACGCCGAAGAACCGCGCGATGATCGCCAAGGTGCGTCCCGCGGTGGAGCGCTACCACGACATCGGCGTGCGCATCGAGGACGACTACCTGATCACCGACCGCGGGATCGATTGGCTCTCCCGCGCGCCGCGGGAGATGGCGGAGATAGAAGCGGAGATGGCGCGGCCGCGTGACGCCGCGAGTCGCTAGAGACCTCGCCGGAAGCGGCGCGGTCATGCCATGACCAGGCTACTCGTCCTCTTCGTCACGGCGTTCGTGGACATGGTGGGGCTCGCCATGATCGTGCCCCTCCTGCCGTATTACGCCACGGAGTTCGGCGCCGGCGCCGCCACCGTCGGGCTGCTCGTCTCCGCCTTCTCGGTCGCCCAGCTCGCCGTGGGCGCCGCTCTGGGGCCGCCTTTCGGACGGGTACGGGCGGCGTCCGGCCATTCTCGCGGGCCTCCTCATCACGGCCACCGCCTACGTCCTGTTCGCCTTCGCCCAGTCGGTGCCGGCGCTCCTGCTGGCCCGGCTGATACAGGGGGTCGGCGGCGGCACCATCGGCGTGGTCCAGGCTTACGTGGCGGACGTCTCGCCGCCGGAGCAGCGCACCAAGACTCTCGGCTGGCTCTCCGCGATCACGAGCCTCGGCGCGGTCGCGGGCCCGGCATTCGGCTCGCTCATGGTCTCGCTCGGCGGGCAGGAGTTCGTGGGCCTTGGCGCCGCCGGCCTCGCGGCGCTGGTCGCGCTCTTCGCGTGGCGGTTCCTGAGCGAGTCGCATCGGAAACCGACGGCCGATCCGCTGGGGCGGCGGCGGACCACCGGCCGGGCCGCGCTGGCGCACGTCCTCTCCCGCTGGCACGAGCCGGCGCCGCGGCTCATCTGGATCTATGCGGTCGGAATCGGCGCCTTCTACGGCACGATCCAGATCGTGCCGCTCCTGCTGGTAGACCGGCTTGGCGTCACCGAGCACACCATCGGATACTTCGTGATGTACCTCGGGGGGGTGGGGGTGGTGGTGCGCGCCCTGGTGCTCGGGCGGGCGGTGGACCGACTGGGCGAGGTGCGCCGGGCACGGCTCGGCATCGTCATCCTGACGGCGGGCTTGATGGCTACCGGCGTGGGCCGGGGAAGCGTCGCGCTCGCGGCGGGCTTCACCCTCATGCCCCTGGGCACGGCCTTTCTCTTTCCCTGCATCACCCGCCTGCTCTCCCAGGCGGTGCCGGGTCCGGAGCGAGGGCTGTACATGGGAGTACAGCACACCTTCGGGGGGGTGTCCCGGGTGGCCTTCCCCATCGCCGGCGGGCTCCTGATGGACGGCTTCGGGGTGGGAGTTCCGTTCTGGCTCGCCGGAATTCTGGTGCTGGCAACCCTCCCTCTGACACGCTCGATCGGCTGGCGGCCGGAGCCCGCGCCTCCGGACGCGGCGGAGGCACTTCAGATGGCGGCCGCCGACATCACCGCCGAGATTCCCATCCCGCCAACGCAACCTTCCGGGCGCTGAACCCGTCAGAGGAGTGGAGCGAGGCTTCGACGGGCCTCTGTGCAACCAGCCGGCCATCCGGCGTCCAACCCGCCATGCCGCTGACCCTGGTCATCGCCGACGACGAGGAGCTGGCCCGGGACAAGCTCCGCTCGCTGGCGGAGGACCTCCCGGACGTTCGGGTCGTCGGCGAGGCCGAGGACGGCCCGGGCGCGCTCCGGCTGATCGAGGAGTTGCGGCCGGACCTCGTGCTGCTCGACCTCTCGATGCCCGGCATGAGCGGACTCGATGTCGCCCAGCGAATGCGTCATCGCCCCGCGGTCATCTTCACCACCGCCTTCGACCGAAACGCCGTCGCGGCGTTCGAGCTTCAAGCCGTGGACTATCTTCTCAAGCCTTTCGACAGCGAACGCGTCAGGGCCGCTATCGAGCGGGCGCGCGAGCGCTCCGGCACCCCCGATCTCACCGACGGGGAGCGGCTGAAGCACGCGCTCTACGAGAGCGGGCACCTCAGCCGCCTCTTCGTCCGCGACCGCAACCGGATCCTGGTGGTGCCCACCAGCGAGATCGAGCGGCTCGAGGCCCGGGGCGACTACGTCGCCCTCCATGCCGGACCCAAGCGGCACCTGGTGCAGGTCGCGATCGCCGACATGGAGCGCATGCTCGACCCCGGGCGCTTCGTCCGGGTGCACCGCTCCCACATCGTCAATCTGGACTTCGTCGTCGCGTTCACCACCGACGCCAAGGGCGCGCTGGAGGTCGAGCTCCGCAGCGGCACCCGGCTGAGCGTGAGCCGCGCCCGGGCCCAGGCGCTTCGCAATCTGGTGCTGTAGGACGAACGGCGGGAACGGCAAACAGTGAACGGTGAACAGGGTCGAGAAGAATTCCTGTTTGCCGTTTACTGTTCGCCGTTCCCGCTTTACCTGGAGTCCACGCGAAACTAGTGTCCTGTAACAGTGGTTCGCAGCGTAATTCCTCAAGCATGGACGGCCAAGGTGCGCTGGGCGAAACGCGCGATGCTCGCGAGGATCTCGTCCGCCGTCTTGGTCCAGACGAACGGTTTGGCGAGGTCGTTGTGCGCATCGGTGAACTCGACAATCGCCGCTTCCAAGTCACGGACGCTCCGGTGCACGCCGCGACGCAGTTGCTTGGTGGTCAGCGCCGCGAACCAGCGTTCGACGAGACTGA
>JACDHV010000225.1 GCA_013820855.1 Gemmatimonadales bacterium | reverse complement strand
ACCCCGCGACGGGACTTTGGACGACGGTGGCGAGCAACGCCATCAAGCGGACCTATCACTCGACGACCCTGCTGCTGCCGGACGGACGGGTCCTGCACACCGGCAGCGGGGAGGGGGCCGACATGCCCGACGAGCGGAACGCCGAGTTGTACTCCCCGGCGTATCTGTCCATGGGGCCGCGCCCGACCATCACCGACGCCCCGGCGCTCGTGGGGTACGGCACGTCCTTCAGGGTCGCGTCACCAGACGCGGCCGACATCGCCAAGGTCAGCCTGATCCGGCTCGGCTCGGTCACCCACGCCTTCGACATGAACCAGCGGTTTCAGTGGCTCGCCTTCGCGCGCCGGACCGGAGAGCTCGACATCACGGCTCCGGCCAGCGGCAATCGCGCGCCGCCCGGGCATTACATGCTGTTTTTGCTCGGTCAGAACGGAGTACCGTCGGTCGGCCGGATCGTCAGGATCGGCGCCGCCTCCGAGCCCGGTCCGGCTCCGAACTCCGCGCCCAACGCCGCGTTCATCGCCGGCTGCGGCGGCCTTGGCTGCACTTTCGCGGACCGCAGCACCGATCCGGAGGACAATCTCTCCTCCTGGAGTTGGGACTTCGGCGATGGAGACCGGTCCACCGCTCGCGACCCGAGCCACGCGTACGAGGCCGGGGGCACGTATACGGTGATCCTCATTGCCAGGGATCGCGAGGGCGAGACGGGCACGGTGTCGAAGCAGGTGACGGTCCCGGGGCAGGAGTATCCGATCGGCTTGACCTTGACCACCAAGTCGGAGCCCGAGAAGCAGACCGTGACGCTGACGTGGACGAGGGCGCAGGGGCCGATGGTCTACATCTACCGGAACGGCCTCGTGCTCAACAGCACGCCGAACGACGGGAAGCAAGGCGTGTCCAAGAACTACACCGGCCCGGCGACCTACATCTTCAAGGTGTGCGAGGCGGGAACCACGATCTGCTCGAACCCCGCCACCGCGCACTTCAACGGTGGCTCTCCGCCGGACAACGCGTCGCCGAACGCGGCGTTCACCCCCACCTGCACGGCGAACACCTGCCGCTTCGCGGACGGCAGCACCGATCCTGATGGGACCGTGACGGCATGGCAGTGGGAGTTCGGCGACGGATCGTCATCGAGCCAGCGGCATCCCTCCCGTTCGTACAGCGCCGCCGGTGAGTTCACCGTGAGGCTCACCGTGACCGACAACCTGGGATCGCAGGGGTCCACGTCCAGGAAGGTCACGGCCGGCGTGCCCACGAACCTTCCGCCAACGGCGAGCTTCACCGCCAGCTGCAGCGAACTCGACTGCGGCTTCACCGACGGGAGCGCCGATTCTGACGGGATCGTCGCCGCCTGGCAATGGGACTTCGGAGACGGGTCGTCCAGCGATGCGCGACACCCCTCGCACGGCTACGCGAGCGGGGGCACCTACACGGTCACCCTGACCGTGACGGACGATGCCGGCACCGACGCCTCCGTGTCCCGGCCGGTGAGCGTGAGCCTCCCCGGCGCGAATGCCGACCCCGTCGCCAGCTTCGGCGCCAGCGGCACCGGACTGGCCTGCGCGTTCGTGGACGGAAGCACCGACTCGGATGGCACGGTGATAGGCTGGAGCTGGACCTTCGGTGACGGGGGGACCTCGACGGCCCGCAACCCGAGCCGGACCTACGCCAATCCCGGCACCTATACCGTGACGCTTACGGTGACCGACGATGGCGGCGCGACGAACCAGCATGCCGCGCCGCTGACGGTCACGGCGCCAGCCTCGAGCATCGCGCTCACCGTGTCGGGCCGCACCGACGCGGAGAAGCACTATATCGTGCACGTCTGGTCCGGCGCCACGGGCACCAGCGTGGACCTGTACCGGAACGGCAAGCTGGTCAAGAACACACCCAACGACGGGCGGCACACGACGGCCCACAGGGCGAAGGGCACGGCCACGTACCGGGTGAAGGTTTGCCAGGTGGGGGGCACGGTCTGCTCGGTGGAGCGGACGCTGACGCTGAGCAATTAGCGCCGGAACTTCATTTCTCGGCAGGTGTGGTGGTCGAGTCGCGCCTCAGGCACGAGGTTCCCCCGCGCACGGCGGCGGCAGCAGCGATGGAATCGAGCGCGGCGCGCACCTCCGGACGACCTTCGAACGCGGCGTCGTGCCGCCAGCTCAGGAGGGCGCAGGCGTACGGCGCCTGGACCAGCAGGGTCCCCACCTCCAGCAGCTCCGCGGGGGATAACTGCCACCACTGCGGATGGTCCGAGGTGCCCTGGACGCCGCTCGACCCATCGCCACCATCCAGGTAGTTGATCCCGAAGATCAATCCCAGGCCCAGTTGTTTCGCGCGGGCGACGTTCTCGTCGCGGAATTGCGCCGGGGTGAGACCGGTGCCCGCGCCGTGGTGTGGTCCGGCCCACTGGGCCCAGGCGACGTCGAGGCTTCGATACGTCGTGTCGCCCGCGCCGAGCCATCCCGGTGTGGCGCGCACGGTGGTGGGGAGCGTCGGCCAGATCGACTTGGAGTACCGGGCCATCTCCTCGATGTCCGCGCGGCTCACCCGCTGTCCACCCCAGGTCTTGACCGCACCGGGCTCGTCCATCAGGTAGTGAGCGAGGACGAGTCCCTCCTCGACATAGGGGGCGAAGTCCACGTCACGATAGGTGTCGATCCATGACTTCCACTGCGCGAGGTCGAAGGTCCCATCGAGGTTCCTGTAGTGGCTGCCGGAGCCGGCGAGGTTCAGCACCAGCCGAAGCTTTCCCGCGCGGCCCTCCCTGAGAACTGCCCCCACTCTGGATCGGGAGACTGGAAGGACCGCACCGGTGTATGGCGGTCGGAACTGTTCCGGCCGCAGGCCGAACTCGCCGAAGGGAATGCCCCGGCCGATGCCGGCGTACAGCGAGTCGGGACCGGTCGGCCCGGCATCGGGAAACTCGCTGGTCTCAGCAGCCTCGAAGGCGCTACAGGCGGTGAACAGGATCAACGTGAGCGCCAGGCCCAGCGGCGGGCCGGCGTGAGAGCGGAACGACATGTGGCTCGGAGATTACGGGGATCGATAGAGGGACACGGGCAATGTAAACGGGTTCCCGACGATCAGCCGAGGCAGAGATCCCGGTGGATTGGCGCTTCCATCGAGGCGTGTAGATTTCCACGTGCGCGCTTCCCGTGCTCACGGCCCGGCATCGAAGATGGTACACCACGATACTCCCCCCGCCGACCCGCCCCTTTCCACGCCCCCTGGCGCTCGTGCCGATCGCGATGGTCCCGGCGACTCCGTTCCGGCCGGCCGGATTCTCCCCGGCGGGCTGCGGGTCCTCGGCCGGATGGGGTCGACTGCCGAAGGGACCCTCTACCGCGCGGAGTATCTGACGGGGCTCGAGGTCGTGCTGGTGATCCTGCGCCCCCTGGCCGGCGGAGCCGAGCCCCTCAGGCGGGAGCGAGTCGGCCGGGCGATGCAGATCCGGCACCCTAACGTCGCCGGGGTCCATCAGGTAGGCGACATGGAGGATGGATCGGTCTACGTCGTGGTCGAGCAGCTGGCCGGGGAACCTCTGGCGACTCTCCTGCCTCCGGGCCATACGCTCGCGCCGGGGGAGGCGCTCGAGCTGGTCCTGCAAGCTGCCGCAGGTCTTCAGGCGGCGCACCGGGCGGGATTCGTCCACGGAAACCTCTCGCCCCATACGATCCTGGTGATGCCGGTGGGCCAGTCGAGATCCCTGGTCAAGCTCATCGGCTTCAGCCTGGACCCGGCGTTCCGGCAGGACGCCGTCAAGCCTCCGGCCGCCGGGTACGCGAGTCCGGAACGACTGGTCGGCCAGGCGGCGGACGAGCGAAGCGACGTCTACAGCCTCGGGGCGGTGCTCCATCATCTTCTCACGGGCATGCCACCGAACCGGGGACATGTGGACGGCTCGGCACCCGAGGCTGCGCGCTCGGTACTGGAGTTCGCGCTGGCACCGGCTCCCGAACGACGCTTCCAGACGGTCGCGGAGATGAGCGCGGCCCTCGAGCGACTGGGACCCATCGCAGGCGACACGAGGCAGGCGAGGACCAGGCCGGCAGTCAGGCTCGGAGCGGCCGCGGCCGGTGTGGCCATCATGGCGACGGGAATATGGCTCCTCCCCGGCGGCACTGAGACCGGAGTGACACCGGGTGGGGAAGATCGAGCCCTTCAGGTCGGTGATACCTCCGATCGGGAAGGCCCTGGGCTCGGCTCCGCACCGACCCGTGCGGCGCCTGTTGCTCCCGTTCCGGCCCGATCACCGTCTCCAGTTCCACCGGCAGCAGGTCAGGACGCACCACGCCCGCGGGTCAGTTCTCCCGGAACCAACTCTCGCGGACGTGATGATCCCCCCGCGGGAGTGAGACCGGACACGGCACCGCGTGCCCCCCCTCCGGCACCGGGTCGAACCGAGCTCGCCGACGCTGATACAAGCCGCCAGATCGATACCGCCCGGGGGGCGGCGCTTCCGCCAGCGGAGCCGCCGACGCCATCTCTGGAGTCGCGGGCCCAGGTGTATCTGCGGATCGGGCTGGACGAGGCGTCGCGGCAACTGGGCCGACCGGTCCACGCCATCGAGGGAATGACACCGTTGTTCCTGGGTTTGGCACGAAGCCCGTTCCCTGGGTACGCGGCGGCTGGGCCGGCAGTCCGTGCCGTGTACATGGGGCCGAACGGGAGCTTGATCCTGCTCGACCAGCAGCGGATGCGGCCGGGTCGAAGCGTGACGGGTGCGACGACGACACGATGGCGGATCGGCGACGTGATGCTCTACCTGCACGGCGAGGCCCGGCCGCGGGTGTTGAGCAGCCTGGCGAGGAGGGTGCGTTAGCGGCGGGGGGGACCCGAACGTACAGGTCAAGACTGCGCGAACTCCGATTGGCCCTGGAGGATTCGAACCTCCATTAACGGATCCAAAGGCCGCGGCGCTCGCCGCAGGCGTCCGAATAGACACCGCACCAGCCCGCAGAATCGGCCTCGACCGGCGCTGAACCGCGAGGGCGAGGCGCCAGCCCGCAGCGAAGTCCCCACAGAAGTCCCCACACCCTCCCCATGCAGCGCGTGAGAGTCACGCCCGCTGACTTCGAGGCCGCGGCCGCGCTCGTGCGCGCGATCCGCCGCGCCTACGGCAAGCCCGGCGACTACGGGCACCTCGAGACCTTCACCGTCCACAACATCCACGACTTCGCCCGTCAACTGGTGCTGCAGGGCGTCCAGGCGCGCCGGGAGGGGCTGTGAGC
>JACDHV010000051.1:4981-17290 GCA_013820855.1 Gemmatimonadales bacterium | reverse complement strand
GGCCTGCTCGGGACTCATGTACAGCGGCGTGCCGACGATGAAACCGGCCTCCGTCAGGTGGGCGGGCCCGTCGAGGTACTTGACGATGCCGAAGTCGACCAGCAGCGGCCGTCCGGTCCCCGACTCGATCAGGATGTTCTCCGGCTTCACGTCGCGGTGCACCAGCCCGTGATCGTGGGCGTGCTGCAGCGCCTCGAGCACCGGCTCCACGATCCGGAGCGCGCGCTCGGCGGTGAGCGGGCCCTCGGTCTGGAGCAGGTCCGCGACGGTGCGCCCCTCGAGATAGGGCATGGCGTAGTACACCAGACCCTCGCCCTCGCCCACGAAGTGGATGCGGACCGTATTGGGATGGTTGAGACGGGCGATCGCCCGGGCTTCCTGCTTGAAGCGGGAGATGGTGGCCGCGGTCCAGGGAAGGTCGGCGCGCAGGACTTTCACGGCCAGCCTGCGCTGGAGGTCGGCGTCCACGACCTCATAAACCTCGGCGAAGCCGCCGCGACCGATCAGGCGGACCACGCGGTACTGGCGGCCGAGCGCGCGGCCGAGGCGATCGAGCGCTCCGATGTCGGTGGGCCGGGGATCGAGCGAGGAGAGCTCCACGCCGAAGAGCGCCAGGCTCCCCGGCCCGCACCGCGGGCAGTGCGCGCTGCCTTCCCGCAGGAGGGCATGGCAGGATGAGCAGACCAGTATCGTCAGAGCGCCTCCGGAATATTTCGCTCGCGGCCGATGAAGCTTAACCCGTTTGTTCCGCACCGTGCGTGCCGGGCCGTCGGCCGGGGTGGTACCAGCTCCCCAGCGGAGGCCGTGATGCCGAGCGTGCTAGTCAGGCAGCTATGCGAAACCAAATCCCACCTAAAGTGTCGGTATTCGAGTTCCTGTTCGCTTAAATTTGCACGAATTGCAGGAATGGCTTGACAGCCCAGAATCCGGACGATATCATCCGGCAGCGGCTCGAACTCAAGCCACGAGGCAGGGAATGCACCCCAGGATCCAACGACAGCTCCCGGCAACGCAGCACCGAAACCGCCGGTCGGACCCCTGGCGAGCGCCGGGGCCTTTGGCGTGAGCGGAGTTGCGCTCGGCCGGACGCCCCCGAGCTCGCCCCCGGCGGCTCGGGGGCGTCGTCCCTCGTGAGCCTTCGAATTTCGACACCCGGTCTTTCTGACTCCACCCGTCACCCCGCACGAGGCGTACATGGCCACCAGCGTCAAGACCACGGCGTTCACCCGGACTTCCAAGGCAGGCGAGGTAGGCCGGGTCCTGGACCTCATCCGCGACCGCAAGCTCCAGGTCGTGGACCTGAAGTTCTGCGACCTGCCCGGCACGTGGCAGCACTTCTCGATCCCGGCGAGCGCGTTGGAGGAGGACGTGTTTCGCGACGGCCTTGGCTTCGACGGCTCCTCGATCCGCGGGTTCCAGGCGATCAACGAGAGCGACATGCTCCTCCTGCCGGATCCGTCGAGCGCGTTCGTGGACCCGGTGCTCGAGGTGCCCACGCTCTCCCTCACGTGCGACATCTACGACCCGATCACGCTCGAGCCGTACTCCCGGGATCCCCGGTTCATCGGGTTCAAGGCCGAGGAGCACCTGAAGACGACCGGCATCGCGACCACCTCGTGCTGGGGGCCCGAGGCGGAGTTCTTCGTCTTCAACTCGGTGCGGTTCGACCAGAACGCGCACGAGGGCTACTACCACATCGACTCCGAAGAGGGCGTCTGGAATTCCGGCCGCAACGGCACCCCCAACATGGGGCACCGGCCCAGGCACAAAGAGGGCTACTTCCCGGTGCCGCCGGTGGACCGGCTGCAGGACGTGCGGTCGAAGATCATGCTCGCGCTGATCGAGGCGGGGATTCCCGTCGAGGTCCAGCACCACGAGGTGGGCACCGCCGGCCAGGCGGAGATCGACTTCCGCTTCGGCCCGCTGGTGCAGACCGCCGACCGGCTGATGGCCTACAAGTACATCGTGAAGAACGTCTGTCACCGGCTCGGGTACACGGCGACCTTCATGCCCAAGCCGCTGTTCGGTGACAACGGCTCCGGGATGCACTGTCACCAGTCGCTCTGGAACGGCAACACCCCGCTCTTCTTCGACGAGACCGGCTACGCCTCGCTCTCCGAGATGGCGCGGCACTACATCGGCGGGCTCATCAGCCACGCCCCCGCCCTGCTCGCGCTGTGCGCGCCGACCACCAACAGCTATCGCCGGCTGGTGCCCGGCTTCGAGGCGCCCGTCAACCTCATGTACTCGGCCCGGAACCGGTCGGCGATCTGCCGCATTCCCATGTACTCCAACTCGCCCAAGACGAAGCGGGTGGAGTTCCGGGCGCCCGACCCCACGGCCAACCCGTACCTGGCGTTCGCGGCGATGCTGATGGCCGGCCTCGACGGCGTGCGGCGCAAGATCGAGCCGCCCGCGCCCATCGACGAGGATCTCTACGAGCTGCACGACGAGCGCAAGGCGAGCATCGGAGTGGTGCCGGGCTCGCTGGCCGAAGCGCTCACCGCGCTGGAGCGCGACCAGGCGTTTCTGCTCGAGGGCGACGTGTTCACCCCCGACGTGCTGGACACCTGGATCTCGATGAAGCGGGAGAAGGACGTGGCGCCGATGAACCTGCGGCCGCATCCGTACGAGTTCTTCCTGTACTACGACGCCTAGCCGCTGAAGAGCGGGAACGGCGAACGGTCACCAGAAGGGGGGCCTCCTCGGCCCCCTTTTTTCCGTTCGCTGTTCGCCGTTCCGCTTTTCAGCGCGCCCGCTCCCCCCGTAGATTGCCCCCATGCCCTCCCAGCTTCGCAGTTCCGCCATCACCCACGGGGTCCAGCGTGCGCCCAACCGGGCCATGCTGCGTGCCGTCGGGTTTCAGGACGCCGACTTCGAGAAGCCGATCGTCGGGATCGCGAGCGGCTGGAGCACGATCACGCCCTGCAACGCCGGGCTCGACGTCCTCGCCCGCCGGGCGGAAGGCGCCGCGCGGGCGTCGGGCGCCATGCCGCAGGTGTTCGGCACCATCACGGTGAGCGATGGCATCTCGATGGGCACCGAGGGGATGAAGTACTCGCTGGTGTCTCGCGAGGTGATCGCGGACTCCATCGAGACCGTCTGCGGCGCTCAGAGCATGGACGGCGTGATCGCCATCGGCGGGTGCGACAAGAACATGCCCGGTGCGATGATCGCGATCGCCCGGATGAACATCCCGGCGATCTTCGTGTACGGCGGCACCATCAAGCCGGGGCACTACGCGGGACGCGACCTGACCGTGGTGAGCGCGTTCGAGGCGGTGGGCCAGCACAGCGCGGGAAGGATCGACGACGCGGAGCTGGGGGAGGTCGAGCGCCGGGCCTGTCCCGGCAAGGGGTCCTGTGGTGGGATGTTCACCGCCAACACGATGTCGTCGGTGTTCGAAGCCATGGGCATGAGCCTTCCCTACTCCTCCACCATGGCCGCGGAGGACGAGGAGAAGGCCGAGAGCGCCGCCGAGTCGGCCCGGATCCTGGTGGACGCCGTACGCGGCGGCCTGTTGCCGCGCCGGATTCTCACCCGCCAGGCGTTCGAGAACGGGATCGCGGTGGTCATGGCGCTGGGCGGCTCCACCAACGCGGTGCTCCACCTGCTCGCCATCGCGCGGGCGGCGGAGGTGCCGCTCACGCTCGACGACTTCGAGGCGGTCCGAGCCCGCGTGCCGGTGCTCTGCGACCTCAAGCCGTCCGGCCGCTTCGTGGCGACCGACCTGCACCGTGCGGGCGGGGTGCCCCAGGTCATGAAGATCCTGCTGGAGCACGGAGTGCTGCACGGTGATGCGCTCACGGTGACCGGCCGGACCGTGGAGGAGACGCTCCGTGAGGTGCCAGCGGCGCCGCGGGCGGACCAGGAGGTGATCCGGCCCTGGAGCCGCCCGATCTATGCCCAAGGCCATCTGGCGATTCTGCGGGGCAACCTCGCCCCCGAGGGCTCGGTCGCCAAGATCACCGGCGTGAAGTCGCCGCGGATCACGGGACCCGCTCGGGTGTTCGAGTCCGAGGAGTCGTGTCTCGAGGCAATCCTGCGGGGAGTCATCCGGCCGGGAGACGTCGTGGTGATTCGCTACGAGGGCCCGCGGGGCGGGCCGGGAATGCGAGAGATGCTGGCGCCCACCTCGGCGCTGATCGGGGCCGGCCTCGGGGACTCGGTCGGGCTCATCACGGACGGCCGCTTTTCGGGCGGCACCTACGGGCTGGTGGTGGGGCACGTCGCCCCGGAGGCGGCGGTCGGCGGCCCGATCGCGCTGGTCGCGGAGGGAGACGCGATCACCATCGACGCGGAGCAGCGGCTGCTGGCGACGGACGTGAGCGAGCGGGAGCTGGCCCGCCGGCGCTCGGCCTGGAATCCTCCGGCGCCGCGCTACACGGCGGGGGTGCTCCACAAGTACGCGCGACAGGTGTCCAGCGCGAGCCTGGGTGCCGTCACCGACCTCTGAGAGCCGGCTCCGCCGGTTGTCCCCCGAGTACCCGCCGCGCGACCTCGTCGCCGATCTCCCGAGTCGTGGCGGTCGGCTCGCCGGCTCGGGCGATGTCGGCGCTCCGCACGCCGGCCGCGAGCACCGCCGCCACCGCCCGATCCACCACCGCGGCCGCCTCGGGCAACCGAAGGCCGTAGCGCAGCAGCAGCGCCGCGCTGGCGATCGCCCCGATCGGATTCGCCACCCCGCGCCCCGCGATGTCCGGCGCCGAGCCGTGCACCGGCTCGAAGAGACCTGATCCATCGCCGATGGAGGCGGAGGGCAGCAGGCCGAGCGATCCGCACAGCACCGCGGCCTCGTCGCTCAGAATGTCGCCGAACAGGTTCTCGGTGAGGAGCACGTCGATCCGCGCGGGATCGGCCACCAGCCGCATCGCGGCGAAATCCACGTAGAGATGCTCCAGGGCCACCTCGGGGAACTCCTCCGCCCCGATCCGCGCTACCGTTTCCCGCCAGAGCTGCGAGACCTCGAGCACGTTGGCCTTGTCCACCGACGTCACGGCCCCCCGCCGCTCGGCGGCCGCGCGGAATGCCACCCGGGCCACGCGCTCGATCTCCGGGACGGTGTAGCGGAGCGTGTTCACCGCGCTGTCCCGCCCCAGGCTTCGCGGCTCTCCGTAGTAGAGCCCGCCCGTCAGCTCCCGCACGATCAGCAGATCCACGCCCTCCAGCCGCTCCGGGCGCAGGGGCGAGGCGTGAGCCAGCGCCGGATGGACTGCGACCGGCCGCAGGTTGGCATACACGCCGAGGAGCTTCCGCAGCGCGAGGAGCCCGGCCTCGGGTCGGCAATTCCCTTCCGCCGCGGCCAGGGCGGGATCGCCGACCGCGCCGAGCAGCACCGCGTCGGCCTCGGTCACCGCGTCGCGGGTGCGTGGCGGCAGGGCATCGCCCGACTCGGCCACTCCGGCGGCGCCGACGGCGTACTCCCGCGCCTCGACCTGGTGGCCGAACAGCTCCGCCGTGGCGCGCAGCACTTTCAGCGCCTCGGCGGTCACCTCCGGTCCGATGCCGTCGCCCGGGAGAACGGCGATCGAGAAACGCCTCACGTGCGCGCCCGCTCGAACGCTTCGATCGCCGGCTCGTAGCGGAGCGTCCGGCCGATCTCGTCCAGACCCTGGAGCAGCATGTCGCGGCGGTAGGCCGCGATCTCGAACGCCGCCTCGAACCCCCGCGCGTCGCGCACGGTCGTCGTCATCAGGTCCACGGTGAGCTCGTACCCGTCCGCGGCCGCCTCGTATCGGCGGACCAGCTCGCGCACGGCCTTCTCCGGCAGCGTGACCGGCAACAGTCCGTTCTGGCAGCAGTTCCCGTGAAAGATGTCGGCGAAGGACGGCGCGATGATGGCGCGGAACCCGTAGTCCGCGAGCGCCCACGGGGCGTGCTCGCGGGACGAGCCGCAGCCGAAGTTCTCACCGGCGAGCAGAATGCTGGCGCCCTGCGCCTCCGGGCGATTGAGCTCGAAGTCGGGATCGGGCGATCCGTCGGCGCGATACCGCCAGTCGAAGAAGAGCGACGGCCCGAAGCCGGTGCGCTCGATCCGCTTGAGGAATTGCTTGGGGATGATCTGGTCGGTGTCCACGTTCGCCCGGTGGAGCGCGGCGACACGACCGGTGTGGACGATGAAGGGCTGCATGGGCCTCAGGTGGTGAAGCCGTCATCCCGAGCGGAGCGAGGGATCGGTTCGCTCATGAGCGTGACCATCGGGCTCACACGCATGCCTTGGCCGATCCCTCGCTCCGCTCGGGGTGACGAGCGGGGACATTACTTTAAGATTAGTGGGCAAGTCACCGTAAAGCAACGATTTAGCGAGTACAGCTGAGAACAATTCGAGCCTCACCCCCGCGCCACCGTCCGCACGTCCACCAGACACCCTTCGATCGCCGCCGCCGCCGCCATCGCCGGACTCATGAGGTGAGTGCGGCCGCCCCGTCCCTGACGACCTTCGAAGTTCCGATTGGACGTCGACGCGCATCGCTCGCCCGGCGAGAGGATGTCCTCGTTCATGCCGAGACACATCGAGCAGCCCGGGTTGCGCCATTCGAACCCGGCCTCGGTGAAGATGCGGTCGAGCCCTTCCGCTTCCGCCGCGGCCTTCACCCGCCGCGAGCCGGGCACGACCATCGCCCGCACGCCGCTCGCCACGCGCCGCCCGCGCACCACGTCCGCGGCCTCACGCAGGTCGCCCACCCGTCCGTTGGTACAGGAGCCGAGAAAGACCCGATCGACGGGGAGACCTTCCAGCGGCGTCCCCGGCCGAAGATCCATGTACTCCAGCGCGCGGCGGTACGACTGCCGCTCCGCATCCGAGGTCGCGTCCGCGGGGTCGGGCACGCGCTCGGTGATCTCGGCGGTCATGCCCGGGCTCGTGCCCCAGGTGACCTGCGGCCCCAGCGTGTCGGCGTCGATGACGATGCTGCGGTCGTAGCGCGCGCCGGCGTCGCTGGCGAGCCCGCGCCACTCCTCGACCGCGCGGGTCCACCCCTCGCCCCGCGGCGACCGCGGCCGCGAGGCCAGGAACTCGAACGTGGTCTCGTCGGGCGCGATCATGCCGGCCCGCGCCCCGGCCTCGATGGACATGTTGCAGATCGTCATCCGGCCTTCCATCGAGAGAGCGCGTATCGCCTCGCCGGTGTACTCCAGCACGTAGCCGGTGCCGCCGGCCGTTCCGATGCGGCGGATCAGCGCCAGGATCAGGTCCTTGGCGCCCACGCCCCGCCCCGGCCTGCCGGTAAAGCGGACCTCCATCGTCCGGGGACGCGACTGCACGACGCACTGCGTGGCCAGCACGTGCTCCACTTCGCTGGTCCCGATCCCGAAAGCCAGGGCGCCGAACGCGCCGTGGGTGGACGTGTGCGAGTCGCCGCAGACGATGACGGAACCGGGCCGGGTGACGCCGAGCTCGGGGCCGATCACGTGCACGATGCCCTGATCGGGCGAATCGAGATCGTGCAGCTCGATTCCCGCCTCGCGCGCGTTGTCCACCAGCGTGGAGAGCTGCAGTGCCGCGACCTCGTCGGCGATCGGCAACCGCCGGTCGCCGGTCGGCACGTTGTGATCCACGGTCGCCAGCGTGAGGTCCGGACGGCGGACACGCCGTCCCGCCAACCGGAGCCCCTGGAAGGCCTGTGGTGAGGTGACCTCGTGCACCAGATGCAAGTCCACGTAGAGCAGTGCCGGCCCGCTCTCGTCCTGGTGGACGACATGGGCGTCCCACACCTTGTCGAAGAGCGTGCGCATCAACCGGGCAGCGGCGCGGTGGGACGGCGGGTCTCCTGCCGCTCCCTCGCCGGCTCGCGGTTCTGGCCGCTCTCGCCGCCCGTCCGCCCCGGGGCCGCGCCGCCCTTCCCTTCCTCCGCCCACGGCATCATGGCGCGAAGCTTGGCGCCGACCTGCTCGATCATGTGGTCACGGTCCTCCTGACGCAGGCGCTCGAAGTTCGGGCGCCCATTGCGGTTCTCCTCCAACCACTCCCTGGCGAAGGAGCCGTTCTGCACCTCCTCGAGGATGCGCCGCATCTCGGCCCGGGTCTCCTCCGTGATGACACGGGGCCCCCGGGTGTAGTCGCCGTACTCCGCGGTGTCGCTGATCGAGTGCCGCATGAACTGCATGCCGCCGCGATACATCAGATCGACGATGAGCTTGAGCTCGTGGAGACACTCGAAATAGGCCATCTCGGGCCGGTAGCCGGCGGCCGTGAGGGTCTCGAAGCCGGCCTTCACCAGCGCGGTGACGCCGCCGCAGAGGACGGCCTGCTCGCCGAAGAGATCGGTCTCGGTCTCTTCCCGGAAGGAGGTCTCGATGACGCCGGCCCTGGCGCAGCCGATCCCCGCCGCGTAGGCGAGCGCGTTGGCGAGCGCGTCGCCGGAGGCGTCCTGGTGTACCGCGACCAGGGCCGGCACGCCGCGGCCCGCCTCGTATTCGCTCCGCACCAGATGCCCGGGGGACTTGGGCGCCACCATCGAGACGTCCACCCCGGCCGGCGGCGTGATCTCGCCATAGTGGATGTTGAATCCATGGGCGAACATCAGCGTCTTCCCGGCGGCGAGGCCGGGCGCCACATCGCGGTCGTAGATGCCGCGCATGTCCTGATCCGGTACCAGCATCATGATCGTGTCGGCCGCGGCCGCCGCCGCCGATACCGGCCGAACGTCCAGCCTGGCGGCCCTGGCCCGCTCGGCGGACTGGCTCCCGGTCCGCAGGCCTACGATAACCCGGGCGCCGCCGTCCCGAAGGTTGAGGGCGTGCGCGTGGCCCTGGCTGCCGTAGCCCACGATCGCGAAGGTGCGTCCCTCGAGCCGGCGTGGATCGGTGTCGGCGTCGTAGTAGACCCGCACGGATTCGTCGCTCATGTCGCTCCCGCTTCCAGTTGAGGTTGGGTACTCATCCGCAGCTCCGCCGCGCCCGACTCCAGCGCCACGGCGCCGCTCCGCGCCACTTCCACGATATGGAACCGCTCCAGCGCCCGGATGCACGAGAGGACGAACGCCTCCGAGCCGGTGAGCTCCACGATGACCACGTCGGCGGACTCGTCCACCACCGCGGCGTGATAGAGTTGCACCACGTCGAGCAGCTCGGCGTAACGCTCGGGGGGCGGCCGCAGCTTGACCAGCGCGATCTCGCGGGCCACCGCATCGCCGGCCGGAATGGCGGTCGCGTCCCGCACGCCGATGATCTTCTGCAGATGCTGGGCGGCCCGCCCGGCGGTCGCGTCGTCGGACTGCAGCATGATGGTGAGCCTCGAGACGCCCGGCGCGTCGGTCGGGCCGACCGCCAGGCTGTGGACCGGTAAGTTCCGCCGCCGAATGAGCCCGACGGCGCGACTCAGCGTGATAAGGTGGTCCTCGATCAGGACGGTGACCGCGCGGGGGCCGCTCATGCGGGGACCAGCCGCGGCTCGGTTGGCTCGCCCTCGATCGGCTCGGAGAGGGAGGCCCCGGGCGGGATCATGGGGAACACGTTCGCCTCCTGCTCGATCAGGAACTCGACCAGGGCGGGACCCGGATGGGCGATCGCCGCCCGCACCGCGTCTCCCACCTCGTCGCCGCGCTCCACCCGCCGGCCGAAGATACCGTAGGCCTCCGCCAGCCGCACATAGTCGGGACTCCAGATCGGCGTCGCGGAGTAACGCCGCCCATGGAAGAACTGCTGCCACTGCCGCACCATGCCGAGATAGCCGTTGTTGAAGACGGCCATCTTCACGGGGATCCCCTCCTGCACCATGGTGGCGATCTCCTGCATGTTCATCTGGAACCCGCCGTCGCCCGAGATCGCCCAGACCGGCTCGTCGGGCCGCGCCAGCGCGGCGCCCATCGCCGCCGGCACCGCGAAGCCCATGGTGCCGAGCCCGCCCGAGGTGAGGTGGGTGTTGGGGCGTCGATAGGGGAAGAGCTTCGCGACCCACATCTGGTGCTGGCCCACGTCGGAGACGATGGTGCACCGGCCTTCCGCGGCGCGGTCGATCGCGCCGAGAATCGCCCCCGGAGAGAGGTCCTCGCGGAAGCTCTCCTGCCTCGGCCGCATGAAGTCGGCGATCTGCGCCCGCCACGCCTTGCAGTCGCGGGGCGCCACGTCGTCGAGCAGCGCTCGCAGGATGTCGCGCGCGTCGCCGACCAGCCCGACGTCGATCGCGACGTTCTTCCCGACCTCCGAAGGGTCGAGCTCGACGTGGATCACCTTCGCGTGGCGGGCGAAACCGGCCAGGTTGCCGGTGACCCGGTCGTCGAACCTGAGGCCGATGCCCAGAATCAGATCGGCCTGCTGAATGGCGCGGTTCACGTGCACCTCGCCGTGCATGCCCGGCATGCCGAGGTGCAGCGGGTGCGACTCGGGGAACCCGCTGATGCCGAGCAGCGTGGTGATGACCGGAATCCCGGTCCGCTCGGCCAGGGCCCGCAGCTCCTCGTACGCGCCCGACAGAATGATCCCGTGTCCCGCCATGATGAGCGGCCGCTCGGCCTCGGCGAGGAGGCGGACCGCGTCGGCGAGCGGGCCGGGGACGCCGCCAGGCCGCGGGGCGGGCTGCCGCGCGGCATGCTGGTCCCGCCACTCCGTCTTCGCCTGCTGCACGTCCTTCGGGATGTCCACCAGCACCGGTCCGGGCCGGCCTTCGACCGCGATGGCCAGGGCCTCGCGCACGGCGCCGGCCAGACGATCGACGTCGTCCACCAAGACGCTGTGCTTGGTGATCGGCTGGGTGATGCCGATGATGTCGGTCTCCTGGAAGGCGTCGCGGCCCATCATCGCGCGCGGCACCTGGCCGGTGATGGCCACCACCGGCGTGCTGTCCATGTGCGCCGTGGCGATGCCGGTCACCAGGTTGGTGGCGCCGGGGCCGGAGGTCGCCACGCAGACGCCGGCCCGCCCGGTGGCCCGCGCGTATCCGTCGGCCGCATGCGCCGCTGCCTGCTCGTGCCGCACCAGCACATGGCGCAGCGCGGGGTACTCGGGGAGCGCGTGGTAGAACGGCATGATCGCCCCGCCGGGATACCCGAACAGGACGTCCACTCCCTGCTCGAGCAGGACGCGGCAGAGGATCTGGGAGCCGGTCAGCGTCTCGGTCACAGCCCGTGATCCCGAGCGGAGCGAGGGACCGGCCCGACGTGCGGGTGTGGCCGGATACTCAGGCGCGTCAGACTCCCCACAGATACACCGAGTTCAGCGACGTGGACTCCAGCCGGTCCGCGTGCCTCGCCTTGTTCAGCGCGTTGACCAGCGCCCGGGCGCTGGCCTCCACGATGTCGGTGGACGCGCCATGGCCGGAGAGCGACTTGCCGTCCACCTTGACCTGGAGGAAGACCTGGCCGACGCTGTCGCGGCCGGGCGTGAGCGACCGCAGCTGGAGGCTCATCACCTCGAGCTGGCGGCCGGTGATCTCGCTGATCGCCGTGAAGGCCGCGGCGATCGGCCCGTCGCCGGTGCCCCGCGCCGCCCGCTCGCCGGCCCAGGCGCCGGTCATCCGGACCTCGGCCGTCGGGCTCACGCTGCCGCACACCACGCGGAGGTGGGTGAGCTGGAACTCCTCGGGGGCGTCGTGGAAGCTGTCGTGCAGGAGGGCGAGCAGGTCCTCGTCGAGGATCTCGCGCTTGCGGTCCGCCAGCGCGATGAACTCGCGGTAGACCTCGGCGAGCTGCGCCTCCGTCAGATCGTAGCCCAGGTCCCGGAAGCGTCGCTCCAGGCCGTGGCGGCCGGAATGCTTGCCCAGGACCAGCGTCGAGCGCGGGATGCCCACCATCTCCGGCTGGATGATCTCGTAGGTGAGGCCGTTCTGGAGCATCCCATGCTGGTGGATCCCCGCCTCGTGGGCGAACGCGTTGCGGCCGACGATCGCCTTGTTGGGCTGGGGGAAGACCCCGGTCAGGTACGACAGCAGCTGGCTGGCGCGGTAGATCTCCCGCGGCTCCACGTTGCAGCGGAACCGGAGGGCGGCACCGCGCACCTGCGAGGCGATGACGATCTCCTCCAGCGCGGCGTTGCCGGCCCGCTCGCCGATCCCGTTGACCGTGCACTCCACCTGACGGGCCCCGGCGGCGATCGCGGCGAGCGAGTTCGCCACGGCGAGCCCCAGATCGTCGTGGCAGTGGGCGCTGAGGGTCACGCGGTCGGCGCCCGGCACCCGCGCCAGAACGTCCCGGAACATCGCCCCGTATTCCTCGGGCATGGCGTAGCCCACGGTGTCCGGCAGGTTGATCGTGGTCGCGCCCTCCTCGATGGCCGCCTGCACCACGCGGCAGAGGAAGTCGGGGTCGGTCCGGCTGGCGTCTTCCGCCGAGAACTCCACGTCGTCCGTGAAGGTCCTGGCGCGCCGCACTGCGG
>JACDHV010000051.1:0-4971 GCA_013820855.1 Gemmatimonadales bacterium | reverse complement strand
CCCGAGCCCGCTCGACGACCTCGTCGTGGCCCAGGCGCAGCTTCTCGCGCATGTGCAGGTCCGAGGTCGAGATGAAGACGTGCAGGCGGGACCGCTCGGCACCGATCAGCGCCTCGCCCGCGAGGTCGATGTCCCGGTCGGTGCAGCGGGCCAGCGCCGCGATGACCGGCCGCCGGACCTCCGCGGCGATCTCCCGCACGCTGCGATAGTCGCCCTCCGAGGCGGCAGGAAAGCCCGCCTCGATGATGTCCACGCCGAGCGCATCGAGCTGGCGGGCGAGCCGGATCTTTTCCTCCGGGGTCAGACTGTTGCCCGGCGCCTGCTCGCCGTCGCGGAGCGTGGTGTCGAAGATGAGGACGTCGCTGGTGCCCATAGAAGCTGGTCGATTCCGGGTGAGAGTGAACGAAAAGCGCCGCGGACCGGAAGGTCCGCGGCGCCTGGTGCATTCGATCGAGACGCTGCTACCGTCTCACGTTGCTCGTACCGGCACGCCGCGGACCCCTGGCTCACCAAGAAGGATGGTAAGCAGGAGGCTGAGAACGACGACGAGGAGCGAGGGAGCGTGCAGCATGTCGTGAGGCTAACGTGCGTAGCGGCACACTGTCAAGGGGTATCGGCGCCGCGAGCTCGACAACCTCGCCCGTTGACGAATACGCTGCGATGCATAATAATACGGCATGCGTCGCGCCTGCCTCGCCCCGGTCGTCCTTCTTAATACCAGCCGCTCCACGGGAGCGACCGGGTAGACCTTCGCGCACGCGATTGCTCCCGGCCCGCTCCCAGGTGGAGCGGGCTTTTTCTTGCCCCGCACCCGGCCTCTCCGGCCGATGGGGCGCCAACCAGCAGGAGGCACCATGGCCGCCAATGGGCAGCGGATCCACCCGGCCGGTTCCCGCGGAACGTCCCCCGACCCTCACCGCCACGCCGCCGTTCCCGCCGACGGGGCGCTCGATCCCTCCCGCGAGCACGACGCCTGCGGCGTGGGACTCGTGGCGACCGCCTCGGGCGTGCGCTCGCACGAGGTGGTGGGCATGGCGCTGGAGGCGGTCGCCCGCGTGTCCCACCGCGGCGCCGCGTCCACCGACAACTCGGGCGACGGCGCCGGCCTCCTGACGCAGATTCCGGCGCGCCTCTTCTATCGCGACGCTTACCGGCTCGGCCTCCATCTCCAGCCGGGGCTGACCTTCGGTGTGGGCGCCTTCTTCCTTCCCCGCCAGCCCGAGGCCCTCGCGGCGGCGGTGCGGATGATCGAGGCGGTACTGGCGGGCGACGGGATTCCCTTCCTCGGCTGGCGGGACGTGCCCATCAACCCCGGCGCGCTGGGGCCGACCGCGCTCGCGTCGTGCCCGGTGATCCGCCAGGTGCTGGTGGGCCGCCCCGCGCTGGCGGCCGACGAGAACGCGTGGGAGCGCGCGCTGTTCCTGGCCCGCCGCGAGTTGGAGCGACGAGCGAGGGAGCTGAATCTTCCCGGCTTCTACGTCTGCTCTCTCTCCTGCCGCACCATCGTCTACAAAGCCCTCCTCACCGGTACCCAGCTCTCGGCGTTCTACACCGACTTCCGCTACCCCGAGTACGAGAGCGCGATCGCGGTCTTTCACCAGCGCTACTCGACCAACACGCTGCCCAGCTGGCCGCTCGCGCAGCCGTTTCGGCTGCTGGCCCACAACGGCGAGATCAACACCCTGTGGGGCAACCGCAACGCGATGACGATGCGTCAGCCGATGCTGTCGAGCCCGGTCTGGGGCCCGAAGATCGAGCGCCTCCGCGAGGTGATCTGGCGGGAGGGCAGCGACTCCGCGAGCCTCGACAACGCGATGGAGCTGCTGGTCCGGTCGGGGCGCGATCCGGTCCACACCGCGATGATGATGGTGCCGCAAGCCTGGGAGAAGTACGAGGATCTCGACCCGGCGATCAAGGCGTTCTACGAGTACCACCAGTGCGTGCTCGAGCCGTGGGACGGCCCCGCCGCGATCGCGTTCACCGACGGGCTGACCGCCGCCGCCGCGGTGGACCGGAACGGCCTGCGTCCCTGCCGCTACAAGGTGCGGCACGACGGGCTGGTGGTGGCGGCGTCCGAGGTCGGTGTGGTCGATCTCGACCCCCGGGAAGTCGTGGAGTCCGGCAAGGTCGGGCCGGGCGAAGTGCTGGTGGTGGACACCGTGCGGGGTGTCGTGATCCGCAACCTGGACGCCAAGCGGGAGATCGCCGGCCGCCGCCCGTACGCTCGCTGGGTGGCCCGCTACATGGCCACCCTGGTGCCCGATCCGGCCCGGGTGCCGGCCTCACCGGAGGGGGAAGACCTGGTCCGACTGGAGCGGACGTTCGGCTACGGCGCCGAGGACCTCCGTCTGGTGCTGGAGCCGATGGGCTCCACGTCGGCCGACCCCGTCTGGAGCATGGGGGACGACACGCCCATTCCGCCGCTCGCGGCCGTGCCCCAGAGCGTCTATGCCTACTTCCGGCAACGCTTCGCGCAGGTGACCAACCCGCCGATCGACCCGCTGCGGGAGTCGATGGTGATGTCGCTGCGGATGCACCTTGGCCGGCGCGGCTCTCCGCTGCTGGAGCGGCCCTCCTACGCCCGCATGCTGCGGCTCGAGCACCCCATCCTGGTGGACGACGAGATGGCCGCCCTCCGGAACGTGGCGGGGTTCTCGACCGTCACGCTCGACGCGGTGTGGGACGTGTCGAGAGGGGTGGACGGCCTGAAGCCGGCGCTCACCGCGCTCCGCCGGGCCGCCGAGCGCGCCGCCCGCCGCGGCGCGCGGGTGATCGTGATCAGCGACCGGACCGCCGACGACCGGCACGCCCCGATCCCGATGCTGCTCGCGGTCGGCGCGGTGCGGCAGCACCTGGTGCACACCGGCCTTCGGGCCCGGGTGGGCCTGGTGGCCGAGGCCGGCGACGCGATCGACATCCACCACTTCGCGACGCTGATCGGCTACGGCGCGGAGGCGGTGCACCCGTGGCTCGCGCTCGCGGCGGTCCGCGATGCGTTCGGCAAGGACGAGGGGCGCCGCGGCGCGGGCCGGAAGGAGCCGGCGGAGCCGCGCCCCTCGCCGCGCGAGGCGGCCGAGCGATTCCGCGCTGGCGCGGAGAAGGGATTGCTCAAGATCCTCTCCAAGATGGGCATCTCGACACTCTCCTCGTACTGTGGTGGCCAGATCTTCGAGATCCTCGGCCTGGGCCATGAGGTCGTCTCCACCTGCTTCTCGGGAACGGCGTCGCCCATCGGCGGGATCGGCTTCGAGGAGATCGCGGAGGACGTGCTCGCGCGGCACCGCACGGCGTTCGCCCCGGCCGAGGAGGCCGCCGCGTCACTGCCCGATCACGGTCGGGCCCGGTTCAGAAAGGACGGCGAGGACCACGGCTGGGCACCGCCCATCGTCGTGGCGCTGCAGCAGGCGGTGAAGAGCGACGAGGGCGACGCGTACGAAGGCTTCCTCGCGAAGAACGCGGCCCGGCGGCCCGCGGGACCGCGCGACCTGGTCGCCGTTCGGCCGGGTTCTGCCGTCCCACTGGACGAGGTGGAGCCCGTCGAGACGATCCGGCGACGCTTCGTGTCCTCGGCGATGTCGCTGGGGGCGCTCTCGCCCGAGGCCCATGCCACCCTGTCCATCGCCATGAACCGCATGGGCGCCCGCTCCAACTCGGGCGAAGGCGGCGAGGATCCGCACAACTATCTGCCGGCAGGCAACGGCGACCGGGCGGACAACCGGATCAAGCAGGTGGCCTCGGCCCGCTTCGGGGTTACGACGGAGTATCTGGTGCGCGCGGAGGAGCTGGAGATCAAGATCGTCCAGGGTGCCAAGCCCGGCGAGGGCGGTCAGCTCCCGGCTCACAAGGTCACCGAGCTCATCGCGCGCCTGCGTCACGCGGTACCCGGGATCCAGCTGATCTCGCCCCCGCCGCACCACGACATCTATTCCATCGAGGATCTGGCGCAGCTCATCCACGATCTCAAGACGGTGAACCCGAGGGCGCGCGTCGGCGTGAAGCTCGTCTCCGAGGTCGGGGTGGGAACCGTGGCGGCGGGCGTGGCGAAGGCGTACGCCGACTACGTCCTCATCGCCGGCCACAACGGCGGGACCGGGGCCTCGCCCCTGTCTTCGATCAAACACGCCGGCTCGCCGTGGGAGCTCGGTCTCGCGGAGGCCCAGGCCACGCTGCTGCGCAATGGCCTCCGCCATCGCATCGAGGTCCGCACCGACGGCGGCTTCAAGACGGGCCGCGACGTGGTCATCGCCGCGCTCCTCGGCGCCGAGAGCTACGGCTTCGGCACCGCGCCCCTGGTGGCGATGGGCTGCGCCATGGCGAGGCAATGCCACATCAACACCTGCCCCACCGGCATCGCTACCCAGCGCGAGGATCTGCGCGGCAAGTTCAAGGGGACGCCGGAGCAGGTGATCGGCTATTTCACCATGGTGGCGGAGGAGGTGCGCCGCATCATGGCAGCCATGGGCTTCCGCACGATGGACGAGATCATCGGCCGCCAGGACCTCCTGGAGCGGGTCGAGCGGCCCGACGTGCCGCGGGCGCAGATGCTGGATCTCTCGGTGCTGCTGGCTCCCACCGACGAGGAGGGACATCCCCGCGTGCCCGCGGGCCCGCTCCACCGCACGGTGGCGAGGAACGACCGCCCGGGCCTGGTGTCGCTGGACGAGGAGATTCTCGAGGAGCTGCGCCCCTACGTGGAGAGCGGACTGCCGTTCTCGGGGAACTATCAGATCTACAACCACCACCTCGCGGTCGGCGCGCGCGTGGCAGGTGCCATCGTGGAGCGGACCGGCGACGCCGGGCTCGCGGCGGGCTCCGTCCGCCTTCGATTCACCGGCTCCGCCGGCCAGAGCTTCGGCGCGTTCACCTGTCAGGGCATGCATCTCGAGCTGGAGGGAGAGGCGAACGACTACGTCGGCAAAGGCCTGAGCGGCGCGGAGATCACCATCCGTCCGTTCCGGCGCGCGGCGTACG
>JACDHV010000224.1 GCA_013820855.1 Gemmatimonadales bacterium | reverse complement strand
GCCCCTGATCGCTTTCATGAGATCGTAATCGTGGTTAGTCCAGAGAGGCGATTCTGCGTCATGGCCAAAACTTACCTCAGCTTACGCGCCGGGTCTTCCTTTTCATGAAATCCATCAGGATGAACTGGCCGAGCGTCATGGTGTTGGTGAAGTACGCCTTCCCCCGGCAGATGGACGCCACCTGCTTGACGAACTCCACCAGGCTCCGGTCGCGCGCCAGCATGAACGTGTTGATCATGATGCCGTTGCGGCGGCAGTTGCTGACCTCGCGGTAGGTGGCCTGAAGGATCTGCGGGTCGAGCCCCATGGAGTTCACGTAGATCCGGCCGTCGGGCATGGTCAGCGCCGAGGGCTTGCCGTCGGTGATCATGATGATCTGGCGCATGTCCTTCTTCTGCGCCAGCAGGATCCGCCGGGCGAGCTTGAGCCCCTCCGCGGTGTTGGTGTGGTACGGCCCCACCTGCGCCTGCGCCAGCGCGCTCAGCGGAATCTCCTCGGCCGAGTCGTGGAACAGCACCACCCGCAGGCTGTCGCCGGGGAACTGGGTGCGGATCAGGTGGGTCAGCGCGAGCGCCACCTTCTTCGCCGGCGTGAAGCGGTCCTCGCCGTACAGGATCATCGAGTGCGAGCAGTCGAGCATCAGCACCGTCGCCGCCGACGAGCGGTACTCGGACTGGCTCACCATCAGGTCCTGGTACTCGATGTTGATGGGGACGCCGAGCCCCTCGCGCGCGATCGCGTTGGTGAGGGTCGCCGGCACGTCGAGGTTGAGCACGTCGCCGAACTCGTACGGCTTGCTCACGCCCTCCGCCTCGACGCCGGTGGCGAGGTAGGGCGTGTCGTGGGCCCCGAAGCTCGACTTGCCCACGCTCCCCAGCAGGCTCTTCAGCGTCTTGTAGCCGAGGAAGTCGATGCCCTTCTCGGTCAGGTTGAACTGCACCTGCTGCGCGGCTGAGTGGGCCTGGCCGCCGGGGCCGAACACGGACTGGTAGCCCTGGGGCACCTGCGGCGGCTGGCCGACGTTGAGGTAGCCCTCGTCCATCAGCCGCTGCACGATGCGGTCGAGCATCTCGCCGAGGTCCCGCTCGGTCTGCCGGTCGCGCTCGGCGTCGCCGGTGGACTCGCCGCGCAGCACCTTCAGCATGTCGTTGGTGAGCTGGCCCGACTCCATGAGCGCCTTGAGGATCGCCTGCCGGAGCGACTCCAGCGACCGCTCCCCCTCGCCCCCCTCGTCGTGCCAGAACGAGGGTGGCCCGCCCGCGAATCCCGACTGCAGCAGGAAGTCGCCGAGCTGGTCGAGCAGGCCCTGGAGGTTGACCGCGTCGGCGAGCTCGGGGTGGTACTTCGAGTAGGTGGTGAAGCGCATGTTTGAGAGATAATGCGGACGGGGAACGTTGGCCAGCAGACCCGGCCGGGCCCGTTAACTTCCCCCCGTGCCCACCCGTACGCCCTCCGTTTTCTCCGCCCTCCGCCACCGCGACTTCCGGCTCTTTCTCGGCGGCCAGCTGGTCTCCCAATGCGGCACGTGGGTGCAGGTCGTCGCCCAGGGCTGGCTGGTGCTGCAACTGACCGACTCCGCGTTCGCGGTGGGTCTGGTGACCGCATTGGGCTCCCTCCCGATCCTGCTCTTCACGCTCTACGGCGGCGTGCTGGCGGACCGGGTGGACAAGCGGCGCCTCGTGCTGGTGCTCCAGGCCCTGATGATGGTCGAGGCGCTGACCCTCGCGGTGCTGACCCACCAGGGCTGGATCACCGTGCACCTGGTGATGGGGCTGGCCGCGTTCTACGGCCTGCTCTCCGCGTTCGAGGTGCCCACCCGGCAGGCGCTGGTGAGCGAGATCGTGGGCCGGGACGATCTCATGAACGCCATCGCCCTCAACTCGAGCGCCTTCAACGTGGCGCGGGTCGTCGGGCCCTCCATCGCGGGCGCGCTCATCGCGACGGTGGGCCTGGCGGCGTGCTTCTACCTGAACGCGGCCAGCTACCTCGCGGTGCTCGTGGGCCTGGTGCTGATGCGGGTGGAGCGCCCCGCGACGCCATCGAAGGTCCGGGCATTCGGCGCGCTGAAGGAGGGGTTCGGCTACATCTTCGGCAACCCGTGGCCTCGCGCGCTGGTGACGATCATCGCCAGCTTCAGCATCTTCGGGTACTCGTTCGTCCCCTTGATGCCGGTCTTCGCCCGCGACGTGCTGGGACTCGACGCCGACGGCTACGGCGCCCTCGTGTCCGCCATCGGCCTCGGCGCCGCCGTCGGCGCGATCGGCATGGCGGCGGGCGGCGGGCGCACCCGGAGCGGCCGGCTGCTGATCGGCACCTTCGCGCTCTTCGGGCTGCTGCTGGCGGCGGGCGCCTTCGCGCCGGACTTCTGGTCGGCGCTTACGCTCTTCACCGCGGCCGGCTGCCTCATGGCGGTGAACGGGATTCAGGCCAACACGATGCTCCAGCTCCAGGCGCCCGACCGCCTGCGGGGGCGGGTCATGGGCTTCTACTCGTTCGTGGTGCTCGGCATGGCGCCGATCGGGGCGTTCCAGGCAGGGTGGGTCTCGGAGCATTTCGGGGTCCGCACGGCGTACGCGCTCGGCGGCGCGGCCTGCGTGCTGATGGCGGGAGCGGTGGGCTGGGCGATGAAGAGGGTGATGGTGGCACGGTGAGATGGCTACTTTTGTCCCATGCTCATCACCATCTCACGCCAGTTCGGCGCGGGCGGGTCGGACATCGCGGCGCGCGTGGCCAGAGCGCTCGGCTGGCGCGTGGTGGACAACGAGCTGGTGGAGCAGGTGGCCGCCCGGGCCGGGCTGACGCCGGAGGCCGTGGCCCAGCGGGAGGAGCGGGTGCCGACCTTCATCGAGCGGCTCGCGCGCACAGTGGTCGCGGCTACGCCGGAGCTGGTGGTGCCTCCCGAGGCCGAGGGGACGGCCTCCAGCCTCACGGAAGAGGATCTGGTGCGCGTCACCGCGCTGGTGGTGGAGGAGGTGGCCGCGAGGGGCAGGGTGGTGCTGGTGGGCCGGGCGGCTCCCGCGGTGCTGGCCCGCGAGCGCGACGCGATCCACGTGAAGGTGGTGGCCCCGCGCGACTGGCGCATCCGCGCCGTGGTGGAGCGGCTCGGCGTGCCGCCGGAGGAAGCGGCCGCCCTGACCGACGACACCGACAAGAACCGCGCGCGCTACCACCGGCAATACTACCAGCGGGACTGGAACGATCCCGTGAATTACCACATGCTGCTCAATACGGCGGCGCTGGGACTCGACGGCGCAGCCGACGTGATCGTGCAGCGGGCGCGGGCGCTGGGGTGGTGAGGGGAAGGGAGATGGGTGCCATCAGTCGATTCAATAGCGAAGAAGTCGGGGTGAGCGAAACGAGAGGCCCAGGGAGGCTGGCCAAGCCCCGCCAACCCCAGTCTCCCTGGGCCTCTCGTTTCGCTCACCGGAGCACGGAGGCGCGCTTACGAAATTCACCCGAACGACATCCCACCCTTCCCGTACCCAGGCTCCCGCCGCTCCGGCTTCGCCCGGCTGTAGCCCAGCTCCTCGGACCGGCTGATCCGCTTCTGCGCGGCCAGGCCCTCCAGCACCAACTCGCAGGCCGCCACCGCGCGAGGGTGATCGGACTTCGGGGACAGCCCGACGTCTTCCACGATGTCGAGCAGCCCCGGGACCACGCCGAAGCCCTGGTAGCACAGCTCCGACCGCTCGTCGCCGGGCACCTTGAGCGCGCCGCCCTGGTCGAACCACGCAACGATCCGTGCGAGGTCCGCGCCGCCGGCCCGCTCCTCGAGCACCTTGCCCGCCGCGCGGCGGATCAGCTCGCGCGCGATGGTGTCGCCGCCCTGCAACTCGCCCTCGTACTCCAGCTCCAGCTTGCCGGTGATGGACGGCACCGCCGCGTAGATGTCGCTCACCCGCGGCACCACCCGCGACTCGGCCATGGCCATCGAGCGCCGCTCCGCGTTGGAGATCGCGTTCTCGAGCACGCTGATCGGCAGCCGCTGGCTCACGCCCGAGCGCTTGTCCACCCGCTTGTCCTCCCGCGCCTCGAAGGCCACCCGCTCGATCACCTCGAGCACGAAGTCGGGGATGTCGAGCTCGACGCCGCCGCGCGAGACCCATGCCTCCTGCGCCGTGATCTCCATGCCCAGCGGCACGGTGCGGGGATAGTGGGTGATGATCTCCGAGCCGATCCGGTCCTTGAGCGGCGTGATGATCTTGCCCCGCGCGGTGTAGTCCTCGGGATTGGCGGTGAAGGCGAGGAGGACGTCGAGCCGCAGGCGCACCGGGTAGCCTTTGATCTGCACGTCGCCTTCCTGCATGATGTTGAAGAGCCCCACCTGCACCTTGCCGCTCAGGTCGGGCAGCTCGTTGATCGCGAAGATCCCGCGGTTGGCGCGCGGCAGCAGGCCGAAGTGCATGGTCAGCTCGTCGGAGAGCACGTGGCCGCCGCGCGCCGCCTTGATCGGATCCACGTCGCCGATCAGGTCGGCGATGGTGACGTCGGGGGTCGCGAGCTTCTCGACGTAGCGCTGGTCGCGCCCCAGCCACGCGAGCGGCGTGGCGTCGCCGCACTCCGCGAGCATGTCGCTCGCGTACTTGGAGACCGGCGCGAACGGATCGTCGTTCACCTCGCTGCCGGCGACCACCGGAATCCGCTCGTCGAGCAGGCTGGTGAGCTCGCGAAGAATGCGGCTCTTCGCCTGGCCCCGGAGGCCGAGGAGGATGAAATGATGGCGCGCCAGGAGCGCGTTCACGATATGGGGGACGATGGTGTCCTCGTAGCCGACGATGCCCGGAAAGAGCGTCGCGCCCGACGAGATCCGCGCCAGCAGGTTGGCGCGGATCTCGTCCCGTACCGAGCGGCCCCGGAGGGGCGGCTCGGCCCAGCGGCTGTTCTTGAGGTCACCGAAGGTGCGTGGCTCGGTCATGTCGGAGGTCGCTCGTCGGTGGTCTGTGATTCCAAGTCGTTGTCGGACAATAGGCTTTAGACTCGGGCGGGAGTGCAAGATCGTGCGCCAGCTTGACAAACCCCGGCGGGCATGTAGCTTCGCCCCCCGAGCCACCGGCGGCCGTCTCGATGCTTTCACCCCGGATAGTGGTCGTTCTACCCATCCCGTTAAGGAGTATTCGATGAAGAAGCTGCTCTTGATGTCCGCGGTCTTCATGTTCGCGGCGTGTGGCGAAAGGCCGGGCGCGGACGCTCCGCCCGCGGAGACCACCGGCGAAATGGGCATGCCCGCCGACACCGGCATGGGCATGTCGCACGACACCAGCATGATGCACTCCGACACCACGATGGCCCGGGATACCGCCAACTAAATTCCGAGCGCCGTCACGTTCCGTC
>JACDHV010000050.1 GCA_013820855.1 Gemmatimonadales bacterium | reverse complement strand
CTGGCACTGCCGCTGGGTCAATGTCAGTCAGACCCTCGGGGGCGAAGTGATCGGCTTCGTCGAAATTGATGACGGCGAGTGGGACGTCTACTTCGGTCCGCTGCGACTGGGCCGGTTTCACGAGCGTACCCTCACCATCGAAGCCGTGCTCGGCCGCCAGTATCGGCGGCGCTATTAACCCCCCCAAGTGTTACCTATGTCTTTGGACTGTTTTGTTACCCATGTCCTTGACCGCTCACGCGCGGACGCCACTGCATGGCCAGCTTTCTCCCGTGGAGGGCACAATCCCGCAAGTACAGGTTGATCAGGGTCTGATACGGAATCTCTGTCTCCGCCGCCAGACGCTTGAAGTACTCGATCGTGGCCGTGTCCAGCCGAATCGTGACCGAGCGCTTTAGACGCTTGGCGTAGGGATTGGGTCCGGCCTTGCTGAAATCGTATTCCTTCCTCATGGGCGCCACCTCGCAGTGTAGTGCTGCCGTTCAGGCGGTGTGGCCTTGCGCCCACCCGCTCGCGCATGTTGCGCTGCTGCACGTAGCGCCGGGACAGCTTCCGGTGCGCCTCCTCCGAGACCATCACGGTGACGGGAGGTGCGTTCTGCTCCTGGACGTCGTAGCCCTTGAAGAGGCCGAGATTGAAGGAGGCGTTCCGGATCGGCCCCGGCGTCACCCAGCGGGTGCGCGTGGTGCGGCCGGAGGTGGTGGAATCCATTTTGTCGCCCACGCTGGCGAGCAGATAGTTGGATCCGGTCGTGAAGCTGAGGTCGAACCTCGCGAGGCTCCGGCCCTCGAGAGAGCGCGGGTACCACGCCGCCGAGGACTTGATGAGGAAGAAGTCGCCGAACCGGTCGATCAGGTCGCCGCGATAGTGGAGCCGCAGGGTGCGGACGTCGCCCGGCCGGATCTGGCGGTCGAGCAGCACCCAGAGCAGCGGGCTCTCCTTGCCGCGCAAGACGGTCGCCTTCTCCCCACCCTCCCAGCTCGCCGAGTCCACCTTGAGCTTCTCGAACAGCTCGAAGGCGACCCACGGACCCACCGCGGTGTCCGCCACGATCCGCATCGTGGCCGAGGCGGTGAAGCCGATCTCGCCGATGCCGGTGGGCGGCAGCGAGACGTCGATCGCGTAGCTCTCGATGTCGGCCTGGCGGAGGCGCTCGCCCTTGAGCCCGTTCGCGCGAGGCCGGCCCCGGAGCGGGAACTGTGTCACCACCTCCGAGCGGCGGGAGTAGCCCCGGCGCGACACCTTGCTGAGGAGCCGCACGCCCTCGAGCTCGTTGGGGTTGAGCATGAACATCAGCGGCCCGCCGCCGCTGCTGCGCTTGACGTGGGCGTAGAACAGCTCGCCGCGCTCGCCGTTGAGGAAGGCGCCCATCAGGTCGGGCTCGAACGTGCGGCTGTCCTCGTCCGCCAGGAGCTCGAGCCCCTGTTTCACCACACCGCGGGCCGCGTCCGCATTCGCCGCCGGCGCGAACTTCACGGCCGCCTCCAGCTCCTCCAGGGTGCCGTCGGCGAACACCAGCAGCAGCTCACTGAAGGGCGCCGAGAGGAAGTCGGCCTTCTCCAGCCGCCGCAGGCGCTCCCGCTCGATCGGGGTGGCCGGCACGAACGAGAACACGCCCTTGCCCCGGAACACCGCCCCCACGGTTCGTCCGCCGACCGGCGTCAGCAGGCTGATCTGCCCGCTCTGGAGGGTGAACCGCGCCACGTCGCGCCGGAGGGTGAGGTTCGACACCTCAGCCACTCGGTCCGCCCGTGGCGACATCCGCAGCAGCTCGTCGAACGTCTCGTCATAGGACCAGGCGGCCGGCTCTCCGGCCGGCGGAGTGCCGCCGGCGCTGGCGAGCTGGGCCGAAAGGTCGGACGGGCTGGCCGGCAGGACGAGCAGGCGGACCGCGACGATCGGCGTACCGATCCATCCGCGAAGCGACATCACGCCTCCGGCGACGGAGTTGGGACTGGGCTGGGGGTATGCCGAAGATGGTGAATCGGTGTGGGGAGGGTCAAGCCGCTCGTCATCCCGAGCGGGTTCAGGGCGCCGTGTACACCACCCGCCCACCGACCACCGTCGCCTCGACCGCCGCCTGCTCGATCTCCTCCGGCGGGATGCGGGTGATGTCGCGGTCCAGGAGCACCAGGTCGGCCAGGTAGCCGGGGGCGAGCTTGCCGCGGCGGTCCTCGGCGAAGACGCCGTAGGCGTTGCCCATGGTGTACGCCCGGAGCGCTTCCTCGACGGTGATCTTCTCCTCCGGGACCCACCCTTTCGGGTTCTTTCCGTCGAGCGTGCGCCGGGTGACCGCCGCGGAGATGCCGAGCAGTGGCTCGATCGGCGCCACGGTCCAGTCGGAGCCGAAGGCGAGCATCGCGTCCCGGTCGAGCAGGGACCGGAACGCGTAGGTCGTCTTGATCCGCTCGGGGCCGATCCGCTTCTGGGCCCAACGGCCGTCGTCGATCGCGTGGTAGGGCTGCATCGAGGCCACCACGCCCAGTTCGCCGAACCTCGCGATGTCCTCCCGCCGCAGATGCTGCGCGTGCTCGACCCTGAAGCGGCGGTCCCTGGGGCCGTGGGCCCGCGCCACGCTGTCGAAGATCGAGAGCAGGATGCCGTTGGCCCGCTCCCCGATCGCGTGCACCACGACCTGGAGATCGGCGGAATCCGCGGCGCCGATCCAGGCGCGCATCGAGTCCTCCGGGGTGGTCGCCACGCCCGAGGTCGAGCGGTCGTCCTCGTACGGCTCGTAGAACAGCGCGGTGGTGGAGCCGAGCGAGCCGTCCATGTAGCCCTTCACGCCGCCGATCCACACCCAGTCGTCGCCCCGGCCGAGGCGCTCGACGGTGTCCACCACCTCGCGCCAGGTCTCGATCGGGAAATAGAGCGCGGCACGCGCGGTGAGGGTGCCGGCGTCCCGCGCGCGGCGGTAGGCGCTGAGGTCGGCCAGCGGAGCGCTCACATGGGCGAAGGCGGTGACGCCGTGGGAGGCGGCGTGCGCCAGGGCGCGCTCGAGCGCGGCGTCCCGCTGGGCGTCGGTCGGGCTCGGCACCACCGCCTGGACGGGGCCCATGGCCATGTCCTTGAGCAGGCCGGTCGGCTGGCGGGTGCGCGGGTCGCGCACGATGACGCCGCCGGGGATGTCGCGAGTGGCGCGGTCGATGCCCGCCAGCCGGAGGGCCGCCGAGTTGGCGAGGGCCATGTGGCCGTCCAGCCGGTAGAGCAGCACGGGGTTGTCGGGCGTCACCGAGTCAATCCACTCCCGGCGCGGGAGGGGGGACCCCGGCCAGCGCTCGTGGTCCCACTCGCCGCCCAGGATCCACTCCCCCGGCTTCCGCTCCGACACGTACGCGGACAGCCGCTCGACGAACTCGGCCGGCGTATCGGCCGGGCGCAGGTCCACGCTCGCGAGCTGGAACCCACCGTCGGTGAAGTGCAGGTGCCCGTCCGCGAACCCCGGCGCCACCAGCCCCGTCCCGTTGGCGAGGACCCTCGTCCCGAGCCCCGCGAGTCCGGCGATCTCGGCGCTGTCGCCCACGGCCGAGACTCTGTCTCCGGTGACCGCGACCGCCCCGGCCCAGGGCCGGGCCGAGTCGCCGGTCCAGACCCGGCCGTACACCACCAGGTCGGGGGGACCCGCCTGGGGAGCGGCGCGGCAGGAGGCCAGGCCGGCCAGCGTGAGGAGCGCGAGCCGGCGGAGCGCGGTACGGTGCGGCATCTGACCTCTCAGCGGAGTCGGGTGAGCCGGCGGAGTGCCTCGAGTCTCTCCAGCGCGCTTCCGCCCGACGACGAAGCCGCGGGCGCGACGGAGAAGAGGTCGCGGATGTCGAGCAGGATCTCCAGCATGAGCTGGTCCCGCATGTAGGCGCTCTCGAGATCGATCATGCGGCCCTCGTCGCCGAACTGCTTGGCACGGTCGTAGGACTCGCGGTAGATGGTCTCGAGGTTGGCCAGGATCCGGTCGCGTGGGCGAATGTCTGTCATGGGCTTACCTTACGAGCCATGACTCTCGAGGGCAAGACGATCCTCTTCTTCGCGGGCCCGCTCTACGAGGACCTGGAGCTCTGGTACCCCAAGATCCGCCTCGAGGAGGAAGGGGCCCGCACGCTCGTGGCGGGCACGGGCGAGAAGACCTATCAGGGCAAGCGGGGCTATCCGCTGGCCGTGGACGCCCAGGTGGACGACCTCGCCGCGGGCGACTTCGACGGGCTGGTGATCCCCGGCGGGTACGCGCCCGACGTCATGCGGCGCTCCAGGAAGCTGCTCGACCTCACCCGCGAGATTTACGACGCCGGGAAGCCGGTGGCGTTCATCTGTCACGCGGGCTGGGTCCCGATCTCGGCCGGAATCGTGCGCGGCAAGCGCGGCACCAGCGTCGGCGCCATCAAGGACGATCTGGTCAATGCCGGTCTCCTGTGGGAGGACAGCCCGGTCGTGGTGGACGGCAACCTCATCTCCTCGCGCACGCCCGCCGACCTGCCGGACTTCATGCGGGCGCTGATCGCCTGCCTGCGGTCCCGATGAGCCTTTCCGATTCCCAGCGCAGGGTCCACGAGTGGATCAGCCGGTACGAGGAAGGCTACTTCCACCCGCTGACCAACCTGGCGCGGCTCACCGAGGAGGTGGGGGAGCTGGCCCGCGAGATCAACCACCGCTTCGGCGAGAAGACCAAGAAGGACGACGAGTCCGAGGGCGATCTCGCGATGGAGATGGCGGACATCCTCTTCGTGCTCATCTGCATCGCGAACCGCGAAGGGCTCGACCTCCAGACCGCGTTCGACAGGATGATGGCGAAGGTGGAGTCCCGGGACCAGGATAGATGGACCCTGAAAAGCGAAAACAGTGAAAAGTAAAAGGTGAACAGGTGGCTCGAGACATCTTTTCACTTTTACCGTTTTACCGTTCCCGGCCCTTCACTCCCACTCCTCCGGCTGCGCCTCCAGCTCCGCCAGCAGCGCCAGATAGCTCTCGTGCCGGTCGGGCGCGATCGCCCCGCCCGTCACGGCTTCGCGGACCCGGCAGCCCGGCTCGCTTCGGTGCCGGCAGTCGCCGAAGCGGCACTCTCCGAGGAATGGCCTGAAGTCGGGAAAGCAGTCGGGAAGGGTGCGCGGGTCGATCCCCCACATCCCCACCTCGCTGAAGCCCGGCGTGTCCACCAGGTAGCCGCCGCCGAGTAGCGGGAGCATCACCGAGGAGACGGTGGTGTTGGTCCCGCGCCGGATGCGGCGGCTCACCTCGCCGGTGCGCAGCCGGAGGCCGGGCTGCACCGCGTTGAGCAGGCTCGACTTTCCCGCCCCGGACGGCCCCGTCACGACCGACGCCTTGCCGGCGAGGGCCGCCTTGAACGAGTCCATCCCCTCGCCCGTCTTCACGCTCGTCGCGTACACCGGGTAGCCCGCCCGCCGGCACCGCTCGCCGACCGCCGTGCCGGGATCGAGATCCACCTTGTTGAGCACGACCGCGGCGGCGATGCCGTCCACTTCCGCCAGCACGAGCAGCCGGTCGATGAGCTGGGGGATGGGATCGGGCGAGCGGGTGGCGGTGACCACGAAGACCTGGTCCAGGTTGGCGGCGATGGGGCGGACCCCGCGGCCCTCGGGCACCCGGCGCTCCAGCACCGTTCGCCGCGGCTCCACGCCGACGATGCCATGCAGCTCGCCGCCGGGGTCGCTCTCCACCCGTACGACGTCGCCGACCACGACCTTCGGGGTGCTGAGCTTGACCTTGCCCCGGAGCACCGCCCGGATTTCTCCGTCTTCGGTGGCGATCCGGTACGCCGACCCGTCCCGCTCCAGCACGGTGCCGAGAATCGGCGTCACCACTCTCCTGGTGCCCGGGTGATCGCCTCGTCGAGCGCCGCCTTCACGTCGTAGAGCGAGATGGACCCGATCCGCTCGGTGGCCTGGTCGGGCGTCCGGCCCCAGGCCAGCGGCGCGGTCTCCACGTGCCCCACCGGCCGGTCGCCGCCCGGCGACCAGCACACGAAGAGCAGCGCGGCGCCGTAGAGGCCCCGGACGTCGGGCTCCTCGTCCACGTAGATGGCGACCGAGTAGGCCCGGCCGTCGCTGCCGCCGAAGGCGGCGGCGCGGTCGTGCTTCTGCATGTATCCGCCGAGGGTGAACTCGCTCATCGTCCCGGTATGGACTCCCGCACGACGTTGCCGAGGAGAAAGGCGATGTTGGCGGGGCGCTCCGCCAGCCGCCGCATGAGATAAGGATACCATTGGGTGCCGAACGGGATGTAGACCCGCACGTTGTGCCCCGCCCGCCGGAGGCGGACCTGGAGGTCGCGCCGCACCCCGTAGAGCATCTGGAACTCGAAGCGCTCGTTGCCGATCCGCTCGCGCCCCACGAACTCCCGCGCCCGTCCGATGATCGTCTCGTCGTGGGTCGCGAGCCCGGGGTAGTTCCCCGCCGCCAGCAGCCGCTGCATGAGCCTCACGTAGCTGCGGTCCACGTCGGCCTTTTCGGGAAACGCCACCGAGGGCGGCTCGAGGTAGGCCCCTTTGCAGAGCCGCACCCTCGCGCGCATCGCGATCAGGTCTTCGACGTCACGCTCCGAGCGGCGAAGCATGGACTGGATCACCACGCCGCAGTGCGCCCCGTACGGCTCGTGCAGCCGGGTCGAATAGAAGTCGAGGGTGCGCTGGGTGTAGGCGGACCCCTCCATGTCCAGCCGGACGAACCCGCCGAGCGCCTTCGTCTTGTCGAGGATGCGAACCATATTCGCATCGCACAGCTCCTCGTCCACGTCGAGCCCCATCTGGGTGAGCTTGACCGAGACGTTCACCTCCACCCCGCTCGCCGCCATGCGGTCGAGGATCTGGAGGTACAGATCCCGCGCGGCGACGGCCTCGTCCTCGGCCGTGACGCTTTCGCCCAACAGGTCGAGGGACGCGGTGATGTCGCGCTGGGCCAGCTCCTTCGCCGCCTGCACGCCGGTCTCGACGGTCTCGCCGGCGACGAACCGGGAGGCGAAGGTCCGCGCGATCCCGTTCCGGCGCACGAAATTGAAGATGCCCCGCCGCTCGGACAGCCAGAGCAGGCTCTGCCGCAGAATCACATTGCCTCATCGGTGAAAAACGCCCCCGAAGGTAGCCGGAGACAGCGGAGGAGCCTAGGTCGCTCCGGCGTAATGAAACTTTATGCATGACAACGAGTAACACCGCACCCGCCCACCGCGTGTTCGAGGTGTCTCGGGTTGCGGCTGAGTCACTGTGACTGCGCTCACGTTTCCCGCTGACCGGGTTCGGTATCCTCCCACCGGAGGAACGGCCATCCACACTCATTCCAGATCGACTCAAGGTTCCGCATCGATGCCCACGCGACAGCGCAAGCGACCGCGCAACGGGACGACCGAGCCCGTTGCGGCCGCCGAGGAGGCCGGGCTCCGCTACGTGAGCGACACCAGGCCAGGCATCACCAGGAAGCGGGCCGGCAAGGGCTTCACCTACGCCGGGCCGGACGGCAGGCGGATCACCGACAAGAACCAGCTGGCCCGCATCCGCGCCCTGGCCATACCGCCGGCGTACACCGACGTGTGGATCTGCACGCACCCCGACGGTCACATCCAGGCCACCGGACGGGACGCGCGTGGCCGCAAGCAGTATCGCTACCACCCGCGGTGGCGGGAGGTCCGGGACGTGACCAAGTTCGAGCGCATGCTCGAGTTCAGCCGGGTGCTCCCCGCCATTCGGGCACGGGTGGACCGCGATCTCTCGCGGCCGGGCCTCTCGCGCGAGAAGGTGCTCGCGACGATGGTCCGTCTGCTCGAGCGCACCGGGATCAGGGTGGGGAACGACGAGTACGCCCGGTCCAACCGGTCGTTCGGCCTCACCACCCTGCGCAACCACCACGTCGAGATCTCCGGCTCGAAGCTCAGGTTCCAGTTCCGGGGCAAGAGCGGGAAGATCCACGACGTGGCGGTGACCGACCGCCGCCTGGCGCGGATCGTCACCCACTGCCAGGCGATTCCCGGCGAGACGCTCTTCGAGTACGTGGATGCCGACGGCGTGAGGCAGAGCGTGGACTCGGCTGAGGTGAACGAGTACCTGCGAGAGATCACGGGAGAGGAGTTCACCGCGAAGGACTTTCGTACCTGGGCCGGGACGATCCACGCGATCGAGGCACTCAGCGAGCTGGGGCCGGCGAAGACCGAGAGGGAGGCGAAGTCGGCCATCCTGAAGGCGATCGACCAGGTGGCCGAGCGGCTCAACAACACCCGTGCCGTGTGCCGGAAGTACTACGTGCATCCGGCCGTCTTCGCGACCTATCAGGCCGGCACGATGCTGGAGACGCTGGGGAACGGCAACGGGACGGCGGCTGCGGCGGCGCTGTCGGCCAGGGAGCGCGCGGTGGTCCGGCTGCTCAGCAAGGGAGCGTAGGCGGCCGGTCAGGCCAGCCGCATCTTCTCCAGCAGCCGGCCGAAGCGGGGGTCGCCGCGGAGTGGATCCAGCAGTGGCTCGACCTTGAGGTACGCGAGCCAGCCGCGCCGGTCGCCCAGCGTCCGCTCCAGCCACTCGAATGCATGGTCGGCCTCGCCCAGTCCCGCGTGCATCATCACGAAGGCCACCGGGGTCACGTAGCGCTCCTTCGCCTCGGCGTAGAGGCCGTCCAGAACGCCGCGGGCCTCGGTCGTTCGCCCTTTCGCCACCGCGACGCGCCCCAGCCCCGCCGTCGCGAGCACCGGGCTCTCCGAGCTCGCCACCGCCTCGCGCAGCGCCGCCGCCGACTCGTCGTGAAGGCCGAGCTGGAGATAGGCGAGGCCGAGCAGCCGGTGGTTCTCCTCCGCCGTGGGATTCATGGCCAGGGCGCGGCGCAGGTGCTCCAGCGATTCGCGCGGCTGCCTGGCGTAGTAGTGGAGCCATCCCATGCTCCGGCGGATGGACACCGAGGCCGGATCCAGCTCGACCGCCATCCGCCCTTCCGCGAGCGCCGCCTCGGTCCGCCCCATCGCCGTGAGGAACCAGGAGTGCCACTGGCGGGCCACGGAGTAGGAGGGATTGAGCTCGATGGCGCGCCGGAACCGGGCCGCGGCCGCGGGCCAGTCCCAGTCGTAGATGAAGGTCACCCATGCCAGCGACGTGTGCGCCTCGGCGAGGGTGTCGTCCAGCTCCAGCGCCCTGGTCGCCAGCTCCCGCGCGCGTTCCATGCCCTCCCGCACCGGCGCGCCGCGGTAGTCCACCTGGAGCGCGTAGGAATCGGCCAGCCCGGTATACGCCAGCGCGTAGCCGGCGTCCTCTTCGATCGCGCGCTCGAAGTATCTGATGCCTTCGGCGATCGCGGCCTGGGTGCGCCGGTTCCACCAGTACCGGCCCTTCAGGTACAGGTGGTAGGCCGTGAGGTTCGCCGTGTACCGGACCGGCGGCGCCTCGCCGAGGTCGCGCAGCAGGGTGGAGCGCAGGGTGGTCACGATGGTCCGCGCGATCTCGTCCTGAATCTCGAAGACGTCCTGCATCTCGCGGTCGTAGCGCTCGGACCAGAGCGTCCGGCCTTCGGTGACGCCGGAGAGCTGCGCCGTGATCCTGAGCCGGCTGCCCGCCCGCCGCACGGTCCCCTCCAGCACGGCGGAGACGCCGAGCCGGGCGCCGAGGTTCCGCACGTCCTCGCGCAGTCCCTTGAGGGCGAACACCGAGGTGCGCGACGCCACGTTGAGCCCCTCGACCTTGCCGAGCGCATGGATCAGCTCGTCGGTGATGCCGTCGCTCAGGTACTCGTTCTCCGCGTCGCCGCTCACGTTCACGAACGGGAGCACCGCGATGGTGCGAGCCTCCCGCGCGGTGCCGGGCGCCGCGGCGGGAATGATCTCGGGTACCGGCGCCACCAGCGCGGCGGCGAAGTCGGCCATGGTCGGGAAGCGGTCGGCGGGCTCCTTGGCGAGCGCCCGCGCGAGGGCGCGCTCGATCGCCGGCGGGACGTTCGGGCGGCGGAGGCCGATGGGGGCCGGGGCCTCGATCGCGTGCCGCGCCATGGTCGCGCGGGCGCCGGTGCCGGCGAACGGCGGTTCGCCGGCCAGCATCTCGTACAGGACGCAGGCCATGCTGTACTGATCGCAGCGGCCGTCGAGCCCCGGCTCCGCGGTCGCCTGCTCCGGGCTCATGTACGCCGGCGTGCCGACGGCGAAACCGCGGTCGGTGACGTAGACGCTGTCGCCGCCCGCGGCGGAGATCGCGGTGGCCACCCCGAAGTCGGCGACCACCGGCTCGCCTTCCTGCAGCAGGATGTTCTCGGGCTTGATGTCGCGGTGGATGACGCCGTGCCGGTGGGCGTAGTCCAGCGCGGCCGCGACCGCCCGGGTGACGCGGAGCGCCACGTCCACCGGCAGCGGACCTTCGCGCGACAACCGGTCCCGGAGGCTCTCGCATCCGGCGTAGGGCATGACGAAGTAGAGGAGCCGCGGTCCGTCACCGCGATCGGGCTCGATCTCGCCCGAGTCGTGCAGCGGCAGGATCTGGGGATGCGCCAGACGCGCCGCGATCCGGATCTCCCGGAGAAACCGCTGCGGCTCGTAGCCGGCACCGGGGACCGGGCGGAGCACCTTGATCGCGACCTTGCGGCCGTGCTTGAGGTCTTCGGCGAGATAGACGGTGGAGGCGGCTCCGCGGCCGATCTCCTCGTCGAGGCGATAGCGATCCGCCAGGAGACCGCCGAGCAGGCCGGCTGCGGAGGGGTGGGAGTCACCCGGGAAAAGTACATACGCCTTCCGGAGCGCGCCGTGCCTGTGTCGGCGGTCTCATACCGGTTCCCGGTGCGTCGTGCGAGCGGAGTGAACGGCCGGGGGAGGCTGGGGTTGGCGGGGCTTGGCCAGCCTCCCCGGGCCTCTGGTTCCGCTCACGGAGCAGCGGAGGTCAACCTCAGCCTCGCCGACGTTCACTCCGCTCGATCCATCAGCCGCGTTTCCGGTATCGCCCATCGAAGACCACCCGCCAGGTCGCGCCGCCGTCGGCCGAGGTCTCCCGCGGGAAGGGCTGTCGGTGCGGCCACGGCGAGACCACAGGCAAGACGGAAAACGCGAGTCATCACCTCAATACGTGCCGACCCCCCTGTCGAGTTCCGCCCCCGCTGCGGCTCGTACCCGGCACCCGGGACAGGGCGGAGCACCTTGCTCGCGACCTTGCGGCCGTGCTTCAGGTCTTCGGCGAGATAGAGGAGCGTCGTGCGCTCACGGAGCACCGGAGACCCGGTCGAGTTCCGCCACGAACCGGCCGATCGCGCCATAGTATGCCGCGGAATCCACGTCGAAGGCATCGCCGTGGACGCCACGAAGCTGCACGAACCGCTTGGGCGGCGCCGCCGCCTCGTACAGGCGCCGACCGTGAGCGATCGGAATCACCTCGTCCCCCTCCGCGTGGAGGAAGAGCTTCGGGAGCGTCAGGGCGCCGACCCGCTCGATGGAGGGATACCTGCTGGCCGCGATCCACCGGACGGGGGCGTAGGGGAACAGCTCCTGGGCCCGATCCGCCACGGACGTCAGCGCGCCGTCGAGCACCAGGCCGGCCGCCGGCACCCGGCTCACCAGCTCGACGGCGACGGCGGAGCCCAGCGAATGGCCGAAGACGACGATCCGCTCCGGCGGAACGGCGAGCGAGTCGCGCAGATGGCGATAGGCCGCCTCGGCGTCGCGATACAGGCCCTGCTCCGTGGGGAGCCCCTCGCTCTCGCCGTAGCCCCGATAGTCGAGGGCGAACAGGTTCAGACCCAGGGCGCGAAGGCCGGCATAGTGATACGGCCGCCCGGCCTCCGAGATGTTTCCCGCGTTGCCGTGGCAGATGAGCAGCCAGTATCTCGACCCGCCGTCGGCCGGCATGACCCAGCTTACCAGTCGCACGCCGTCGGAGGACGTGAGCTCCACCCGCTGCACCCGGAGTCCGAGCTCGGCAGGGGGGTCCACCAGCGTCCGACTGCCGCCGGGGACATAGAGCATCCGGGACTCGTTGAACCGGAGAATGGCGAGGAAGAGGAGATAGCAGAGGGCGGCGACGGCGAGGAGCCGCAGGGTGCCGGTCATGTCGCGTAGTAGCGCCCGCCCTGCCGGGCCATCTCGGCGAGCGCCGGCGCCGGCCGGAAGCGCTCGCCGTACTGATCCTCCAGCTCGTGGAGGGCCGAGGCCACGCGCGATGCGCCGAGGTCGTCGATCACTCGCAGCGGCCCCCCCCTGAACGCGGGAAAGCCGATGCCGTAGATCGCGCCGATGTCGCCGTCACGCGCGCTCCGCACCACGCTCTCGGCGCATGCCGCCACGGCCTCGTTGAGCATGGCATGGACCAGCCGGCGCTCGATCGCGTCGGGGTTGGCGTCCTCCACCTGGCGGGCGCCGAGCAGGCCGTACACGGCGTTGTCGGGCCCCGCCTTGTGCCGATCGCGGTAGCGGTAGAAGCCCCGGCCGTTCTTCCGGCCGAGGCGGCCGGCCGCGAGCATGCGGTCGAGCGCGTTGCCGGTCTTCATCCGGTCGCCGTAGGCGGCGTGCATGGTCTCCGCCGCCTTGTGCGCGACGTCGAGCCCGACCTCGTCCAGCAGCGCGATCGGACCGACCGGAAAGCCCCACGCAGTCATGGTGCGGTCGATCAGCTCGATCGGCACCCCTTCCGTCACCATCAGCCCGGCCTCGTTGAGGTAGGGCGAGAGGATGCGGTTCACCCAGAAGCCGGGGCGGTCGCCGACCACGATCACGGTCTTTCCCATGCGGCGGCCGAAGCGGACGGCGGTGACGATCGCCTCCGGCGCCGTGGCGCTGGTGGGGATCACCTCCAGCAGCGGCATCTTCTCGACCGGCGAGAAGAAGTGCATGCCAAGCACCTGCTCCGGCCGTTGCGCCTCGGCGGCGATCTGATGGATCGGGATGGTGGACGTGTTGCTGGCGTAGATGGTGCCCGGCCGGGTGGCGGCCTCGACCTCCGCCAGCACCTTGCGCTTGAGCGCCAGCTCCTCGAACACCGCCTCGATCACCAGGTCGGCGCGGCCGAAGCCGGCGTAGGCATCGCTACCGGAGAGCAAGGCGCCGAGCCGCTCGTACTCGGGGCGGGTGATCCGGCGGCGCTCGAGCCGGTTCGTCAGGATCGCGGTCGCCGCGCCGAGTCCCTTCCCCACGCGGGCGAGGTCGGCGTCCTTGAGCCGCGTATCCACCTCGACGTTACCCACCGCCGTTCCGGCGATGCCGGCGCCCATGAATCCCGCGCCCACCACCGCGAGCCGCCGGATCTGCCGCGGGCTGGCGCTGCCGGCCTCGATCCCGTCGTCCTTCTTGAGCGCGGTGGTGGCGAAGAAGACCTGCACCAGCTTGCGGGAGACGTCTCCCACGGCGAGCTGCCCGAATGCATGGTGCTCCTCGGCGAGCCCGGCGGTGATGCCGTGCTCCAGCCCGACGCGGACGGTCTCGAGAGCCGCCAGCGGCGCCGGATAGTGGCCCCCAGTCCGCGCCAGCACCTGCGCCTTGGCGCGGCGGTACACCAGCTGGCGGCCGGCGGGCGTGCGGTCGAGGAAGAGCGCCGGAAGGCCGCCCCCGGGAGGACGCCTGGGCAGGCCGTTCCGCATCAGCCGCTCCGCGGCGGCGATCGCGGTACGAAGGAGGATGCTGCGGGGCACCACCTCGTCCACCAGGCCGAGGCGCAGCGCCTTGGCGGCGCGCTCGCTCTTGCCGGTCAGGATCATGTCGAGGGCCGCCCGCAGCCCGACCAGCCGCGGCAGTCGCTGGCACCCTCCCGCACCCGGAAGGAGCCCGAGCTGCACCTCGGGAAGGCCGAGCTGGGTCTTGGGATGGTCGGTCGCGATCCGGTAGTGGCAGGCGAGCGCCAGCTCGAGCCCGCCGCCGAGACAAGCGCCGTGAATCGCCGCCACGACCGGCTTCGGCAGCGTCTCCACCCGGCTCACCATCTCCTGACCCTCGAAGCTCAGCCGCTCGGCCTCGGCCTGGGTGGTGAGGGCGGTGAACTCCTCGATGTCCGCGCCCGCGATGAAGGTGTTCGGCTTCCCGGAGACGAGCACGACCGCACGGGTGTCGGCATCGTCGCGGAGCCGGATGAGCAACGCCTCGAATTCCACCTTGACCGCGGCGGTGAGTTTGTTGACGGGCTCGCCGGGGAGGTCGAAGGTGACGACCGCGACCTGGCCGTGCAGCTCGGTGGTGAAGGCGGACATGGCGGCCGCTATCGCTCCAGCACCATGGCGTAGCCCATGCCGCCCTGCGCGCAGATGGAGACGAGCCCGAACTGGAGGTCGCGCCGGCGCATCTCGTTCGCCAGCGTGGTGACCAGGCGGCTGCCGGTGGCGGCGAAGGGATGCCCGATCGCGATGGACCCGCCCATCACGTTGGTGCGCTCCCAATCCACTTCGCCCACCGGGCCGGGAAGTCCCAGCCGGTCGGCCCAGGCCGCCGATCCCCACGCCTGCGCGTTGGAGAGCACCTGCGCGGCGAAGGCCTCGTGGATCTCGAAGAGCCCGATGTCGCTCCAGGCGATGCCTGCCCGCTCCAGCGCCTTGGGCACCGCGTACACCGGGCCCATCAGGAGCTGCCAGCCGGGATCCACCGCGGCGACGGCATAGCTGCGGAGATAGGCGAGCGGCCGGTAGCCGATCGCGGCCGCCTTCTCTTCGGCCATGAGCAGCACCGCCGACGCGCCGTCGGTGAGCGGCGAGGCGTTGCCGGCGGTGACCGAGCCGTATCGCCGGTCGAACACCGGCCGTAGCGCGGCGAGCGCCTCCAGCGAGGTGTCGGAGCGGATGCCGTTGTCGGCGGCGATCGGCTGGTCCATGGCGGGGCCGCCGAACCACGGTGCGATCTCGGCCGGCAGCCGCCCGTCGGCGGTGGCCGCGGCGGCGCGCTGGTGGCTGCGGAGCGCGAGCGCGTCCTGCGCCTCCCGGCTGATGCCGTTCTCCTTCGCCATCTTCTCCGCCGACTGTCCCATCGTCTCGCCGGTCGAAGGCTCCGCGATCGCGGGCGTCACCGGCACCAGGTCGCGGGGCCGGGTGCGACCGAGGGCCGTCACCCGTCCGCCGATGCTCCGGGCCCGGCTGGCCTCCATCAGGGCGCGGCCGAACCGGCGGGAATGCAGGATCGGGATGTCCGAGAGCGACTCCACACCGCCGGCGAGGATCGTGTCGGCGTGCCCGAGCGCGATCTGGTCGGCGGCGTTGGCGATGGCCTGCGCGGAGGAGGCGCAGGCGCGGTTGAGCGTGTACCCGGGAACGCTGGGGAGCAGCTGGGGGAGGAGGCTGACTTCGCGGCCCACGTTCGGCGCGAGGACCGACGGCACGACCTGGCTGAAGATCACTTCATCCACTTCACGTCCGTCGAGCTCGCTCCGGAAGAGCAGCTCGCGCGATGCGTGCCGCGCGAGGGCGACCGCGGAGACGTCCCGGAATGCGGTGCCGCTCTTCGCGAACGGCGTGCGTATCCCCGCGACGATGGCGACCCGTCGGCCGGGCCTGGACTGTTCCATGTTGCTCCGGGTGAGAGGGGGGACTTACTTCTTTACGGCCAGGACGCTCGCCACGGCGCGCCACCGCTCGGCATCGACGGCCTCGAGCACTTCCCGGCCATGCACGACCTCGAGCGGTGCGACCAGCCGGGCCAACTCACCGGGGCGGAGCAGGTGGTCGTCCGATGTAGGACCCCAGCCGAGCTCCCGCTGGGCGCTCAGGAACGTCTCCATCATCAGGAAGCCGCCGGGCTCGATGGGCTCGATTATCCGAGGCATCCTGGCCCGGTCAAGATAATTGAAAACGAGAACCGCACCAAAGGTCCCGAGCTCCGGCCACGGCTGGTCGAGGTCCGCCGTCACCCAGTCGATGTCCAGCCCCTGGGCCTCGGCCCGCTCGCGCGCCGCAGCCAGCCGGGCCCCGTCGCGATCCACCGCGCTCACCCGGGCGCCGAGGGCCGCGGCGGCGAGACTGTGGCGGCCTTCGCCGCAGGCCAGATCCAGCACCCGCGTTCCAGGACCGAGTCGATGACTGTTCCACAGAAACCAGGTGCTGGGCCGAGTGGTCCGCGAGACGGGGGGCATGGTCACGGGAGACTGTCCTCACAGCGAGCGACACTCGATCAGCTGGCGGCCGAGCCGGCTGACATCCTGGTGATCGGCGGCGGCATCACGGGCGCGGGCGTCGCCCGCGACGCGGCGATGCGGGGATTCCGGGTGGTGCTGGTGGATCAGCACGACCTCGGCTCCGGCACCAGCTCCCGGTCCAGCCGCCTGGTGCACGGCGGGCTGCGCTACCTGGAGACCGGGGACCTCCGCCTGGTCCTCGAGGCCAATCGGGAGCGGCAGATCCTGCTCAGGATCGCCCCCCACTTGGTCTGGGCGCTCCGCTTCGTGTTTCCGCTGCACAAGGGAGACCGGCTCTCCCTGTGGCGCCTGCATGCCGGCATGTGGCTGTACGACCTGCTCGCCCTGTTCCGGAATGTGCGGATGCACCGCATGCTCGGCAAGCGCGCCATGCTCGAGGCGGAGCCGATGCTGCGGGAGCGCGGCCTCCGCGGCGGCGCGCGATTCTACGACGCCCAGTGCGACGACGCGCGCCTGGTGCTGGCCACCGCCCGCTCCGCGATGCATCACGGCGCGCTGGTCGCCAACTATACCGCGGTGCGCTCGCTGGAGCGCACCGCGGGCCGCGTGGTCGGCGCCGAGGTCGAGGATCGGCTCACCGGCGAGCGTGCCACGATCAGGGCCAGCGTCGTGGTGAACGCCACTGGGCCCTGGGCCGACCGCATCCGCACGATGGAAGACACCGCCGCGGCTCCCCTGCTTCAGCCGACCAAAGGCGTGCACATCCTGGTGGACCGGAGCCGGCTCGATCACCGCGACGGCATCATCTTCCTCAGCCCCATCGACGGCCGGGTGCTGTTCATCCTGCCCTGGCGCGATCTGTCCTACATCGGCACCACCGACAGCGACACCGCCGAGTCGCCCGACCAGCTCCAGGTGACGCCCGACGAGATGGTCTACCTCCTGCGATCGGCGAACGCCCGCTTTCCCAGCGCGAGGTTGGGTCTGGAGGACGTCCGCAACGCCTGGGCCGGCCTTCGGCCGCTGCTGGCGGACAGCGCGGCCGCCACGGAGAGCGGGCGCTCCCGCGAGCACGCCATCGTGGCGGGCCCCGGCGGAATGATCACGGTAGTCGGCGGGAAGCTCACGACCTACCGCTCGATGGCCAGGGAGGTGGTGGAGCGCGCGGTGCGCGAGCTGCGGTTCCGCGAGGGGCGGCCCCGTGGCACCGAGACCGCCACCGACCAGGAGCCGCTGCCGGGCGGCGAGACCGACGATTTCACGGAGTTCCGGGCTCGCGGGCTGGAGCTGGGAGTGGTGCCGGAGAGCGTCGAGCACCTGATCCGCCACTACGGCACCGAATCGGCCGGGATCTACAACATCGGCGCGGTGGACCGCCGGCTGCTCCGCCGCCTGCTCCCGCCGCACCCGGCCATCGAGGCCGAGGTGCTGCACGCGGTGCGGCGGGAGCTGGCGCAGACGGTGGAGGACGTGATGGTCCGGCGGATCCACCTCTACTTCGAGCACGCCGACCGCGGCGTGGCGGCGGCCACCCGCGTGGCCGAGCTCATGGGGCGGGAGCGCGGCTGGGCCGACGCGCGGATCGCGGCCGAGGCCGCGCGCTACGTGGAGTTCGCCCGCCGCTGAGTCTAGAGCTGGCCCTCGTTGACGATCACCCGTCCCGACATGCCGACACCACCCGGTCCGCCGTGGGTCCG
>JACDHV010000223.1 GCA_013820855.1 Gemmatimonadales bacterium | reverse complement strand
CACGACCGTGACCGCCCCGCGGCTGGTGGCGCCCGCCATAGCGTGAGCCACGGCAATCGTGCCGTGGTCGAACGGCGGCGTCTCGAATACGCCCATCGGCCCGTTCCAGATCACCGTGCCCGCGCCCTCGATCCGGGAGGCGAAATCCTTCTCGGTCGCCGGATCGATGTCGTAGACCGCCCATCCCTCGGGAATCCGGTCCCGCTGCACCGTCCGGCGCTCCGCGTTGGCGTCGAGCGCCCTGGCGACGACCGCCCCAGCGGGGAGCACCAGCTTGTCACCGGAGTCGGCCAGGAGGCGGCGCGCGAGCTCGATGCGGTCGGGCTCGATGAGGGAGTTGCCGGTCTCGAGCCCCATCGCGGCGAAAAAGGTGCACGCCATCGCGCCGCCGATGAGGACGTGGTCCACCTTGGGCAGGAGCGCGGAGATGAGGTCGATCTTGCCGCTGATCTTGGCTCCACCGAGCACCGCGATGAAGGGTCGCTTGGGATGATGGAGCGCGTCGCCCAGGTACCGCAGCTCGCGCTGCATCAGCAGGCCGGAGACCGCCGGCTTGAGCAGGTGCGCGACCGCCTCGGTGCTCGCGTGGGCGCGGTGCGCCGAGCCGAACGCGTCGTTCACGTAGAAGTCGCCGAGCGCCGCGAACCGCGCGGCCAGCTCGGCGTCGTTGCTCTCCTCGCCCGGAAAGAACCTGGTGTTTTCGGCGATCGCCACCCCGCCGCGGGGCAAGCGCCGAGTCTCCGCCACCGCCTGCTCGGAGAGCGGGTCGCGGAGGAAGCTCGCCGGCGACCCCAGCAGCCGCTCCAGCTCCCGCACCACGGGCTCCAGGGAATAGCGCGGATCCGGGCCGCCTTTGGGACGGCCGAGGTGGGAGAGCAGCACCAGCCGGGCGCCGCGGGTCCGGAGGAGCTCGATGGTGGGGAGCGCGGCGCGAATGCGGGTGTTGTCGGCGACGGAGCCGTCCTTCACCGGGCAGTTGAAGTCCACCCGCACCAGCGCCCGACTGCCTTCGATGGCTCCCGCGTCGAGCGACTCCAGCGTTCGCTTCACAGGCGCTCGCCCACGTAGCGCAGCAGATCCACGCACCTGGCCGAATAGCCCATCTCGTTGTCGTACCAGGCCGTCACGTTGACCAGGGTACCGCTCACCACCGTGGTCGAGAGCGCGTCCACCGTGCTCGACTGCAGCGAGCCGATGTAGTCCACGGAGACCAGCGGCTCGTCGCTGACCACGAGCACGTCCTTGAGTGGACCGGACGCGGCGGCCTTCCGGAACGCGTCGTTCACTTCCTCGGCCGTGGTCGCCTTCTTCACCACGCAGGTGAGCGCCACGACCGACACGTCGGGCGTGGGTACCCGCAGGGCCATTCCGTCGAGCTTCCCCTTCAGCTCGGGGATCACCAGCGACGTCGCCCTCGCCGCGCCGGTGGTCGTCGGGATGATGGACACCGCCGCGGCCCGCGCCCGGCGGAGATCCTTGTGGGGCAGATCGAGGATCTGCTGGTCGTTGGTGTACGAGTGCACCGTGGTCATGAACCCGCTGACGAACCCGAATCCATCCAGAATGACCCGGACGACCGGCACGAGGCAGTTGGTGGTGCAGCTCGCGTTGGAGATGACGTGGTGCCTGGCGGGGTCGTACGCCTGGTGGTTGACGCCGTAGACGAGGGTGATGTCCTCCTGCTTCGCGGGCGCGGAGATGATCACCTTTTTGGCGCCTCCGCTCAGGTGGAGCGCCGCCTGATCCCGGTCGGTGAACCGCCCGGTGGACTCGAGCACGACATCCACGCCGAGGTCCTTCCAGGGAAGCTTGGCGGGGTCCTTCTCCGAGAGCACGCGCATCGTGTCGCCGTCCACCACCAGGGCGTCCTTCTCCGCCTGCACCTTCCCCGGGAAGCGTCCGTGAACCGAGTCGTAGGTGAGCAGGTGCGCGAGCGTCTTGGTGTCGGTGAGGTCGTTCACGGCGACGAAGTCGAGCTCCTTCAGTCCGAGCTTCTTCGCGGCGCGGAGGGTGTTGCGACCGATCCGCCCAAAGCCATTGATTCCGATGCGAATTGCCACGCTAGATCTCCCAGTGATGTGCCTGCCGGACGAGCGACAAGCCTTTTCGCCGAACGGCCGTCAGCCGGCCATGGGTTCCATCGCCCGCGCGAAGGTAATTCCGTCCACTGTCTCCGCCCCCGCGGCGGCGAGTGCCGCCGCCGCGGACCCGAGCGTAGCGCCGGTGGTGAAGACGTCGTCCACCAGCACCGCCGTCAGCCCCGCGGCGCCGGCGCAGGCGAAGGCGCCCGCGAGATTCGCCTGCCTCGCCTCCGGCGCGAGCGCCGTCTGGGTCCGGGTCTCCCGCACCCGGTGGAGCACGTCGCAGCGCACCGGCGCCCCGGTCAACGCGCCCAGCGCGGTGGCGATCCGCTCGCTCTGATTGTATCCGCGCTCGCGCGCGCGGGCGGCACCGAGCGGAACAGGAATCAAGCATACCCGCCCGGTCAATGGCTCCAGTGCCCCCATCGTCCGGACCATCGCGTCCGCGACCCGCCACCACCCATCGTACTTGAGCCGGTGAACCGCCCGCCGGGCCGCCTCCTCGAGCCACACCGCGCTCCGCACCCGCCGCAGGTGGGGCGGCCAACCCGAGCAGATCCGGCACTCGAGCCCCGCGAACCCCGGCTGGCCGCAGCGATCGCAGAGGGGACCCGGAATCGACCGCCACCGCGAGCGGCAGAGCCCGCAGACCAGGGCGTCGCCTTCGCGCTCGGCGACCGGTGCCTCGCAGAGCAGGCACGCGCCGGGAAGGAGCCAGCGCTCCAGATCGGCCAGCGACGACCGCCAGCCGGCGACCCGCTCAGCGAAGCGCGGCATTGACCGTCGCCCGCATGATCTCGGTGGGCGCCGAGTGCGCCGGGAACCAGCGCTCGAGCGCCGCGGCCCCCTGCTCCACCAGCATGCCCCGGCCGTCGGCCGAGCGGCAGCCCGCCGCCCGCATCGCCCGCACCCAGGGCGTCTCGTTGGTGCGGTAGACCATGTCGAACGCCGCCGTGGCCGCGGGCGCGGCGCTCGGCTCCAGCGGGAGGGGATCGTCGGCGCGCAGCCCCAGCGGCGTGGCGTTGACGACGAGGCGGCATTCCCTCGGCGATGCCGGCTCGATCCCCCTCTCGGCAACCCAGCGCTCGTACGCCGCCGCGCGCTCGGCCGCGCGCGAGGAGACCGCGACCCGTGAGCCGCACCTCGCCGCCGCCACCGCGGCAGCGCGTGCGGCGCCGCCGGTGCCGACGATCAGCCAGGATTCGGCGGCCGACTCGAGCGGCTCCAGGGCGCGCAGCAGACCCTCGACGTCGGTGTTGCCGCCCAGCACCGCGCCCTGTTCGCTCCAGAACACGTTGCAGGCTCCGACCTCCGCCGCGTCGTCGAGCCGGCGATCCACCGCGAGCGCGGCGGCTTCCTTGTGGGGGATGGTGACGTTGCCGCCGCCCCCGGCGCGAGCCAGCGCCCGCATCAGGGGCGCGACGTCCTCGGAGCCGCACCGGAGGGCCACGTATACGGCGTGAAGCCCGAGCGCGCGGAAAGCGGCGTTCTGCATGGCGGGGGAGAGGGAGTGCGCGACCGGATCGCCGATGAGGGCGAAGACCCGGGTGTTGCCGTCGATCACCGCACCATGCCGGCGACGCGGCTCACCACCTGGCCGATCAGCTCCTGCAGCTCGCCGAAGGTGAGGCGGTAGCTCGCGAGGTCCGAGCCGAACGGGTCGGTCACCTCGGATCGGCCGGCGTCCCGTCCCGCGTACGAGCCGAGCAGGTGCACCTTGTGCTCGCCACCGAGCTCGGCGACTCGCGCCAGATGGTGCCCCGACATGGTGAGCACGAGGTCGGCCTCGCGCACCAGATCGCGGGTGAGCAGGCGGGCCCGGTGCTCGCTCAGATCGAGCCCGTGCTCGAGCCCGACCAGATACGCGCCCTCGGAGGCAGGCGCGCCTTCCCAGGCGCCGGTACCGGCCGAGCCGACGGTCACGTGATCGATCCCGCGTGCCGCCAGCGCCTGGCGCAACAGTCCCTCGGCCATCGGGCTGCGGCAGGTGTTTCCGGTGCAGACGAAGATGATGTGCATGTCAGAAGATAAGCGCGGTCAAGGTGCCAGTCTCCCCGCCGCCCGGCGCAGCTCGGCGCGCGGGATCGCCCCCTCGCGCACCAGGCGCGGGGCCGGACCGGTGCAGTCCACGAGCGTGGAAGGCGGCACGTTGCCCAGCACGCCGCCGTCGAGCACCAGGAGCTCCCTCCGCTCGATCTCGGCCCCGAAGACCTCGCGGATCCGGTCGGGCCCCGGCGCCGCCGGCTCGCCGGGCCGGTTGGCGGAGGTCGAGGTCAGCGGCATGCCGGTGGCGGCGACCAGGCGCGCGATCCCCGCGTGCGAAGTGTGACGCACCGCGATACCGCCCTCCTTGCCCCGGAGCTGGTCGGGCAGCCGCCCCTCGCCCCCACGCAGCACGAGCGTGAGCGGCCCCGGCCAGAAGGCCGCCGAGAGCGCGCGGGCGGACGGCGACATCACCAGGCCCCACTCCTCCGCCATGGCCCGACTCGAGACCAGAAGCAGGAACGGCTTGCCCGGCTCCCGCCCCTTGAGCCGCGAGAGCGCCGCGAGCGCGGGCGCGGACGGGTTGGAGCCGAGCCCGTACACCGTTTCGGTCGGATAGGCGAGGAGCGCGCCGCGCTGGAGGTGCGCGCCCACGATCGGAATCGCGGCCTCGATCTCCTGCTCCGACCGGAACGGCAGCGTCATCGGCCGGCTCCGGCGAGCGCCTCCGCCATGGCCAGGTCGTCGCGCGTGGTGATCTTCATGTTGCGCGGTGAGTCCGGCACCAGCCGCACGACGCCGCCGTTCGCCTCGACCAGCGACGCGTCGTCGGTGGCCCCGCTCGCCGCCGCACCGGCGCGCACGTATGCCTCTTCCAGCAGGCGGCGCGGGAACCCCTGCGGAGTCTGCGCCCGCCAGAGCCTCGCGCGCGGCACGGTGCGGCGGACCAGCGTCGGGTCGGAATCCACCGCCTCCTTGATCGTGTCGCTCACCGGCACCGCCGCCACCGCGCCTTCACCCGAGCGGGCGTGCGCGATCACGGCGTCGATCACGCCGCGGTCCACGAACGGCCTGGCGCCGTCGTGCACCAGCACGACGTCGCACCCGGCCGGCAGCGCGCGGAGCCCCGCCGCCACCGAATCCGCACGCTCCCGGCCGCCGGCGGCGACGGCCAGGGTTTCGCCCATCAGGATGGAGAGAAATTCGGGCGGGCTCTCCGCCTCCGGCGGAGCGAGGACGACGACGACGCGCGCGACGTCCGGATGACTCACGAACGGCCGGATGGCGTGAAGC
>JACDHV010000049.1 GCA_013820855.1 Gemmatimonadales bacterium | reverse complement strand
GGACAGGATGAAGGTGGGCTCAGTAGCCCGGGTTCTGCGCCAGGTTCGGGTTGGTCACCAGCTCGGAAGCGGGCAGCGGGTACAGATCACGGTACGTGGCGGTGGCGGTTCCGCCCACCACCCCGCCCTTCCAGGCCCAGAGGTAGTCGCCGCCCGTGAACCGGCCGTAGCGGATCAGGTCGGGCCGGCGGTGGGCCTCCCAGAGCAGCTCCCGCCCCCGCTCGTCCAGGATGAAGTCCAGCGTCAGCTCCGGATCGGTGATGTTGCCGCTCGCGTCGCCGTAGGCGCGCTCCCGGAGGGCGTTCACGTAGGCCAGCGCCTGCTCCCGGGTGCCGCCGCCGCCCCGCAGCGCGGCTTCGGCGTAGATCAGGTAGGCGTCGGCCAGGCGGAACATCGGGAAGTCGGTGTCCACGTGCGTCGCGTTGGAACCGGGCCCCCCGGTCGAGGTCACGTTCTGGTACTTGGGCGCGGCGATCCCGTGGCTGAAGTCGCTGATGCTGGCGATGCCGACCGTCTGGCCGTCGGTGTGGAAGTACGAGGCCCGCGGGTCACCGACGGACCGGGCGTAGGCCTCCGGCTTCAACCGGAGCCCGAACCAGCAGCCGTCCACCCCGACACTGGCCGGGTCGATGCTGCCGCCGCACGCGGCATGGACCAGAAAGGTCATGCCCCCCCAGGTCTGCGTATGCACCCCGTCCTGAATGATGGGGAAAATGATCTCCGGTGAGGTGTGGTTGTCGGCCTGAAACACCCGCCGGAAATTCGGATCCAGCGTGTGCGGGCTCGCGATGACGGCCTGGGCGGCGGCCAGCGCATCGGCGTAGCGCGGAGTGCCGGTGTAGACCTCCGCGTTGAGGTACACGTGAGCCAGCAGCATGGACGCGGCGGCGTCCGTGGCCCGGCCGTAGGTGGCCGCGCCGGCGACCGGAAGCTGGCTTCGGATGGCCGTCAGCTCGCTCACGATGAAGTCGAAGACTTCGGTGCGCGTGCTCTGTGCCGGCGGCGTGGAGCCGATGGGGTCGTCCTCCGTCACCAGCGGGATGGGCCCGAAGAGATCGACGCCGTGCCAGTAGCTCAACGCGCGGAGGAAGCGTGCCTCGGCGCGGTACGTCTGGATCGTCTCGCGGAGGGCGGCGCTGACTCCCCGCTCGGTCAGCTTCGCGTCGCTGGTCTGGCGCAGGAACTCGTTCGCCATCCCGACCTGGAAGTAGATCCGGTAGTACATGGCCACGACGAAGGAATTCGACGAGGCCCAGATCTGGGTGTTCATCTCGGGAAGCCCGACGTCGCCCCAGGCGATCACCGCCTCGTCGGTCGGCAGCTCCTGCGCCTCCCAGTACAGTCGCAGATACTGCGAGAAGCCCTCGTCGATATTCGAGATGTCGGGCTGCCCCGCGGGCCCCTGCTGCCCGCTCACGGCGAGGCCCGCATAGACCTTCGCGAGAAACGCCCGGTACGCGGTCGGGTCGTTGAAGGCGTTCGTCTCGGTCACGGTGCTGGACGGCTCCTGCGTCGTATCGGTGCACCCCGCCACCCCCAGTCCCAGCAGGATGACGGCGACGCCGAGCGTCGTGCGGATGCTCCGGTTCATGGCTGTGCCCCTTTTCGAGGTATGCGAGTCCGTGGTCATATGCCTAGAACCGGAGGCTCAGGCCGCTGGTGAAGGTCCGCGACCGCGGATAGATGTTGTTGTCGATACCGTTCAGACCCGCGGTCGGATCCACTCCACTGTAGCCGGTGATGGTGAATGCGTTCTGGACCGTGCCGAAGATCCGCGCCGCCTGGCCGCGGATGTCGAAGGAGTAGCCGAGCGTGATGTTGTCCATCCGCAGGAACGACGCATCCTCGACGTAGTAGTTCGACTGGTACTGCGGCGTCGCGAAGCCGGTCTCGAGCACCGAGGTGTGCAGGTTGTAAGGAGACGAGCGCGCGACCTCGGCGTACGTGCCGATGTTGGACGCCACGTTGTTGTAGGCGTAATTCCCCAGATAGGCCCGCAGCGTGAAGCCCATGTCGAACTTGCCCCAGGCCATGTAGGACGAGTGTCCCAGGATCCAGTCGGGCGCGGGATCCTCGAACGGCCGGAGATCGTCCTGGTTGACGATGCCGTCCCCGTTCTGGTCGATGTACAGGTCGTCGTCGTTGATGTTGCCGTCGCCGTTCTGGTCCGAATAGATCGGCTTGCCGTTCGCGTCCAGCTTGTGGGTGTACACGTTGAAGGAGTTGATCGGCCGGCCCGGAGTCAGGACCTGGATCTTGGTTCCCACGCCGCCGGCTACGTCACCGGTGAGGATCTGCTGCCCGGCGCCGGCGATCGGATCGATGGTGAGCAGCTCGTTGGTGTTGCGGGCCGCGGTGAAGTCGGCCTGCCAGCTCAGCCCGCGGTCGCCCCCGTCGAGCACCCGGGCGCCGAGGCTGAGCTCGAGGCCCCGGTTCCGCATGCTGCCGATGTTGGTGGTGATGAAGTTCGACAGGTTGGTGCCGGCCGGCACCGCCACCCGGAAGATCAGGTCGGTGGTCCTCTTGTCGTACCAGTCGATGGCGCCGCTAAAGCGGTTGTTCGCGAAGCCGAAGTCGAGGCCGATGTCTACCGAGCGGGTGGACTCCCACTTGATGTTCGGATCCACGGCGCCGGGCCGGATCGTGGTGATGAGCGTGTCGCCGATCGGGTACTGGGTCTGCCCGTCGCCCACCGTATAGCTCGAGTACTGGAGGTAATTGCCGAAGGCCTGGTTGCCGGTCCGCGCCCAGGAGGCGCGCAGCTTGAGGTCTGAGAGCCCCCCGACGTTTCTGAGGAACGGCTCCTGCGAGAGCCGCCACGCGACGGCCACCGAGGGGAAGTTACCCCACTCGTTCCCCTCGCCGAAGCGGGAGGAGCCGTCCCGCCGGAGGCTCAGCGCGAGGATGTACTTGTCGTTGATGTTGTAGTTGGCCCGGCCGAAGAAGGAGATCAGCTTGCTGTCCTGCACGTCCAGGCTGTTCTGGATGATGTCCGCGCCCGGAATGCCGTCGGTGCCCAGCGCGTCGGTGCTCAGGCCCTTGGCCTCGAGCCTCGGGTACTCGGCATGAGCCTTCGCGTAGGAGTAGCCGCCGGTGAGATCCAGGATGCCCGGACCGAAGCCGCCCGGCGTGACGTAGTTCAGGTAGCTCTCGAACACGGTGTTGAGCTGGGAGGGACTGGTGCGGATGATCTGGCCGTGGTCGGTGACGGTCTGCCGGTGCAGGATGCTCGGATTGAAGGCCTCCCGGTCGGCCTCGGTCACGTCGTAGCCCAGATTGGCGTTGGCCTTGAGCCCGTTGACGAAGGGCAGGCTGTACTCGGCCTGCACGTTGCCGACGCTGCGGTACGTCGTGGCCTGGTCCCGGGCCAGGAAGGCGATGGCCGCCGGGTTGTCCGGCGAGGTCAGGCCGGTGGTGTAGTCGTAGTAGCCGCCGGGCGCGTTGCCGTCGTGGACCGGCTGCGTCGGCCCCATCTGCGCGGCGTTGGAGAGAACGCCGAGCGGCGTGAACTGATCCTCCGCCCGCGAGCCCCTCGCGTTGAACCGCAGGGTGATGCGGTCGTTGGCCAGCCGCTGGTTGTAGTTCACCCCGATACCGACCCGCTGGGTGTGGGTCCCACGGATGATGCCGTCCTGGTCGAGGTAGTTGAACGACAGGCGGTAGTCCATCGTGTTGCCCTGCCCCGACAGGGCGGCGTTCTGCTCCTGGCCCAGGCCGGTGCGGTCCACCACGTCGAACCAGTCGGTGTTCGCGCTGCGGAGCTGGTCGACGTTCCCCGGCGCATACTGCTCGACGGCCGCCCGGAACTGGTCGGCGTTCAAGATCGAGGGGTAGCGGGTGGCGGTCGAGGCGGAGAACGTGCCGCTGTACTCGAACTGCGGCCGCTCGCGTCCGGACTTGGTCGTGATCAGCACCACGCCGTTGGCGGCGTTCGCGCCGTAGATCGAGGCGGCCGAGGCGTCGCGGAGCACGGTGATGCTCTCGATGTCGTCGGGGTTGATGAAGTTGAGCGGGTCGCGGCCCTTGGCGATGCCGCTGCCCGGAACCGGGGTCGTGAAGTTGGGCCGGTCGAGCTCCACCAGGAGGCCGGCGCCCGCGCCGCTCCCGATCGGCACGCCGTCGATCACGTAGAGCGGCTCGCTGCTCGCGTTGATCGAGGTCGCGCCGCGGATCCGGACCGAGGTGCCGCCGCCCGGCTCGTTGTTCTCGATGACCTGCACGCCGGCCGCCTTGTTCTGAATCAGCTCCTGCGGGCTCACGATGCGGCCCTTGTTGAACTCCTGCGCCGAAATGCTGGTGACGGCGCCGGTGATGTTGCCGGCCGCCTGCTCGCCGTAGCCGACCACCACCATCTCCGCCAGGTTGAGCGCCTGGGCCGCCAGGACGAGGTCCAGGTCGACGACTTCGCCGGCGGCGACGGTGAGCGCCCGCGCCGCGGGCGCGTACCCGATCATCGTCACCCGCAGGGTATCGGTCGTCGCCGGAAGGCCGGTGAGGGTGTAGCGGCCGTCGGTGTTGGTCTGCGCGCTCCGGCCCGCGAACGCGACGTTGGCCCCCCGGAGCGGCTGCTGCGACACGTCGTCGGTGATACGTCCTCGAACTGTGCCGGCTGGTTCCTGGGCGCCAAGCGGCGCGATCCAAACCGCTGCCAGGAGCAGGCCGATGCTGCAGCGTAGCCCTCTCATTGCGTGCTTCCTTTCAGATCAGGACGGAAAGAACAGGGTCTTTACGATTTCCGGGGTTGGGGGGGAGACGATAGCAGAAAGGCCCGGCCGTCGAGGCCGGAGCCCTGGGAGAAAGGCGCGGGTCGATTACATGCCCGAAACGGCGCATTGCCTTTGAGGGTAGGAACCCTGGACACGGGTGCCTCGGGGCGACATCGGGGAGCCTGCACACGGGAGGCGGCAGCACAGCGTCCGCGGCTACTGTCGCAGTGTCCGCCAGCCGGATTGCCTGTCGGGAATATTCCGGCCGGACTTCGAGTCGTCAAGGGGCCCGTCGTGAGCTGCAACGCCGCCCGAGGGCGAGCGCGCTTGCCGCGGCGCCCCTCGGCCCACACCTTAGCGCGGTGGCTCTCACCCTCGCGCTCGCCGTGGTCCTGTCGGTTGGATCCGGCTCCCAATGCTGCACGGCGACCTTCCGGGTACGGGTGCCCGAGGGCGCCGGTGTCGTCTACCTCACCGGAAGCCTTCCGCGGTTCGGCCCGTGGCGTGCGGACGCACTCGCCATGGCCGGTGCGGGACCCTCGAGATTCTTGGGTCCGGCGCGCCGCGTCGAGGTCTGGCTGCCGCCGGGCTACGGCGATGCTCCCGCCACGCGCTATCCCGTGCTCTACATGCACGACGGGCAGAACCTCTTCGACCCGCGCATCGCGAACACGGGCGTAGACTAGGGAGTGGACCAGGCGGTCGTACGGCTGGTGAAGCGGGGCATCATTCCGCCGATCATCATCGTCGGCGTCTGGAGCACGGACGCACGGGGAACCGAGTACTCGCCCTGGCACGGCGCGCCGGACTACGCGCGCTTTCTCATCGAGGAGCTGATGCCGAAGGTGGACCGGGAATTTCGAACGCGCACCGGCCCCGCGAGCACGGCGGTCATGGGATCGTCGATGGGCGGGTTGCTGTCGTTCTACCTGGTGACCCACCACCCCGAGGTCTTCGGTGCCTGCGGCTGCATCTCCACCCATTTTCCACTCTCGGAAGCGGTAGCGGCCGACTACTTCCGCCTTCGGTCGAGGGAGACTCCGGACACGACGCCGTACGTCATCGGTGACATCCGTTCCGGTCTCCGAGTCCCGCGAAGCGCGCGCTACTGGTTCGACTACGGCAGCCTGGGACTCGACTCCGGCTACGTGCCCACCCACCGTGCCGTACGAACCTGGCTCCTCGGCCAGGGCCTGGTGGAGGGTCGGGATTTCGTGGTCCGGCGCTACGAGGGCGCCACGCACACGGAGGCCTCGTGGCGGGCCCGACTGGGGGACGCGCTGACGTTCCTGTTCGCGCCGGGGCCGCCGTGAGGGCGCTCCTCCGCACGGTCCCGCTCGTTCTCCTCCTCGCCACCGCCTGCGCCCGGCAGTCGGCCCCGACGCCTGCCTCGGTGAACCTCGGCGTGCCGGCCTGGGCGGGAGACGCGATCTGGTATCAGGTTTTCGTCGAGCGCTTCCGCAACGGCGACCCGTCCAACGATCCGACCGCGCACGACATCGAGGGCGTGACCGACGAGCCGCCGCCCGACGGCTGGCGCCCCACGCCGTGGACGCAGGACTGGTACCGGCAGGAGCCCTGGGCCGCCGCCACGGGGAAGGACTTCTACGGAACGGTGCAGTTCCGCCGGTACGGCGGCGACCTCCATGGCCTGCTCGACCGGCTGGACTATCTCCAGGATCTCGGCGTCACGGCGCTGTATCTCAACCCGGTGAACGACGCGCCTTCGCTGCACAAGTACGACGCTCGGAACTACCACCACGTCGACCGCAACTTCGGACCCGATCCGCGTGGCGACGAGGCTCGCATGGCGGCGGAAGATCCCATGGATCCGGCCACCTGGGTGTGGACGGCCGCCGACAGTCTCTTTCTCGCCCTGGTGAAGGAGGTTCACCGGCGGGGCATGCGCGTCATCATGGACTACTCGTGGAACCACACCGGGATCACCTTCTGGGCCTGGCGGGACGTGGTCGCCCGGCAGCGGGCGTCGCGGTTCGCCGACTGGTACGAGATCGAGCGCTTCGACGATCCCGCCACGGCGGACACCAACGAGTTCCGCTACCGGGGATGGGTGGGCGTACCGTGGCTGCCGGAATGGAAGAAAATCGGCCGGCCGCCGGGGCAGACCCACGGCCCGATCGAGGGAACACTCGTTCCCGAAGTCAGAGAAGTGGTGTTCGACGTCACCCGTCGCTGGCTCGACCCGAACGGCGACGGCGACCCCTCGGATGGCGTGGACGGCTTCCGGCTCGACGTGGCGGAGATGGTGCCGCTCGGCTTCTGGCGTGACTACCGGCGATTCGTCCGGAGCATCAACCCCGAGGCATACCTGGTCGGCGAGGTGTGGTGGGAGGACTGGCCCCACCGGATCTACGACCCCGCGCCGTGGCTGCGGGGAGACGTGTTCGACGCGGTGATGAACTACCGGTGGTTCATGCCGACGCGCGGCTTCTTCGCCGCCGCTCTGCCCGGGTCGACCGCCTCGGGATACGCGGCGAGTCTCGATTCGCTGGCCATCGGCATCGGCCCCGCGCATCGCCGGGCGATGATGAACCTGACCGCGAGCCACGACACGCCACGGTTCAGCACCTCGATCTACAACAAGGGCCCCTACAAGTACCGGAACACTCCGCGCGAGGACCCCGCCTATCGGATCGACCGTCCGGACGAGCGGACCCGACGGGCGCAGGAGCTGATCCTGGTGCAGCAGTTCACCTACGGCGGGGCGCCGCACATCTGGAACGGCGACGAGGTCGGGATGTGGGGCGCCGATGACCCGGACGAGCGCAAGCCGCTGGTCTGGGCCGATCTGCGTTACGAGGACGAGACGACCCATCCCTCCGGCCGCCTGCGCCGCCGCGACCGGGTGGAGCCCGACACCGCGCTCTTCAAGGTGTATCGGGACCTGATCGCGCTGCGGAAGGAGAACGTCCGGCTGATGGTGGACGGCACCCTGAGCTGGCTCCTCACCGACGACGAGCGCGGTCTGCTCGCGTACGACAGAGTTCTCGGTGATCAGCGCGCGATCGTCGCCTTCAACGTCTCGGACGTGCCGCGGGAGGTCTCCCTTCCGGCTCCGGACGGCCGGTATCGCGTCGCCTACCCGGCAGGCGGTGCCGTGGCCGTCGGCGGCGGGACGCTGGGCGCCCGGCTGCGGCCGCGGGAAGCGACGGTGTGGATCCGGGAATCCTCATCCGGCGAATGAGGGCGACAAGGGTGTGGGATGCGGCGAACTAGTGGAGCGACGGTCTTCCGGATCCGGCGAGCGCCTGGCGCACGGTGCGGCGCAGCACGCCCGGGGGTGCCGGGTAGCGGAGATACGGGGCCCGTGGGTGGATGAGCCCGCGGCGGACACTCTCCAGCCGATCGAGCGCCGACATGAAGAGAATAGGCATCCGCTTCAGCAGCGCCCCCACCGCGAGTCCGGGGTGGTAGCCGTCGAGCTCCGCCGGCGCGAAGCCGGTCAGCAGGAGGTCCGCGCTCCACGCCCGGTGGTCGTGAAGCCACTGTGCTTCGATCCCGCTGCGGGCGGGGACGACCCGATACCCCGCCTCCCGCAGCGTTCGACAGAGTAGCTCACGCCGCGACTCGGCGTCGTCCAGCACCAGGATCGTGGACGTAGTGACCTCGAGCCTCATGGCATCGCTCCGCGGATTGTTCAGGGGACTTGGGAATCGTCGCCGCAATCGCCGTGCCCAACGCCTGGTGCCACTTGCTGCAGTGCGACCGCCGGACTGTCGCAAACCCGTGACGTAAATCACAACTTGTGAGTAGATCGATTTGTATAGTGCCGCGGAACAGCAAGTCTTTGAGCCGCGCGGAGGGACATGCGCGCGTGAGAGGAAGATGTCAGTCTGTCTCAGACCCAGCGAAGTGAGAGGAGTTCAATATGGCACGGGACGACTCCAACAATCGAGACCAGGAGGAGTGGCGCCGTCGCCGCGATCGCGAGCAACAGTCGAGTGGATCGGGTGCCTATGGCGAACGTGGCCAGCGCGAGGGCGGCCAGGGATATGGACAGGGCTTCGGCCAGAGTGAGTACGGACAGGGCCCCGGGCAGGGTGGTGGTTACGGCCAGGGTGGCTTCGGCCAGGGTGATTACGGCCGGAGCGGCTACGGTCAAGGTGGCTACGGGCAAGGCGGCTACGAGCAGAGCGGCCGTTCGCAAGGTGACTATGACGAGGGATCCTATGGCCAGGGCGCCTACGGCCAGGGCATACGCTACACGTCCGCCATCATCATAGGCCGTTTTGCCGGACGCGGCCCCAAGGGATATCGGCGGTCGGACGATCGGATCCGCGAGGACGTGAGCGAGGAGCTCACCCGGCACCCCGAGATCGACGCCAGTGACATCGACGTGAAGGTGGAGAGCGGTGAGGTCACGCTCACGGGAAAGGTGGAGGACCGGCAGCAGAAGCGGCTGGCCGAGGATCTCGCGGAGCGGTGCTCCGGGGTCAACGACGTCCACAACCAGCTCAAGGTCGACAAGGGTTTCTTCGCCAAGTTGTTCGGCGGTGGCGACGATGACCGGGAGCGGGAGAAGGATCGTGAGCAGGAGCGCGGCACCAGCACTCGCCGCGGCACCGCTGGAACCAGTGGCAATCGATAGCGACAAGAAGATCGGATGCTGGCCGAAGGCCGTGGAACACTCACCCACGGCCTTTTGTCGCGCATCGCCCATCCGGCCTGTCATTCTGATGCTGGCCGGCTGCGCGGTGATGAGTTCGGCGGCCTGCGGCGATGACGGGACGGGGCCCAACATCGGTCCCCGCACCGAGACCTTCTCGTTCGAGGACGGTCTCGGCGCCTGGTCGGCCGACGCCACGGACATCACCGTCGGCGGAGATCCGATCGCCTGGGATGTCGCGGTGACGGACGAGGCGGCGACGGACGGCGAGCGCTCGGTGCGCCTCTCGCTGGACAACCTGAGCGATGCCGGCAAGATCTGGATCGAGCGGAGCTTCGACCTCGAGCCGGAGACCAGCTACAGCGTTCGGATCGAGTTCGACTTCGGCACCGCCGATTTCGGCGACGTGAACCTGTGGACCATCATCGCCGGCGCTTCGCCCCAGCCACCGGAAACCGCCCAGGACCTCCAGGACGGCTTCCGGGACGACACCGGGCACGACCAGGGGCAGGACGCGGGGCTCGTGTGGCTGGAGAAAGCGTACGGCTTCGTCACTACCACCGAAGCGGACGGCGTCCTTCATGTCGCATTGGGTGTCTGGGGCACGTACGAGGTCTCCCGGATTTACTTCGTGGATGCGGTGCGGATCACCTTCACCCGCGCCCTCACCTCCAACTGACGCTGCACCCATGGGGCGGCTGACCGAGCCCGCCGTCAGGTCGCACCCGACTTTGCCAGGCGCTCCAGCAGCGGTGCCGGCGTCCAGAAGCCGGGGTCGCCGTGCGGATTCCCCGAGAACTCCAGCACCCGTCTCAGTACGCGACTTAATCCCACCTGGTCGGCATAGAACATCGGGCCACCCCGCGCGCGCGGAAAGCCGTACCCGGTGAGATACACGACATCGATGTCGCTCGCCCGCGCGGCGATCCCTTCCTCGAGGATCCGCGCTCCCTCGTTCACCAGGGCGTAGACCAGCCGATCCACGATCTCGCCGTCCTGGATCCGGCGTGGAGCGGCCCCGATCTCCGCCCGGTGCGCCCTGACGAGCTCCTCCACCACGACCGACGGAACCGGGTGACGCGGGCCCTCGGGATAGTCGTACCAGCCGCCTCCCGTCTTCTGACCCAGGCGGCCGAGCTCGCAGAGCTTGTCCGGCAACGTGGAGCAGAGATACCCCGGTCGCTCAGCACGGCGATGCCGCCGTATCGCCATACTGACATCGTGCCCCACCAGATCCCCGACCCGGAACGGGCCCATCGCGAACCCGAACGCCTCCATCGCCCCGTCGATCTGCTGGGGCGTCGCGCCCTCCTCGACCAGCCACCACGCCTGCCTGACATAGCCGTCGAGCATCCGGTTGCCGATGAATCCGTCGCACACACCCGAGACCACCGCCACCTTCCGCAGCGCCTTGCCGAGCCGGAGCGCCGTCGCCAGCACCTCGGGCGACGTGTCGCGGCCCCGCACGACCTCCAGCAGCCGCATCACGTTCGCCGGGCTGAAGAAGTGCAGGCCGAGCACGTCGGAGGGCCGCCGGGTGAAGCCGGCGATGGCGTTCACGTCGAGCGTCGAGGTGTTGGTCGCGAGGACGGCGCCCGGCTTCATCACCCGGTCGAGCGCGGCGAACACCTCGCGCTTGACCTCCAGCGACTCGAACACCGCCTCGATCGCCACGTCGGCCCCGCCGATGTCATCGTATGTGAGTGTCGGCCGGAGAAGCGCCAGCCGGCGATCCCGTTCGCCCGCGGTGAGCTTCGCCTTCTTGACCTGCGCGTCGTAGATGCCGGCGATCCGCGCCAGGCCTCGGTCCAGCGCCGCCTGGTCGGCCTCGACCAGCCAGAGCGGAATGCCGGCATCGAGCAGCGCGACGGCGATCCCCGCGCCCATCGTGCCCGCGCCGATCACGGCGGCCTGGTCGAGCGGGCGGACGGGTGTAGCTGGCGTGATGCCGTCCACCTTGCCCGCCGCGCGTTCCGCGAAGAAGGCGTGCCGGAGCCCCTTGGACTCCGGCGTCTCCATCAGCTCGAGGAAGGCGCGACGCTCGACGGCGAGTCCTTCATCGAAGGGTCCGCCGGCCGCCTCGATCGCATCCACGGCGCGCATGGGAGCAGGCAGCAGTGGCCTCCGCTTCGTGAGTCCGGTCCGAGCGGCCTCACAAAGCGCCGCGAGGTTCGGCTGGTCGAGCGGGATGTCGCGGGCCTTGGGACTCGGGTTCGTCCGGACCTGGGCTGAAGCCGCGAGGTCCATCGCCCCCGCCAGCGCGTCGCCCTCCACCACGAGATCGAGCAGGCCGGTGTGTGCGAGGACCGTCGCCGGCACCAGCTCGCCGCTCACGATCATGTCGAGCGCCCGCTCGACGCCGACCAGCCGCGGCAGCCGCTGGGTGCCACCCGCCCCGGGCAGCAGCCCCAGCTTCACCTCCGGCAGCCCAAGCCTGGCGCCCGCGCTCGCGACCCGGTAATGCGCCGCCATCGCCAGCTCGAGTCCGCCGCCGAGACACGTCCCGACGATCGCCGCGACGACCGGCTTGGCGCTCGTCTCGACCAGATCGATGAGCTGGCGCAGGGTAGGCTCGGCCGTGTTGGCCGGCGTGCCGAACTCCCGGATGTCGGCGCCGCCGGAAAAGAGGCCACCGGCGCCAGTGAGGACGACGGCCCGGACGGAGGGGTCGACCTGCGCGCGCGCGACGGCGGTGGCTATGCCCGCACGGACGGCGTGTGAGAGGCCGTTGACGGGCGGGTTGGCGAAGGAGATGACAGCGACGGCGCCTTCGACGCGGTAGCTCATCGGGACGTGCGGATCGGTCTGCCGCGGAGAGGGCGCCATGCACCACTATATTAGCCCTACACCCGCCACGGCCACGAGGTGAGGTACGGATGCCGCTTCTACAGTCCAGCTCGTTCGACACAATGCGTGGTGCATGGAGCGCGCTCGCTCTTGCGCTTCTGCTCGGCGCCGGCTGCCGGGGCGACTCCGGCGCCCGTACACCCGCCGACCACCCGCGCGCGGGCGCCCTCACCGACCGGATATGGGTGCGCTCCGACTCGACGGGCCTGCCCGGCGTGATGCGCGCCTTCCTGAGCGACAGTACGCTGGTGATGGACTCGTGCTGGGAAACGTACCGGCTCGCCCGATGGCAGATGGAGTCGGACACCACGCTGCACTGGCAGGAGGACGCGTCGGAGATCCGGGCGACCATCCGCACGCTGAACGACACTGCGCTGGTCCTGCTGGTGAGCCTGCGCGACGGCAGCGAGGAACAGCACTACACGGCGGCGCCGGTCCCCTACGTCTGTCCGGACATGAAACAATCGGCGGGCGCGTGGCGGGCCCTCGGAACCGAGCCGTTCTGGGCCCTCGACATCGACGGCAGGGGCCTGCGCTTCAGGACGCCGGACGACACCGGTGGCATTCTGTGGCCTGCGCCGGGCGCGGCGATCACGGGTGACACGCTGCGCTGGACCGGCGAGACCGAGCGCGGCGCGATCGAGGCGCGCATCTGGCCCGCGCGGTGCAGCGACGGCATGTCGGACCGCGTCTGGCATCACAAGGCGCGCGTGGGGGTCGAGGGCACGGCGTATCGGGGGTGCGCGGAGTCGCGCGAGGGGCTCCGACGCGACACCGCACGACCGCCGCCCTAGCCGCCCCGCCGCGGCAGTGGCATGCGCTCCTCGACCGCTCGGAACCGGGGGTCCGCTCGAAGCGGATGCAGCACCGGGTCGAAGAACACCTCCGGCAGGAAGATGTCGCGCCGGTCGATGGCCCGGTGCAGCTCCTCGATCGCACGGCCCGGGTCCCCGAGGCCGGTGTGGTCAAGGTACGCCAGGTGAACGATATGACGGCTCGCCGGCGTTCCCCCTGATGAGCTCGGCGACCGCCCGCGCCAGCGTCGCCGGCGCGAACGGCTTCTGCAGGAGCGGCTCCCCACCCTCGACGAGCCCGCGCTCCACGCTCTCGGCGTCCGGGAAGCCCGAGATGAACAGCACGCGGGTGCCCGGGCGCTCCCGGCTGAGCTGCCGGGCCAGCGTCCGGCCGTTCATCCGCGGCATCACGACGTCGACCACGACCGCGGCGAGCGGTCCATCATGCCGCCGCGCCAGCTCGAGCGCCGTCTCCCCGTCGGCCGCATCCAGCACCGTGAAGCCGGCTTCCCGGAGCGTGCGCGCGATCACCTCCCGCAGCAGTGGCTCGTCCTCCGCCACCAGTACCGTGCCGCTCCCTGGCGCCGCCGGCTCGGATACGGGGGCCTCGCCACTCTCGGCTCCCGGCTTCGACAACGGCAGATAGACCTCGAAGGCCGCGCCCAGGCCCGGCTCGGAGTACGCCCAGATGTGGCCTCCCGACTGCCGGACGATCCCGTGGACGCTCGACAGGCCGAGTCCGGTGCCGTGGCCGACCGGCTTGGTGGTGAAGAATGGCTCGAACGCGCGGGCGAGCGTCTCGCGGTCCATGCCGCGGCCGGTGTCGCTCACGGTCAGCACCGCGTATTGGCCTGGCAGGACGCCGCCGTCCCCCCTGGCCTCCGCCTGCTCGGCGGACAGCGTGACGGTCCGCGTCCGGATAGTGAGGGTGCCGCCGTCCGGCATCGCGTCCCGCGCGTTGAGGGTGAGGTTGAGCAGTACCTGCGTGAGTTGTCCCGGGTCGGCCAGCACCCGGCCCCCGCTCGCTCCCGGCCGCACCACCAGGGTATGCTCCGCGCCAAGAGTGCGGCGCAGGATCGGCTCGAGCCGGGCCACCTCCGCTTCGAGGGCGAGCAGCTTCGGCTGGAGCACCTGCCGCCGGCTGAAGGCGAGGAGCTGGGCGGTGATCGCCGCGGTCCGCTCCGCGGCCTGGCGGACGAACTCCACGTCCTGGCGCACCGCCTCAGGCAGATCGGACCGCCGCAGCACGAACTCGGCGCTGCCGAGCACCACCGACATCTGGTTGTTCGCCTCATGCGCCACGCCGCCGGCGAGCCGCCCCACCGCCTCCATCCGGTCCGCCTGCCGCAGGCGCTCCTCATGCTGTTTGCGGGCCGATACATCCGTGCAGGTACCGACCCATTCCGCCGGCTCCCCGGTGGGGTTCAGGATGGGGACGCCGCGGATAGCGAAGGTCCCATAGACGCCGTCGGCGCGGCGGATCCGGGCCTCGGTCTCGCGGAGCAGCCGCCGGCTCGCCACCGCGGCTCGCCAGGATGCGCGGAGCGACTCACGATCCTCGGGATGGATCGCCTCGATCCAGCCGGGGCCACGGTACGCCTCGAAGGGCTGGCCCGTGTAGGCGGACCACGAGGGCAGCTCCTCCACGATGTCGCCGGCCGGATCGCAGCTCCACACGAGCTGCGCCGTAGCCTGCACCAGCGAACGGTACCGCTCCTCGCTCCGGCGTAGCGCCGCCTCGGCACGCCGTCGCTCCAGAAACTGGCCGACCTGCGCGCCGACCGCTGCCATGAGGCCGACCAGCTCGGCATCGGGCTCCTCGACGCGGCTGGCCAGAAACTCGATCACGGCCTGCGTCTCGCCCCGCCGCTGCACCGGAAACGCGATCCCGGCGTGCAGGCCGGCCAGCTTCGCCTCCGGCGAGCGCGGAAAATTCGTATCGCTCACCACGTCACTCACCCAGGCCGGCGACCCGGAGACCCAGACCCGTCCGGGGAGGCCCTCGCCGAACGCCAGCCGGATCTCCCGCGAGCGCCGGGCGAACTGCTCGTAGGCCGAGGGATCGGCGCTCCAGATCTCGGCACAGCGCAGCGCTGTGCCGGCAGCCTCGTCGTGCACCCAGATCGCGCCCCAAGGCCAGCCCAGGGCCTGCCCCAGGGCCTCCAGGATCGCGACGAGTACGCCGGCCTCCGACGTGGTCCCGGCCAGGGCCTGCGCCACAGTATGCTCGATCGTGAGCCGGCGCTCGATGCGCTTGCGTACCGTGATGTCGCGGATGACGCCGGTGAAGGTGCGACGCCCTCCGGACAGCGACTCGCCGAAGGAGATCTCCAGCGGCACCACGTGTCCGTCACGGTGCAGGCCCGGCAGCTCGGTGGATGCCCAGTGGATGTGGCGGACGCCGGTGTCGAGGTAGCGCTGCATTCCGGCGCGGTGCAGGGCACGGAGGTATTCGGGCATGAGCAGCGCGAGATCGAGGCCCAGCAGCTCCTCAGGGGCGTAGCCGAAGATCCGTCCGGCTCCCGCGTTGGCGAACAGGATGGTACTGTCGGCATCGATCGTGACGAAGCCGTCCGAGGCGGTCTCGGCGAGGGCGCGGAACCGGTCGTCGTCCGTACGGTGCACGGGCTCAGGCTCCTGGTAATCGGTCGCGGCACACCCATACCTGCCCGGGACTGCGCTCTGCGCCCTCACGGCTCACCTGGGCTCGGGGGCGTCCTGCCTGCGGGCCTATATCGCACCAAACGGCGGACGCTGCAAGACTCCGCGAGGACGTGCCGGCCCTCCGAGCGGACCTGCTTCAGATGCCGCCACCGAGCTGGAGCGCGCGCGCGCTCGAGATCGACCCCGGGCTCGCCGAGGCGCATGCCATGCTGGCGTTCCTCAGGTTCATCTGCGACGCCATCCGGGTCATCGAGCTCGACCCCCATTTCGCGATGGCGCATGCGACGCTGGGATGGGCCCATCTGCTGAACGGGATGCCGGACCAGGGGCTCGCCGCCCTGCGGACGGCGGTGTCGCTCGCCCCCGAGAGCACTCTGTTCCTGGCACAACTCGGCCAGGCGCTCGCGCTGGCGGGCCGGAGCGAGCCGGCCCGGGAGGTGCTGCGGAGGCTCGAGGAGCTGTCGGGGCAGAGATACGTCTCCCCGTATCACATGGCGTACGTATACACCGGCCTCGGAGAGCAGGAGCGGGCGATGGATTGGCTGGAGCGCGCCTACGAGGAGCGTGCCGGCGGCGTGTACGGCATCAAGGGGTCGTTCCTGTTCCGCAGCCTGCGCGAGCATTCCCGGTTTCGGGCGTTACTGGGGAAGATGAATCTCGCCTGAGGGCAGGGGACTTCCTGCATCGGCCTCAGGAGCTGGAAGGAGACGCCGCCCTGAGCTTCCCCCGGTCCACCTTCCCCAGGTGCGTAGTCGGCAGCGATTCGACGAAGATCACCTCGCGCGGATGCTTGTACGGCTCCAGCCGCTCGCACACGAACGCCTTGAGCTCTTCCGCCAGCCCTTCGCGGCGCTCTCGGCAGATGACGTAGGCGCACGGCTTGACCAGACCGTTGGCGTCGGCCACGCCCACCACCGCCACCTGCGACACCGCCGGGTGGAGCAGCAGGCAGCCTTCCACCTCGGTCGCGGAGAGCCATTTGCCCGACACCTTGAGCAGCTCGTCGGCCCGGCCGCCGTAGGTGTAGTAGCCGTCGGCATCCCGCCTGACCAGGTCGCCCGTCACTACCCACTCGCCCCGGAAGCAGGTCTGGCTCTTCTCCAACTGCTGCCAGTAGCCCAGGGCGCGCGATCCGCCGCGCACCCAGAGGTGGCCCATCGTGCCGTCGGGGACGTCCCCGCCCTCCTCGTCGGCCACCCTGATCTCGAAGCCGGGCACCACCTCGCCCAGCGTCCCGGGGCGCACGCGACCCGGGCGATTGGAGAGGAAGATGTGCCACATCTCCGCGGTGCCGAGGCCGTCGAGGAGCGGAACGCCGAAGGTCCGGTTCCACCTGGCGTGCAGCGCTTCGGGCAAGCCTTCTCCCGCGGAGGTGGCCAGGCGCACCGAGGAGAGGTCCTGCCGGCCGGCCTCCGGGTGACTCACCATCTGATTGATCATGGTGGGGACGGTGATCAGGATGGTGGGCCGGTAGCGCGCGATCCGGCTGAAGACGACCTCCGCGGTGCAGCGCTCGTCGAACAGCACGCTCGCCGCGCCGGCCGCGAAGGGGAAGAGGAGATTGGAGCCCGTGGCGTAGCCGAAATAGAGCTTGGGCACCGAGAGCGTCACGTCGTCCTCGGTGTAGCGGAGCACCTGGCCGGCATAGCACTGCGCGGTGTTGACGAACGAGCGATGCGGCTGCACGGCGGCCTTGGGCCGGCCTGTGGTGCCACCGGAGAAGAGCCAGATGGCGGCGTCGTCGCGGTGGGTGGGGTAGTTCCGCCAGGTCTCGGATGCCGCAGCGAGCCGCGAGTCCCAATCGCCCGTGCCCACGACCAGCAGCGCCGGCGCGCGGGCGGCCCGGCCAGCCGCGGCGCGGAAAACGTCGGCGCGCTCGGCGGCCACCAGCGCCACGGCGGCTCGGCTGTACTCGAAGAAATACTCGATGGCGTCGGGCTTGAGCTCCGGATTGACCATCACCACGACGGCGCCGATCTTCAGGACGCCGAACAGCGCCGCCACGTAGCCGGGCCCATCGGGCAAGGCGATGATCACGCGCTGTTCCGGAGCCACTCCCGCCGAGCTGAGCACGTTGGCATAGCGGTTGGCCAGTGCCTGCAC
>JACDHV010000222.1 GCA_013820855.1 Gemmatimonadales bacterium | reverse complement strand
GGACGGCGTCCGGCAGCACGGCGTCCGGCCCGGCCGGCGGCGCCGCGAGCCGCCCGGCCGACTCGCCGTCGAGCCGGCGGCCGAGGTCGGGGCGCTTGAGGTAGACCTCGCGGCTGCCGGCCGCGCTCCGAACCTCCAGCGACTCGAACCCCGCGGCCGCGAGGTCCCGCACGAGCGCCGGCACGTCCAGGGCGACGTACACCGCGTCGCGAGCCCGTGCGTGCGCGAGCTGGAAGTCCAGATGGGCGGTTGTCGGAAGGCTGACGCCGGCGCGGCCCAGCGCGATGCGGGCAGGGGTGAGCGCGCGGAGTCGGTGCCAGGGATCTCCGGTGGCACCGGTGAGCGACCCGCTCACGGGCGGCCGTCGCGGGAGGGCCGCCACCGCACCCGCTCGAGCGCGACCCTTCCGCCGGCATTGAAGCGGACGCCCTCCCGCTCCAGCCGGAGGCGCTGCGAGATCTCGGCGCCGGAATCGCGCCGCAGGCTCAGCGTTCCTCGCGCGTTCAGTACCCGGTGCCAGGGCACGGCGCTGTCCTCCGGCAAGGCGTGAAGCGCGTAGCCCACCTGGCGCGCGTGCCCCGGAAGGCCGGCCAGCTCCGCGATCTGGCCATACGTGGCCACCCGGCCCCTGGGGATCCGGCGGACCACCTCGTATATCCTGACGTAGGTTCCGGGTCGGGCCGGTGACATAGGCGGGAACATAACGCTACATCAACGGGAGCGGAGCGAGGCACCTGTTCCCTGACGCGGATAGTACACGATCGTGGCCGATCCCTTCAGTCCCGGCCGCACCACCCGCATCCGGTACTCGAGCGCGGTGTCGTCGCGGGCGCCGTCGCTCACCAGGCCGACCCGACACCACGCGCGGCCTGTCGCGGCGGGGGCGGACGCCGGAACCTCCCCGGTTCGCAGCCGGCCGATCCAGTCCTCGATCGCGGGATCGGGCTCGGCCTCGAGATGCTGGCGCCGGGAGCCGCGCCGCCTGCTCGTGAGAGCCGGACTCCACCGCCTCGCCGAACTCGCCGACGTCGCTGGTGATCAGCCGGGGATTGAGCTGGAGCGTGGTGGTCCCGAGGAAGATCTCGTCGCTGCCGACGGAGCGCCGGATGGCGTGCACTGCCTGATACAGCGAGTGGCGCGCTGGCTCGCCCTCGCTGTCGGCCCAGAGGAGCGCCAGCAGCTTGTCGCGACTCGCGCCGCGCTGCCCCGCCGCGACGATCACGGCGAGCAGGGCCAGGCGCCGCCGCGGCGAGCAGGGCCAGGCGCCGCCGCGGCGAGACGGGCCCGGTGTGCAGCTGCCCGTCCTGCTGGAGGACGAGGCCGCCGAACGTGTTGAGTCTGAGCATGGGCAACAACGATGATGCGGGTACCGACGTGTGCCAACCTACCGATCACACCTCCGGAAGCAGTACTCCTGCCCGTTGCCGTCCACCGCCGCTATCCGATAGCCGTGCCGGGCCAGCAGCGCCAAGGCTTCGCGGGTGCGGCGCGCGCCCACCTCGCGCCAGCGGTGGTGGAACTCGACCAGGATCTGCGGCGGCCGGAATCCGCTCTCCAGCATGTCCCCGAGCACCGCGTACTCGGCGCCCTCGATGTCCATCTTGATCAGATCCGGCGGCGGGAGCCGCAGCATGCCGGCCAGGGTGACGAGCCGATGCACCGGGGCGTCCACGCCGGGCCCCACTCCATCGCTCCGGACCAGGCTGAAGGACGCGAACTTCCGTTTCCGCGGGGCCGCGAAGTGAGCCCGGCCGTCGGCATCTCCGACGCCATAGGGGTGGAGCACGAACCGATCGGGGAGCCGCCGCGCCGCGGCCCACTCGAGCGCGATCGGAGTCGGGTCGAAGGCGTGCACCGTGACACCGTAGCGCGAGATCAGGTCGCGCTCGAAGCTGATGTCGGTGCCGACGCCAAAGGCGTAGACCACGCTGTGGGTTCCCAGCCCCTCAGGCGCCACCGACCAGCGGCCGTCGGCCTCTCCCAGGCGGACGGTTTCGACCGCGATCTCCGGGCGCCGGTACACGTCCAGGCCGACGACAGACTTGAGGCGGCGGAGGACGGTTCGGGCGCGGGAGCGGAGCGCGCCGGACGGCGGGCCGAAGAGGCGATGGAAGCGTGCCGCCCTCAGTACCCCTCCGCCGGCTGATGGATTCGCCTCGTCTCCCGCACCACCCGCACCGCGCCCTTCTCCGGCACGATCCCGCTGCCGCGGCGCTCCGCCCACACCTGGGTGAATTCCGCGCCCAACAGCACGATCATCGAGGAGTAGTAGATCCAGACCAGCATCACCGCCAGCGCTCCGGCCGCGCCGAACGCCTCGCCCGGGTTGCTCCGCCCGAGATAGAGGCCAAGCAGGAACTTGCCCGCCACGAAGAGGAGCGCCGTGGCCACCGCGCCGACCTTCACGTCGTTCCAGGTGATCTCGGCGTCGGGGAGCACCTTGAAGATGGCGCCGAAGAGGAGCGAGATGACCAGCAGCGAGCCGGCGAAGTTGATCGCCTCGAGCACCGGTGCCGACAGACCCGCCGGCAGGAACTGGCCGAGCTCGTCGCCGAAAGCCGAGAGCACGGCACTCACGACCAGCGACACCAGCAGGATGAAGGCGAGCCCGAAGACCATTCCGACCCCGAACATCCGCTTGACCAGCATGTTCTTGATGCCGCCCTTCTCGGGATCGGGCGCCACTCCCCAGGCCTTGTTGAGCGCCGCCTGGAGCTGACCGAACACGCCGGTGGCGCCGAGCAGCAGGGCGGCCACGCTGAGCACGGTGGCCACCGGCCCGCCGGCGCCGGGGCGGTTCACGTTGGCGAGAATGGACTGGACCTGCCCCGCGCCCCCGGGGCCCATGGCGCTCTCCATCTGGGACTCGATGGTGCCCTGGATATCCTCCGGATCGACCACCGCGCCGAGCAGCGTGAGGAGCAGGACCAGCAGGGGCGGGAGGGAAAAGACCGTGTAGTAGGAGAGGGCGGCCGCCATGGTGGGGCAGTCGTCCTCGCTGAAGCCCTTGACGCTTTCCTTGAGGATCTGAAACACACTGCTTGAATCCTGTGCCATCGCATGCTCCTGCCGTTTCCGCTCAGCGCCGCTCGATCTCTCCGCGGAGCCGAAGCAGCGCGTCTTCGGTGGCGACCAGCTCGCCGCGCGCTTCGTTGATCCGTTGCTGCTGGCTGTGTACGAACCGCCGGTAAGGTGCGATGGCCTCGTTCACCCGGTCGGTGGACTGCGTCACTTCCTGGTGGACCTGGCGGGTCAGCCCGTCCCGGAGCCGGGACCGGAGCTGGTCGACCCGCCGGCGGAACTCCCGCTGGGCCTGCCGGCGCTTCCGGGGGATCACGTAGAACCCGCCGATCGCGAGCGCGGTGGCGAGGAGGATGCCCGTGAGGTCGGCCGCCGCGCCGGTGACGACGGTGGCGACCAGGGTGCCGAGCCCGATCGCGCCGGCTTCGGCCAGCGCCGTGGTCGCGAACGCGCCTCGCACCTCGTCGGCGATCGCCCGCGATTCCCCTTCGCGGTCGTAGCCGCCGATCACCTCGCGGGAGACCCGTCCCACCGAGTCCAGCAGCGCCTGCCGGTTGTAGGTGAAGGTGGTGGGCACCTCGCCCAGCATCCCCTCCTGGTGGAGGGAGAGCCGGCGCCGGTCCACGAACTGGCTCACGTCCTGCCAGACCTTGAGGTTCCGCTCCACGATCCAGTCGATCAGCCGCCCCACTTCAGCATCGAGCCGCTGGGGGGTGTCGGCCACGACCTCGCGCTCGAACGCGCGCTTGACGCTCTCGCTGTCGAGCAGCGAGCGGATCCGACCGAGCCGGATTGTCTCGTCGAAGAACCGCTGTCCTCGCGCCTCCATCTCGCCGAGGAGCAGCTCCAGCTGGGCCAGCCTCGGCTCGAAGTCGCGCAACATCTCCTGGTGAAATAGCGCGAGCTGCGCGTCGATGCTCTGGAGCGCCTCGATGTCCTGGGACAGCAGCTTCAGCCGCTCGAAGGCCGCCTCCTTGTACCGCGCCGAGAGCCGGAGCCCGACGTTGAGCGGGTTGAGCAACTTGAGCCGGATCCGCTCCTCCTGGTCGAGCGTCCGAAGCAGGTACTCCTCCACCGCGTCGAAGCCGCTCTGCTCCCAGAGGGCGGGGGCGCCCTCGGCCCGGGCCTGCACCGCCCGGCGGGCGGACACCGGGAACACCTGGGGCGTGTCGCCCAGCAGCGCCGCGGCGTTCTCCCGCACGTAGGCGATCACCTCGTCCCGCTCGGCCGGTCCGGCGAGAATGTCGATCTTGTTCACGATGAAGACGATCTTCTTGCCCCACTCCCGGATGCGCTCGAGAAACTCGCGCTCGCTCTCGCTGAACGGCCGGTCGGCGCTGGTGACGAAGAGGACCAGGTCGGCCCGGGGCACGAAGTCGCTGGTCAGCTCCTCGTGCCGGCGAATGACCGCGTTGGTGCCGGGAGTATCGACCACGTTGAGCTCGCGCAGCAGCTCGGCGGGGTGGGTTCGCTCGAGCAGGTAGGCTTCCAGCGGCCGTTCCGTGATCTCGGGGCCGTGGCGGAGGAGGTTGATGCGATCGGTGGTGGGGGTCACGCCCTCGGGCAGCACGCGCTCCCCCAGCAGGGCGTTGATGAAGCTGGACTTTCCGGAGTTGAACTCTCCGGCAATCACCAGGAGAAAGAGTCCGGCGAGCTGCTCGGTGGCCTCCTGGAACCGCTGCAGGTCGCTGGGCTGAACGTCGGGGCCGAACGCTTCGAGGGCGCGCGCGAGGCGCCCCAGCAGCTCCTGTTCCCGGGCCCGCAAGTCCTGCTCGCGGTCCGAGAGGAACGATCGCCGCCGGAGCAGCCTCCCGATCACCAGAGAATCAGGCCGGCATCGAGCCGGAACCGGAACCGGGCCGCTGCTCCCGGGCCGCCTGCTTCGCCTCCTCCTTCACCTTGCCGGCCTTCTCCTTCACCTGCTCGCCGACCGAGTGCAGGGCGTCCTTGACGACCGCCTTCACCTCGGGTGCCCGCTCGGAGACTTCCTCGCGCACCGCTTCGCGCAGCTCCTGACCCGCCTCGAGGGCGGCGTCCTTGACCCGGCGGGCCGTACCCTGCGCCCGGTCGAGCAGGTCGTCCCGGGTGGGGCCCATGAGCCGCTGCTCCCGCTCGGTCTCGGGCACCAGGAGTCCGAAGGCCAGCCCCAGCGCCGCCACACCCGCGGCGACAGCCAGCGGATTGTCTTCGGCGAGGCGCTCCAAGCCACCGCGGGCCCGGCGGGTCCGGTCCTTCGCGCGCGAGCCCAGGTCCCGCGCCCGCTCCCGCACGCCGTCGCCCAGCTCGCCGGCGCGCTCCCGCGCGCGGTCGGCCAAGTCGCCGGCCTGCTCCTTCACGTCGCCGGCCCTTGAGCTGACGCTGTCGCGCACGCTGGAGGCACGGTCGGCTATCCGGCCGGTGAAGCC
>JACDHV010000221.1 GCA_013820855.1 Gemmatimonadales bacterium | reverse complement strand
CGGAGCCGCGTTCCTGGTCACGTGGCTGCTCGCGACCGCCGGCTTCGGCGCGGCGCTGCTCAGCCGGGCCGGCATCCGGGAAAACTTCGCCGGGCGGCTGATCCCACCCGAGGCGCTTACCGACGAATATCTCTGGGCCACGCCTCAGTTCGGCGTGACCGCGGCGCGGCGCCCCGGCGGCCGGACGCCCACCCGGGGCCTCTGATGCTCCGGGCTGCCGCCGCGGCGCTGGTCCTGTCGCTCGTGGCTGGCAGTGCCTCCGCCCAGGGCATGCGGGCATTCACCACGTTCCGTCAGCTGCACGGCGAGACGCGGCTGCAGGCCACTCTCGACTATCGCGCCGGCGGCCTTCGGATCGCGCCCGGCAGCGCCACCGAGCTGTACCGGATGGACGCCTCCTACGACGAGGAGCGCTACCTCCCGACCAGCGACTTCGACGCGGCCAGAGGGGCCGTCGCCCTCGGCATCCGCCCCGCGGGTGAAGGCGGCCTGCGGGTGGTCTCGAAGCGGCAGCTCCGCCAGGACGCGAATGTCGCCTTCTCGCCGGCCGTGGACCTCGACCTCGACATCACGCTCGGCGCGGTGACCGCCGACCTGGAGCTGGGCGGCCTCAGCCTGTCGGAGCTCACCATGCAGGCCGGCGCAAGCCAGGCGGTGATCCGGTTCTCCCAGCCGAACCGCTCCAGATGCCGCTTCGCGGAGATCACCGCCGGCGCGGCCCAAATGACCATGCTCGGTCTCGGCAACAGCCGGTGCGACCGGATCGACTTCGAGGGCGGCGTAGGCAAGGTCACGCTCGATTTCGACGGAGCGTGGACCTCGAGCTCGCAGGCCACGGTCAAGATGGCGATGGGCGAGCTGACGCTCCGCCTGCCCCGCCGAATCGGCGTGCGGCTCACGCTCGACCGCTTCCTGGCGAGCTTCGACGCCGCGGGATTGGTCCGGGTGGGCAACGGCTTCGAGTCTCCCGGCTACGACCGTGCCGAGCGCCGGCTCGACATCGACGTGACGACCGCGGTGGGCGGGGTGAGGATCGAGTGGCTGGACCAGAAGCGAAGGGTGGAGTAGGAAGAACGCTTCACGGCTCTTCCGCAGCCGTATAGGTTGGTAGCATGTCTCCTCTCGAGACCCTGGGCTTCGCCCTCGGAACCTCGTTCGCCTCCGGCATCAATCTGTATCTCACGGTGTGCGCCGCCGGCCTCTTTCAGCGGTTCGGCATCGTCACGCTCCCCGAGCCGCTCCAGGTTCTCGCCAACCCCGTTGTGCTCGGCATCGCCCTCACACTCTTTCTCGTCGAGTTCATCGCCGACAAGATCCCGTTCGTGGACAGCGCCTGGGACGCGGTCCACACCTTCATCCGCCCACCCGCGGCGGCGCTGCTCTCCTACAGCGCGTTCGCGGGGGAGGGCGTGCCGGAGGAGTGGAAGCTCGCGGCCGCGCTGCTCGCGGGAAGCGTGGCGCTCACGTCGCACGGAGCCAAGGCGAGCACCCGGGCGGCGGCGAACATGAGCCCCGAGCCGGTGAGCAACTGGACGCTGAGCCTGCTGGAAGACGGACTGGTGGTGTTTCTCGCCTGGATGGCGGCCGAGCATCCGCTACTGGCGGCAATGCTCGTGGTGGCGCTGCTCGTGGTGGCGGTGTTCGTGATCTGGAAGCTGTACGGCTACCTGAGGCTGGCGCTCTCGCGGCTGAGACGCGGCCCTAGCCCAGCCGGGCCCTGACCCGGCCGCCGACACCCATGCCGAGGCGGCGGGCAGCCGACCCGTCGCGCACCGCCAGCTCGATCTGCCCGCCGGATCCCAGGTAGGCCAGGAGCCCGCCGGTCGGCACGTCGCCGAAGGTTCGGGTCAGCGCCCCGATCTGCAGGCCCTCCACCTCGATGACGGCGTACGGCGGCACCAGCTCGGGCGTAAGGTTGGTGACCAGGGTGCCGAAGCGGTCCACGTACACCACCTGTCCCACGAGCGACTTTCCCTCGTAGTGCGGCTCGGCATAGACCAGGCGCGAGGGCATGTCGGCGAACGGCTCGCCCAGGCTCACCAGTGCCGCGCCGGCGGCGAGCGCGGCGGCCGCGGGCGCGAAGACATCACGGCCGTGGAAGGTGGCGGACGAGCCGTCCGGCGTCAGCAGCGAGACGATCTGCACCTCGGTGTCGCGCAGCACGAAGGTGAAGAGCCCGTTGTCCGGGCCGACGAAGTAGTGCCCGTGGGCCTCGAGCGCCAGGGCGGCACGGTCGGTGCCCACACCCGGATCCACGATGGCGACGTGGACGGTGCCCGCCGGGAAGCGATGCCACACCCGACCGAGCAGGTAGGCCGCCGCGCGAATGTCTCCCGGCGTCACCGAGTGAGTCACGTCCACCAGCACGGCGTCGGAAGCCGCGCTCAGCAGCACCGCCTTCAGCTCCGCGACGTACGAGTCCGCGGTTCCGAAATCGGTGAGGAGCGTGATCAGGCCCATGGTTCGCCAAGTATAGCGGCCACGGAGGGTGCCGCCGATAGGACTTCCGTGGCTACCAGACCCGAGTACTCTCCGGCAAAACCCCCACGGCGGAATACGCCCGCCGCGGAGCATGGCAGCGTTCTCAAGAAGGTTCCGTTGACCGAGTGCCCGGAAAAGCACGGGGTGTTCTACCCCCGCGGCTATGTGATCGTCAGCTTCAAGTCGATGGCGGACGCGGAGGCGAGCTGATCCGGGGCCATCAGGCCGCCGCGGCCGCCGGAGACGTGTTCCTGCTCGCGTACGCGCCTTCGGACCTGGAGACCCAGAGGGTCATGAACGTGGCGCGCCGCGTCGGCTACGACAAGGCGCACAAGTACGACCGTCACGATCACGAAGCTGTAGGTTTAACTCGTTCGATGGAGCCGGTCAGCCGCGCAGGATCGGCAAGCCGGCGGAACGGCCGGCGGTCCGGCGCTGGAGCTGGTCGGCGACATTCTGGAGCTCCGCGGCCGCCGCGCTCTCCGGCTCGGCCACGAGGATCGGCCGCCCCGCGTCGGCCAGCTCGGCGAGCCCGGGCTGGAGCGGGATGCTTCCCAGGAGATCCACGCCCAGCTCGTCGGCCAGGCGCCGCCCCCCGCCGGAGGAGAAGATCTCGAGCCGGCGGCCGCTCTCGGGATCCACGAAGCCGCTCATGTTCTCGACGATGCCCAGCACCGGCACCCCGACCCGCTCGAACATCCGGGCCCCGCGGAGCGCGTCGCCCACCGCCATCTCCTGGGGGGTGGTGACGATCAGCGCTCCGGAGACGTGGGTCGCCTGGACCAGCGAGAGCTGCGCGTCGCCCGTGCCGGGGGGCAGATCGACCAGGAAATAGTCGAGAGGACCCCACTCGACGTCGCGCAGGAACTGCTGCACGATCTTCATGATGATCGGTCCCCGCCAGATCGCGGGCGCGTCCCGCTCCACCAGAAATCCCAGCGACATCAGCCTCACGCCGAAGGCCTCGAGCGGCTGAATCTTCCCTCCGGTGACCGGCGGCCGCTCGGACACGCCGAACATCCGGGGGATGTTGGGCCCGTACACGTCGGCATCCATGAGCCCCACGCGTCGGCCCGAGCGGGCGAGCGCGACGGCGAGGTTCGCCGACACGGTGGACTTGCCCACCCCCCCCTTGCCCGACGAGACGGCGATGATCCGGCCGAGATCGGGCATCTCGGGCGCGGCCGGCGCCTGCGGCGGCGGAGCCTCGGCCGCGGCGGGCGGGCCGTGCGTGACCTTGGGGGGCCCGGAGGGATTGGTCACGGCGATCTTGACCGCGTCGCGGCGGACGCCCTCGACTTCCTGCACCGCCGCGCGGGCCTGGCGCACCAGCGTCGCCGGGTCCTCGGGCGAGAGCAGGAAAGTGAAATTGACCGACCCGTCCGGGCCCACGGCGAGGTCCCGAATCATGCCGGCCGAAAGGAGATCGTTCTCGAGACGGGGATTCCGGAGGCGAGCGAGCGCGGCGACGACCCTGGTTTCCAGCGACTCGGTCATCAGACCGCCTCCACGTGCTTGACCTCCGGCACCATCTCCCGAAGGCGGGCCTCGATGCCCTGGCGCAGGGTCACGGTCGACGCGGCGCAGCCATGGCAGGTGCCACCCAGCCGGAGCAGGAGCACTCCTTCGCCCTCATCGAAATCCACCACCTCCACGTGCCCGCGGTGAGATGCGATGTAGGGGCGCAGGGTGTCCAGCGTGCGCTCGATGCGATCAATCGTGTCCATATGCCATCGGACGGCGAATTCCTACTACCATAGTCGGAATATAGGATCTCTGGAGGGAACTTCAACCGTGCGCGGAGTCGCGATCGCCGTCGAGGCCGAGGTATTCGCGCGCGGCCGTGAGGACGGTGGCCTGCACTTCCGCGAGCGATCCGGTGAGCGCCAGACCCGCGGCCTTGGTGTGACCGCCCCCCCCGAACCGCTTGGCGAAGGAGGCGACGTCCACGGGGCCGATGGAGCGCAGGGAGACCTTCACCCGGCCCTGGCTCACCTCGCGAAAGAGCAGCGCCATTCTCACCCCTTCAATGGAGCGCGGAAACTCGACCACGCCGTCCAGGTCGTCGGAGGAGACGCCGAGTCGCTCGATGGCACCGGGCGGTACCGTGACCCACGCCAGCCCGTAGTCGGGCTCGACCACCAGCGTCTGCAGCGCCTCGGCAAAGAGGCGCGGCCGACCCTCCGGGGCACGGGCGTAGACCTCGGTATAGATGTCCTCCGGATCCACCCCGGCCTCCAGCAGCTCGGCCGCGACTCTGAGGGTGCGGGGGCGGGTGTTGCTGAAGCGGAACCCTCCGGTATCCGTGAGGATCGCGACGTAGAGCCCGCGAGCCACGGACTGGTCTACCCGCCAGCCGTTGCCGATCGCGAGCTCGAAGACCAGCTCACCGGTCGCCGCGGCGTCGGAATCGAGGTACCGGGGCCCCTCGGGGAGCACGCCGGTGCCGACATGGTGGTCGATGCAGGCCACCGGCACGCCGCGGCTTCGGACCGTCTCGCCGAGCATGCCAAGGCGGCCGAGATCGGCGATGTCGAGCACCACGATGAGATCGGCGCGCCTCAGCTCCTTGATCGCCTCGGCGGTTCTGTCCACCCCGGGAAGGTCGTCGAAGAGGAAGCCGAACCGGGGAGGCGTGGGGGTCGGGTTAGTAACCACGACGTCGATGTTGCGTGCCTTCAGCAGGTGGGCCAGTCCGGCCTCGCTACCCAATCCATCGCCGTCGGGATTGACGTGGGTGGTGAGGCAAACCCGTTGTCCGGGAACGAACGCGGCGGCGAACTCCTTGGCCGCCTGAGCCCGGTCGGGAGACAGAGAGAACGGCATTCGGGGAAGATGGATGGGAGTGACGCGCGATGGTAGGGCCGCCCGTACGTCATCCCGAGCGCAGCGAGGGATCGGACGGCCTGGCGCGTGAGGCTCGATGCTCACGTGCAGGGCAATCCGATCC
>JACDHV010000220.1 GCA_013820855.1 Gemmatimonadales bacterium | reverse complement strand
CTACCGCGCCACGATCGGAGCGAAGGTGCAGCAGTCGAGGCTCTACAAGGCGGTCACGGCCTCGAAGGCGTACAACTTCTACCGCCTCTTCCGGCCGGAGTGACGCCATGGCCGTGAAGATCTTCCGCTGGAAAGCGATCGGCCCCCTCGCCGTGCTCCTGGTCCTCCTGGGGGTGCTGGTCTGGTTGTTCGCCGAGCCGGTAGCGAAGGACACGACCGAGGAAGTGAGCACCGAGCTGCTCGGGACCCAGGTGGACGTGGGCGGGCTCGATATCCTCGCCGCCGAGGCGTCGGTGACCCTGCGGCAGCTGCAGATCGCCGATCCCTTCGACCTCGCTCGGAACCTGGTCGAGGTGCCCGACATCCGGCTGAAGCTGAATCCGCTGGCGCTCGCCGAAAAGAAGATCGTGATAGAGGACTTCAGGCTGAGCGGGATGCGCTTCGGAACCGACCGCGCCACTCCCGCGCGCCCGGTTCGAGGCGACGGCTTCGCTCCCCAGGCGTTGCGGGCGGTGCGCCAGTGGTCGCAGCAGTTCGACGTACCCATCCTCGAGCTCACGCCGATCGACACCATCAGGCAGCTGGTGCTGAATCCGACCCAGCTCGTCACCGTGCAGGCGGCCGAGGCCCTCGCCGTGCGCGCGGACTCGTCGCGCCGCGCGCTCGACCAGTCGTTTCAGCGGCTCGACGTCCGGGGGACGGTGGACACGGCGGCCGCGCTGGTGACGCGGCTCAAGGCTACCGATCCCCGGCGGCTCGGCCTCGACGGTACCCGACGCGCGATCGAAGACGCCCGCTCGACGCTCGAGCGCCTGCAGGACGCCAGGAGTCGCCTGGAGGCGCTGGAGCGGCAGGTGAAGGGCGGGGTGGGAGCGCTCGCCTCCGGTCTGGAGACGCTGGACGCGGCGCGCAGGAAGGACTACGCCTTCGCGAAGTCGCTGCTCCGGCTCCCGTCGTTCTCGGCCCCGGAGATCGGGGAGGCCTTCTTCGGGCGGGTCAGCCTCGATCGCTTCGAGCAGGCGCTCTATTATACGGAGCTGGCCCGGCACTACATGCCGCCGGGCCTGCTTCCCCGAGAGGACCCGGGCCCTCGGCGGCTGCGCGCCTCGGGGAAGACCATCCGGTTTCCCAAGCAGAACGAGTGGCCGAAGTTCCTCATGCAGGTGGGCCGGATCGACCTGGCATTGGGAGGCGACAGCCCGCTGCGCGGCGCTTACCAAGCCGTCGTCGAAGGTCTGACGTCGGACCCCTCGCTCTACGGCAAGCCCACGTTCGTGCGCACCACGCGCACGGCCGAGGGGAGCGCCATCGAGTCCATCGACGTGCGGGGGGTGGTCGATCACGTCCATCCCGACAGGATCAGGGACTCGGCGTCGGCTCGGCTGCGGGGCGTACGGCTGCCGAACATCTCCGTGCCGGGACTTCCCTTCCGGGCCGAGCCCGGCAGGGGTTCCGCCAGCCTCGCCTTCTCGCTGCGGAACGACGACCTGTCGGGCCGGTGGTCGATCGGCTCCGACCAGGTCGCCTGGGCGCTCGACACCACCGACCACCGGCTCAACGACCTGGAGCGGCTGGTCTGGCGGGTGATCTCCGGGCTCAAGGAGCTCTCGGTGGACGCCCGGGTGAGCGGTCCCCTCCGCTCGCCCAAGCTCTCGGTCTCGAGCAATCTCGACCGCGCCATCGCGCAGCGGCTCGAGGCCGTGATCGGCGAAGAGGTGGCCAAAGCGGAGAAGATGGTGCGGGCGAAGGTGGACAGCGTCGTGTCGGCCAGGGTCGAGCCCGTGAAGCGTCAGGTCGCTGAGGTCCGCAGCGAGGCCGAACAGCGACTGGCGGCCGAGCGACAGCGGCTGGACGACGTGGAGAAGCAGTTGCAGGCGGAGCTCAAGCGGCTCACCGGCGGCCTGGCCCCGGGCATCAAGCTGCCGAGGCTCGGCATCTAGCGGCCTCGTCCCGGCGCTCTGGCCGGGGCGGCCGACGCGGGTAAGTTTGCACGACCCCATCCTGAAGCGGAGTTCCGATGCGCATCGGTGTTCCCAAGGAAACCGCCCCGGGCGAGCGGCGCGTCGCGCTGGCGCCCGAGTCCGCCAAGAAGCTGATCCAGTCCGGATACGACGTCGCGGTCGAGGCCGGCGCGGGCGAAGCGGCAGGATTCGCCGACGCCGCGTACCGCGAGGCCGGCGCGACGCTCGAGTCCGCCCCCGAGTCCCTGCTTGGCTCGTCGGACCTGGTGTTGAAAGTCGGGCCCCCCGCGGTGAATGGCCAGGAAAGGGACGAGGCCCGATGGATGCGGCCCGCCACGATCTACCTCGGCTCGCTCATGCCGCTGCGGAACCACGCGGCCGTGCGCGCCCTGGCCGAGCGCCGCATCACCGCGTTCTCCACCGACGCCATTCCCCGGACCACGCGGGCGCAGGCCATGGACACGCTCTCCTCGATGGCCAACATCGCCGGGTACAAGGGCGTCCTGCTCGCGGCGGCGGAGCTCAACAAGTATTTCCCGATGCTGATGACCGCGGCCGGCATGGTGCCGCCGGCCAAGGTCTTCGTGATCGGGGCGGCGGTCGCGGGCCTTCAGGCGATCGCCACGGCCAAGCGTCTCGGCGCCAATGTCGTCGCCACCGACGTGCGACCCGAGGTGAAGGAACAGATCGAGAGCGTCGGCGGGAAATACGTCGGCATCGAGCTCGGCGAGGCGGCGTCGGCGGGCGGGGGATACGCCAGGGAGCTGTCGGCGGCGGACCAGGCCAGGCAGCGGGAGCTGCTCGCGGCGCAGGTGGCCCAATCCGACGTCGTCATCACCACCGCGCTCATCGGCGGCGTATTCGCCCCCCGGCTCCTGACGGCGGAGATGGTGCGGAGCATGAAGCCGGGCGCCGTGATCGTGGATCTCGCGGCCGACGGGGGAGGGAACTGCGAGCTCTCGCGCCCCGGTGAGACGGCGCGGGTGGGCGGCGTCACCATCCTGGCCCCGCTCAACCTGGCCGCCTCCATGCCGCTTCACGCCAGCCTGCTCTTCTCCCGCAATCTCACCGCGTTCGTGCAGGCCTTCACCAAGGACCAGCGTTTTCAGCTCGACTTCGCCGACGATATTCAGCAGGGCGCCCTCATCACCCATGATGGCGAGGTGAGGCACGCCCGCACCCGGGACGCTCTCCAGAAAGGCGCCGAATGACCCTGCTCGAAACCGCCGCGCCCGCCGCGGCCCAGACCCCCGACATGTGGTCCCAGATCTTCGTCTTCGTGCTGGCCACGTTCATCGGGCTCGGGGTGATCCGCCGCGTCTCCCGACTGCTGCACACGCCCCTGATGTCGCTCACCAACGCGATCTCCGCGATCGCCGTGGTGGGCGCCATCCTGGTGGCCGGCCCCGATTATCCGATCGAGATCCGGATCCTGGGAACGATCGCCGTGTTCGCGTCCATGACCAACATCGTGAGCGGATTCCTGATCACCGAGCGGATGCTCAAGATGTTCAAGACCGAGCACAAGCCGGGTGAGGGCCCCCGTCCATGAGCTACGGCCTGGTCCAGTTCGCCTATCTCATCGCCACCGCGCTCTTCGTCTTCGCCCTTCACTGGATGAACGCGCCTGCCACGGCGCGGCGCGGCGTGTATGCGGGCGTGATCGGCATGAGCCTGGCGGTCGTCGCCACCTGGGCACAGCCCGAGATCGTGAACCACCTGTGGATCGTGATCGCGGTGATCCTCGGGTTCGCGGTCGGCATCCCCCTGTCGCGGGTCCCGCTCACCGCCGTGCCGCAGCGGACCGCGCTCTCGCACGCGTTCGGCGGGCTGGCGGCGGGGCTGGTGGGGGCGGGGAAGTATTACCTCTGGTTCGGCGATGGCTCGGACCAGCTGACCCCCTTCCGGACGACGGCGATCATCGCCGAGGTGCTGCTGGGCTTTCTGACCTTCACCGGCAGCCTCATGGCCGCGGGGAAGCTCCAGGAGGTGAAGTGGATCCCGCAGCGGCCGGTGACGTATCCGATGCAGAACGTCGCCAACATCGGGCTGCTGCTGCTCGCCGCCGCGCTCGGGGTGGGCGTCGTGCTCCAGCCGCTGGCGGCGTGGGCGCCGGTGGCGCTCGCCGCCATCATCGTGCTGGCGCTCCTGTTCGGCGTGCTGCTCATCATCCCGATCGGCGGCGCGGACATGCCGACCGTGATCGCGATCCTGAACGCCTACGCCGGACTCGCGGCCGTGGCGATGGGCTTCGTACTGGACAACAAGCTGCTGATCACCGCGGGGGCGCTGGACGGGTCGAGCGGACTCATTCTCGCCGTCATCATGTGCAAGGCGATGAACCGCTCGTTCACCAACGTGCTCTTCGGTGCCTTCGGCCAGGTGCAGCAGGCCAAGGCGGGGGGCGAGGAGCGGATCTACAAGGCGGAGTCCATCGAGGGGGCCGGGCAGGTGCTGGAACAGGCGAATCTGGTCGTGATCGTGCCCGGTTACGGCATGGCCGTGGCGCAGGCCCAGCACAAGGTGCGCGAGCTGTACGACCAGCTGCGCAAGCGCGGGGTCACCGTGAAGTTCGCGATTCACCCGGTCGCGGGCCGCATGCCGGGGCACATGAACGTGCTGCTGGCGGAGGCCGATATCCCCTATACCGACCTGGTCGAGATGGACGAGATCAATTCCGACATGCCCCAGGTGGACGTGGCACTGGTCGTCGGCGCCAACGACGTGGTGAACCCGGCCGCGCGCTCCGACAAGGGCAGCCCGATCTACGGCATGCCCATCATCGACGCCGACCGTGCCCGCACGGTGTTCGCCATCAAGCGCAGCAAGAACCCGGGGTTCGCCGGGATCGACAACGAGTTGTACTTTTCGGACAAGACCTGGATGCTCTTCGGCGACGCCAAAAGCGTGATCGGCGAGCTGGTCAAGCAGTTGTCGGGGGGAAGCGGGATGCACTAGGTCCTGCTCGGCATGATGGGGGCGGCGAAGCCTTCCACCCATCCCCATTCCGAAACGCTCATTTCACCGAGGGACAATCGATGCGCGGCACCATGGCCGGTTTTCTGTCACTCTCTCTGCTCGTGGCACCGCCCGCCGCTGGCCAGGGCCAGGAATGCCTGGCGGGCGTCAAGATGCCGGAGGTGGGGCAATGGGCGGAGTATGAGGGCGTGATGAACAAGAAGGATCGCTACACCATCCGGTACGCCGTGGTGGGCGCGGAGGAGCGGGACGGAGCCCCCATGAAGTGGCTGGAGCTCAGAATGGTCGGGGAGAAGCCCGACAAGAACATGGTGTACCAGGTGCTCACCCCGGGCAATCCGGCGGAGATGGACGCGGCCCAGGAAATCGTGTTCAAGCCCGGCGACAAGCCGGCCATGAAGATGCCGGCCATGATGATGAAGATGATCCGCGGCCAGCTCAAGAAGAACTCGGTGCTGGGCAACGTCTGCGAAGGGGTGAGCCTGGCGGGC
>JACDHV010000048.1 GCA_013820855.1 Gemmatimonadales bacterium | reverse complement strand
CCCAGACTGCGAACACGAAAGGCAATCCGGTCCACTCCTTCCACGCGTCACCCAGATCCACCCGCACCGGGTACCGGGCCTGGGCCGCGAGCAGCAGCGCGGCATCCCCGATCACCAGCACCCCCTCGTGGGGCAGCCCGTCCAACGCGGCGAGGTCCGAGGCTTCGGCCCGCGCGGAGGCGAAGTTGGGGCGCACTCCCCAGCGATGCCGGCAGAGCAGATCCAGCAGCAGGACCGAGGTACGGGAGGACGCGGTCACGAGGATCGTCCGGCGGTCGAGCTCGGCGACCGGGACCTTCGCAAAGAGCGCGACGCTGTGCACCGGCCCGTCGCAGGTGATCGCGAGGTCGGGAAGGAGATGGTACTCCGCGGCGTTGCGCGCGTACTCGACGGCCGACACGACGCTCACCTGCAGCTCGCCCGCGGCGAGCAGCTCGTTCAGCTCGGACGCCGTGCCGGTGATCAGTTCGGCGGGCACGCTCACCAGCCCGCGGTCGATGGCCCCGTAGACCGGGTAGCAGTTGATCCACGGGATCCGGCCGAGCTTCATGCCGCGTGCACCACCGGCAGTGCCCCGCCCCGCCGGAATGAGGGCTCCGGCGGCGGGTCGTCGAACTGTTCCCGGACGGCGCGGTACAGGCTGTCGCGCTCGACCGGCCGTTTGCCCGCGCCGCGGATCAGCCGCACCAGCTCGAGATACGGCAGGTGCATGTCGGTGAGCGCCCCGGCCTCGTGATAGATCCGCTCGTAGACGACGGTGCCCTCGACGTCGTCGCAGCCGAAGTCGAGCGCGATCTGCGAGAGGAACGGCGTCACCATCGGCCAGTGCGTCTTCACGTGGGGGATGTTGTCGAGGAACAGCCGGCCGACGGCGATGTTCTTGAGATCCTCATAGCCGGTCGTCGCGGTGCCCACCCGTCCCATCTCCTCGCCGAGCTCGTTGTGGTCGGGATGGTACGCGAGCGGGATGTAGGTCAGAAATCCGCCGGTGTCGTCCTGCAGCGCTCGAAGCTGCTCCAGGTGGGCGATCCGGTCCTCCGCGGTTTCCACGTGCCCGTAGAGCATGGTGCAGTTGGTGGGAATGCCCAGCTCGTGGGCGACCCGGTGCACCCGCAGCCACTCCTCGCCCGTCAGCTTCCGCTCGGCGATGGTGGCGCGCACCGCGCTGCTGAAGACCTCGGCCCCGCCTCCCGGCAGGCTGGTGAGGCCGGCGTCCTTCATGGCGAGGAGCACCTCGCGCTCGGAGGTCTTCTCGATCCGCGCCAGGTGCGCGATCTCGACCGCGGTGAGCGCCTTGATGTGCACCTGGGGATGGCGCTCCTTGAGGCCGCGGATCAGGTCGGTGTAGTAGCCGAGCCGGAGCTTGGGATGCAGCCCGCCGACGATGTGAAACTCGCGGGTCGGCGTCCCGCGGGCCTGCTCGGCCTCGTGGAACACCTCGTCGAGCGACCGGGTATAGGCGCCGTCCTCCTTCGGCATGCGCGCGAACGAGCAGAACACGCAGGTGTTCCTGAGCACGCACACGTTGGTCGGATTGATGTGCTGGTTGGCGGAGAAGAAGACCCGGTCGCCGTTCCGCCGGCGATTGGCGAAATCCGTGAGAGTCCCCAGGCCGAGAAGATCGGTGGTCGAGTAGAGCGCCACACCCTCGTCCGGCGTGAGTCGCTCGCTCGCCATCACCTTGTCGGCGATGGGGTGAAGCCGGGGGTCGCGCAGGCGAGCGACATCGATGGCGCCGGACATCCTATCTCCTTGCGGCTATGGAGGTAACGGATGCTTCAATCTATACCGGCTCCGGGGTGCGGTGCCAGCCGAGTGGGGAGACGACAGTCTGGGCGCCGACATACGGCAACCATCAGTCATCCCGAGCGGCGCGAGGGATCGGGTGGCTCATGAGAGTGAGCATCGGGAGTCACTCGCACGCGCCGGCCGATCCCTCGCTCCGCTCGGGGTGACGGCGCTGAGCCGGCCCGGCGGCGCAGCGCTCCCGCCGGCCGCCGACGGCGCCCCGGCAGTAGACAGAATGCCAGTACGAGATACCTTTACCATCATCGCTGTGGATCCTATCTGGCCAGGATGGAGACGGGGCAGGATGAGTAGCCGCTCCTCCCGCCGACCCGCCCACTCCCGGTGCGATGTGAACGACACCCCTGCTGAGCCGCGAAATCCCGACCGGTTGCCCATCGTCGGCATCGGCGCCTCGGCCGGCGGCCTGACCGCGTTCACCCAGCTGCTCCAATCGCTGCCCGCCGATTCCGGGGTAGCGTGCGTCCTGATCCAACACCTCGATCCCAACTACCCGAGCGAACTCCCCCATATCCTGACTTCCTCCACCGGCCTCTCCGTCAAGAATGCGGAGGAGGGGAAAGAGCTCGAGCCTCACTGCGTCTACGTTCTCCCGTCCAACGCCTTGCTGACCATTTCGGACGGGCGGTTCCGCTTGACGCCGCGGACGGCGGGCCACCCATTCGCTATCGATCTCTTTCTGAGATCCCTGGCCGCGGACCGGGGGCCGGACAGCATCGGGGTCCTGTTATCGGGCACCGGCTCCGACGGCGCCGCGGGGATCCGTGCGATCAAGGCCGCCGGAGGAATCACCTTCGCCGAGGATCCGGCCTCGGCCGAGCATGGGGACATGCCGCGCAACGCGATCGAGAGCGGCGCGGTGGACCACGTCCTTTCCGCAAGCGCCATCGGGAGGGCAATCCTCGATCCTTCAAAGCGAGGACCGGCCCCTGCGCCCGAGGGCTCGGAGAGCCCGCGTCTGCCCGGGGGTGAGGCGGAGGCGATGGACCGGATCAAGGAGCTGCTCCGCGCGACCACCGGGGTGGACTTCCGGCATTACAAGAGCACCACGCTGCGGCGGCGGATGCAGCGCCGTCTGGACCAGCGTGGGGTGCGCGATCTCCCGAGCTATCTGGATCTCTTGCGGCGGGACTCCGGCGAAGCCGCGGCGCTCTACCGCGACGTCCTGCTGCACGTGACCGGGTTCTTCCGGGATTCCGATGCTCTCGCGGCATTGAAAGACAACATCCTGACCGGACTCATGGTCTCCCGGCCGGACAACGCCCCCCTGCGCATCTGGGTACCGGGCTGCTCGTCGGGCGAGGAGGTCTATTCCATCGGCATCTGCGCGCTGGAAGCTAGAGGGGAGGCGGAGTTCCCGATCCGGATCTTCGCCACCGATCTGAGCGAGCAGATGCTGGAGATGGCCCGCCGGGGCGAGTATCCAGCGGCCATCAGGAGCGAGGTGTCGGAGGCGCGGCTGGACCGGTTCTTCGACAAAGTGGACGCCGGCTTCCGAGTGACCAAGAGCTTGCGCGACCTCTGCGTGTTCAGCCGGCACGACGTCATCGAGGATCCCCCGTTCGCCCGGCTGGACCTGATCAGTTGCCGGAACCTGCTGATCTACTTCGATCCGGTGCTCCAGGCCCGGGTACTGCACGTGTTCCACTACGCGCTCAACCCCGGCGGATTCCTCATGCTGGGCCCCGCCGAATCGATCGGAGCGCTGAGCAACCTCTTCGCGTTACGGGACCATGCGGCCAAGGTGTACCTGCGGCACCCGGGCCACAGCCGGCTGCCGCCGGCGATGGGCGCGCCGTTCGCCGGCGCCGGGATCGGCCGTGCGGATGAGCCCGCACGGCGGCCGAGCCGGCCGAGGGACGCCGTGGATCAGGCGGTGGATGCGGTCGCGCTCAGAGAGCTGGCGGCGCCCAGCGTGCTGGTGGACGGCTCGCTCGAGGTCGTCCAGTTCCGGGGCGCGACCACACCCTATCTCGCATTGCCGGACGGCCAACCGAGCGCCAAGGTGATGAAGCTGGCGCATCCCGATCTGAGGGTCCCTCTGGGGCGCCTGCTGCGCAAGGCGCGCGAGGAGCAGCGGCCGGCGAGCAGAGATGGCATCATCTTGAGCGATGGTGGGCGGGAGAGGACGGTGAGCCTGCGCGTGCTGCCGGTGCCGCTCGACGGGTCGGAGGAGCCGTACCTGCTCGTGGTATTCCAGGCCGGAGCGGTTGGAAGGCGGCGCGGGGCGGCTGCGCCCGATGGGCCCCAGGCGATGCAGGGGCTGGTGGAGGAGCTTCAACAGGAGCTGGGCGAGACCCGGGACTACCTCCAGGCCTTGATCGACGAGCAGGAGCGGGTCCACGCCGAGCTCCAGGCCGCGCACGAGGACTCGCTCTCGATCAACGAGGAGTTCCAGAGCACCAACGAAGAGCTTGTCACCACCAAGGAAGAGATCCAGTCGGTCAACGAAGAGCTGACCACGATCAACGACGAGCTCCGGAGGCGAAATCAGGAGCTTCAGGGTCTGAACTCCGACCTCAGCAACGTGCTGGAATCTGTCCGCATCCCCATCCTCATCTGCGACCGCGACCTCTCCTTGCGCCGGTACAGTCCCAGCGCGGACGCGCTCTTCGGTCTGAGCAGCCTCCCCCCCCGGAGCCGGCTGGCCGATGCCCACCTGCCCATTCCTGATCCCGATCTCGACCGGCTGTGTCGCTCGGCGCTGGAGCAGGGCCAGCCGGACTCGGAACAGATCCAGGATCGGGAAGGACTGTGGCGAGAGGTCAGAAGCTGGCCCTACCGGGACCAGGGTGGCGAGACGGTCGGCGTGGTGCTCGCGATCGTGGACATCGATGAGCTCTATCGCGCTACCGGGGTCGCCGGGCGCGCCCGTGACCGGAGCGCCGCCATCATCGAGGCCGTCGCCCACCCGCTGGTGGTGCTGGACAGGACTCTTCGTATCCGCGAGACCAACCGGGCGTTCGACGAGACCTTCCCCCAGCGATCCAGCGAGGCTGGTACCCTCCTCGGCCACCGCGTGGGAGACCTGTGGGACGCGCCGTCCCTGGCAGAGAGGCTGAGGGCACTGGAGCAGGCGGGTCAGGGCTTCGAGGATCTGGAGATCACCGGCCACCTGGAGTCTCTGGGCGACCGGATCTTTCGCCTCAGCGGCCGGCAGATCGCTCATCCTGACTCGGAGTCGGCCGATATCCTCCTGACGATCGAGGACGTCACGACCCTGCGGCTCCGCGACCAGCGGCTGCTCGACTCGGCCAAGTTGCAGGCCATGGGGCAGATCGCCGGCGGCGTGGCTCACGAGATCAACAATCAGATGCAGGGTGTGCTCGGCTTCACCCGAATCCTCCTGCGAGATTTCGACCCCGATGACTTTCGCGTGAAGGACCTGAAGCAGATCCTCAACGCAGGGCTCCGGGCGGCCGAGGTCACCCAAAACTTGCTGGCTTACAGCCGCCGTCAGATGTTGCAGCCGGAGCCGCTCATCCTCGACGACGTGGTTGGCGAGATCGTCCCGTTCGTGCGCCAGATCCTTGGCCCCGCCATCGCCCTCGAGGTATCCCCGGGGTCCGCAGGGGCGTGGGTGCACGCGGAGCGAGCGGCGCTGGAGCAGGTGTTGGTCAACCTGACCTTGAATGCTCGGGACGCCATGCCCGACGGTGGCCGGCTGGGGATCGAAACCGCACGGGTGGAGTTGCGCGAGGGCGACAGCACGCGCCGCGCCGAGAGCCTCGAGCCCGGCTCGTACGTCCGGATTCTGTTCAGCGACACCGGGCGGGGGATGGACCAGGCCACCCTGAAGCGGGCGTTCGAACCCTTCTTTACCACCAAGCCGGTCGGTGAGGGTACCGGGTTGGGGCTGGCGAGCGCGTACGGAACGGTGAAGCAGAGCGGAGGGGATATCTGGCTTCAAAGCTCGCCAGACCAGGGCACCAGGATCACGATCGACCTGCCGGTGTTCGCGAGCGGGCGGGCGACGGAGAAGGAGGCGGTTCCGAGTCTGCCCGCGCCCCACGGGTCGGAGGCGATCCTGGTGGTAGACGACGAGGCGCTCGTTCGAGTCTGGCTTTGCCGCACTCTGGAGACACTGGGCTACGCGGCGATGGCCGCCGCGAGCGGCGCCGAGGCGCTCGCGCGGATCAAGGGGGGAGTCGCGGTCGATCTGTTGGTGGCCGACGTGGTCATGCCTGGCATGGGAGGCCGGGAGCTCGGTGAGCGGGCGGTCGCGCTGCTGCCCGGTTTGCCTGTGCTGTTCATCTCGGGATTCGACCGGGACCAGATCGTGAGTCAGGGGCAGCTGGACGAGCACGCCCGGCTGCTCCGCAAGCCGTTCACGGTCGAGGAGGTCGCGATCGAGGTCCGGACGCTGCTCGACGCCGCCGTGAGGCGTCCGGCCGGCTAGCTTACTCCCAGCTCCGTACCGCCAACGTTACGTTGTGCCCCCCGAAACCGAACGAATTCGAGATTGCAACGTCCACTCGCCGCTCGACCTTGTGGTTGGGGGCGCAGTTGAGATCGCACGCCGGATCGGGGTTGAACTGGTTGGTGGTGGGCGGGATGGTGCCGCAGGTGGCCGCCAGGAGCGACACGGCGAACTCGAGCGCACCCGCGGCGCCGAGCAGGTGGCCGGTCATGGACTTGGTCGAGCCGAAGACAAGCTTCCGCGCGTGCTCGCCGAACACCGCCTTGACCGCCTCGGTCTCGGCGACATCCCCCTGCGGTGTGGACGTCCCATGGGCGTTGACGTAGCCCACGCGCGAGGGGTCGATCCCTCCGTCGGCCAGGCAGGCGCGCATGGCACGCTGGGCACCTTCACCGTGCTCGGCCGGCGAAGTGATGTGGTAGGCGTCGCCGCTCGCGCCGTAGCCCAGCACCTCGCCGAGAATCCGCGCCCCCCGCGCTTCGGCGTGCTCCAGGTTCTCGAGCACGACGATGGCGCCCCCGTCGGCGAGGACGAAGCCATCCCGATCGCGGTCGAAGGGGCGGCTCGCCGTCTCCGGCGAATCGTTCCTGCTCGAGAGCGCCTTCATGTTCGAGAACGCGGCCACCGTGAGACCGGTGATGGAGGCTTCCGCGCCGCCGGTCACCATCGCGTCGGCGAGCCCGTGGCGGATCAGGTTGAACGACTCGCCGATGGCGTGCGCCGACGACGCGCAGGCGGACACGGTGGCGAAGTTGGGCCCCTTGAGGCCGTAGCGGATGGACACCAGGCCGGCCGCGATGTCGGGGATGAACATCGGGACGAAGAACGGGGAGACCCGATCGGGACCCTGGGTGATGAACGCCCTGCAGTTGTCCTCGTAGGTCTGCATCCCGCCGATGCCGCTGCCGATCACGACGCCGGTGCGATCGGCCGAGGGCACGTTGCGATCGAGCCCCGCCTGGGTGACCGCCTGGTGCGCCGCCGCGATGGCGAACTGGGCGAAGAGGTCGTACCTCCGCGCCTCCTTCTTGTCGATGTACTGCAGCGGGTCGAACTCCTTGACCTCGCAGGCGAACCGGACCGAGAGCTGCGCGGGGTCGAACTTCCGGATCGGTGCCGCTCCCGGGGTGCCGGCGAGCAGGGCGGACCAGGTGGAGTCGACGTCGTTCCCGACCGGGGTCACCAGCCCCAGGCCGGTGACGACGACACGTCGCGTCAAGTTATTTCCCGATCTTCTCATGCAGATAGTTCATCGCGTCACCGACGGTGCGGAGCTTCTCCGCGTCTTCGTCGGGGATGTCGATGTCGAACTCCTTCTCGAAGGCCATGACCAGCTCGACGGTGTCCAGACTGTCCGCGCCGAGGTCCTCCATGAAGCTCGCCTCGCCGGTCAGCTTCTCGCGCTCCACGCCCAGCTCCTCGACGATGATGTCCTTGACCTTCTCTTCGACGTTGCTCATGTGGTCCTCGATTGGGAGATTCAGGGTCACTCAGATGACCATTCCACCATCGACCACCAGTACCTGGCCGGTGATGTAGGCGGCGAGATCGGAGGCGAGGAACAGGGCCGCGCCGGCCACGTCCTCGGGCCGCCCCAGGCGCCCCAACGCAATGTGCTGTAATAATGTGGCCTTCGCCGTATCGGGCAAGCCGCTGGTCATGTCGGTGTCGATGTACCCGGGTGCGATACAGTTGGCCAAAATGCCCCGGCCGGCGTACTCCTTGGCCACCGACTTGGTGAACCCGATCAAACCCGCCTTGCTCGCCGCGTAATTGGCCTGCCCCTTGTTGCCGACGATGCCGACGATGCTGGTTACGTTGATGATGCGGCCGCTGCGCCGCTTCATCATCCCCTTGATGACTGTCCGCGTGGTGTGGAAGGCACCCTTCAGGTTGGCGTCCAGCACCGCATCCCAGTCGGCGTCGGTCAGCCGGAGCAGGATGTTGTCGCGGGTCAGTCCCGCGTTGTTGACCAGCACGTCGATCGGGCCCAGCGCGGACTCCGACGCGGCGAGCGCCGCCTCCACTTGCTCCGCCACCGCCACGTCGCAGCTGGTGCCGGCGGCGCCTTCTCCGAGCTCCGCCGCGACCGCTCGCGCGCGCTCGGCGTCACGTCCCACGATCGCCACCTTCGCGCCGGCTGCGTGCATGGCTCGGGCGATCGCCAGGCCGATGCCGCGGGTACTGCCGGTGACGAACGCCACCTTCCCGGCGAGGTCGATGGTCACCGGCACGCGCCGCTCCCGCGCATGACTCGTGGCGATCCGCTCATGCCAGGAATGCCTCCACCTCGTCCGCCGTGCCGACCGCCACGGCCTTCGCGCCCGGCACGATGCGCTTCAGCAGCCCCGACAGCACGTTTCCGGGCCCAGCCTCGACGAAGATGGCGTCGGGTGCCATCTGCGCGGCGGTGCGCATGCAGGCGACCCAGCGGACCGGAGCGGTGAGCTGGTCGGCGAGCAGGCGCTTGGCATCCACGCCGGTTTGCACGCTCCTGCCGCTGGCGTTGGCGATGATCGGAAACACCGGGTCGGCGAACGTCGCCGCCAGGAGCGCCTCGAGCAGGCCGTCCACCGCCGGCGCCATCAGCGGGGAATGAAACGCCCCGCTCACCTTGAGCGGAATCACACGCTGGGCACCCCTGGACTTGCACCCTTCGCCGGCGGCGGCGACCGCCGCCGGATCGCCGGAGATCACCGTCTGGTCGGGCGCGTTGAGGTTCGCGGCCACCGCGACGCCGCCGCTGCCGGATGCCTCGTTGCAGGCGACTTCGACGTCGGCCGTCGCGAGCCCCAGCACCGCGGCCATGGCGCCCGGCCGCGCCTGCCCCGCCGCCAGCATCAGCTCTCCCCGGCGGCGCACGAGACGCGCCGCGTCCGCCACGGTGAGGGTGCGCGCGGCCACGTGGGCGCTGTACTCGCCGAGGCTGTGTCCCGCGCCGGCGGCCGGAGTGTCGAGTCGGTCGGCGATCACGGCGAGCACGGCGGCGGTGTGGGCGAGAATGGCGGGCTGGGCATTGTGGGTGAGCGTGAGCTCGTCCTCGGGCCCTTCCCACATGATGCGCGAGAGCGGCACGCCGAGCGTCTCGTCGATGACGCCGAAGGTGTCGCGCGCGGCGGGAAAGCGCTGGGCGAGGTCCTTCCCCATCCCGACGCGCTGCGCGCCCTGGCCGGGGCACATCAACACCGTCACCACCGGACGACCGCGCTCCCCCAGGTGAACCCCGCCCCGAACGCCACCAGCAGGACGAGCGAGCCCGGGCCCACCCGGCCTTCGGCCACCGCCTGGTCGAGGGCCAGCGGGATCGAGGCCGACGAGGTGTTGCCGTAGCGGTCGAGGTTGACCATCACCTTGGACATCGGAATGCCGGCGTGCTTGGCGGTGGCGTCGATGATCCGGAGATTGGCCTGGTGCGGGACCAGGAGGTCGATCTGGTCCGCGGTGACGCCGGCCCGGGTGAGCGCCTCGTCGCAGGCCTCCGCCATGGCGCGTACGGCGGCCTTGAACACCTCGCGGCCGGCCATCTTCATGTAGTGCGAGCGTTCGCAGACCACCTTTTCGCTGATCGGGTCGGAGGAGCCGCCGCCCGGCCGGTAGAGCAGCGGGGCGAGCCGCCCGTCGGACCCGATATAGGTGGAGAGGAGCCCACGGCCGGGCTGCGAGGACGGGCGGACCACCGACGCCCCGGCGCCGTCGCCGAACAGGATCGCGGTGGATCGGTCCGCGAAATCGGTGATGGTGGAGAGCTTCTCGGCGCCCACCACGAGTACGGTGCGGCTCTGGCCGGAGGCGATGAGCCCTTCGGCCACCGTCAGGGCGAAGAGATATCCCGGGCACGCGGCACCCAGGTCGAACGCCGCCGCGTTGTGGGCGCCGAGCAGCGCCTGGAGATCGCAGGCGGTGGACGGGAGGAGCCGGTCGGGGCTGGCGGTGGCCAGCACGATGGCGTCCAGATCGGCCGGCGTGAGGCCGGCGCGCTCGAGTGCCACGGCGCTCGCCTCGCGACTCAGCATCGCGACGGACTGGTCGGGCGTCGCGATCCGGCGCTCCCGGATGCCGGTGCGCTCGACGATCCACTCGTCGGAGGTGTCGAGCGTCCGCATGAGATCGTGATTGGTGAGTACGCCGGGAGGCACGGCGGTGCCGACGCTCGCCAGCTCCGCGAAGGGGCGCGCGATCATGCCGACGTCGCGGTCTGGCGCTGGGCGAATTCGGCGCCGATGTGCTGGCTCAGCCCCGCGCGGGCGGCCTGCACCGCCACGCGGATGGCGTTCCTGATCGCGGTGGGTGTGGAGGCCCCGTGGCAGACGATGGAGACGCCCTTGACGCCGAGCAGGGGCGCGCCTCCGTAGGTGGAGTAGTCGAGGATGCGGTTGAGATCCGCCATCTCGGGCCGGTCGAAGGCGTCGGGGATGCGTTCCTCGAGCAGGCCGACGAAGACGCGGGCCGAGGACTCGTAGAACTTGAGAACCACATTGCCGACGAACCCGTCGCACACCACCACGTCCACCGGCACCCGCTGCTGCGGCCCCGGAAGGATGTCGCGGCCTTCGATGTTGCCCGCGTAGTTGAGGCGCGGCGCCCGCTTGAGCAGCTGGTGCGCCTCGCGCACGATCGCGGTTCCCTTCTCCTCCTCCTCGCCTACGTTGAGGAGGCCCACGACAGGATTCGGGCGGCCCATGAGGTCGCGCATGTACACGGTGCCGAGGTAGGCGAAGCCGAGCAGCTCCCGGGGGGTGCAGTCGAGGTTGGCGCCGCCGTCGAGGACCAGGACCGGCTCGGTGCCCGTGGGAAAGAGCGTGGCGACGGTGGCGCGCTCCACTCCGTCGTGCAGGCCGAGCAGCATGGTGGAGCCCGCCAGCATCGCGCCGGTGTTGCCGGCCGAGATGGTGGCGTCCGACCGCCCGTCCCGCTGGAGCGCGAGGCCGACGACCAGGCTCGAGTCGGGCTTCCTGCGGACCGCCTGGAGGGGTTTTTCGCTCATCCCAATGACGTCGGCCGCCTCGTGAAGCTCGAGGCGGCCGCGATCGACGCCGGGATGCCGGGCCAGCTCGGCCTCGATGGCGCCGCACCGGCCGACCAGCTGAATCAGAAACCCCTCAGGCAACTCCGCGAGCGCTTCCACCACCCCGGCGATCTCGGTGCGCGGAGCGCTGTCTCCTCCCATCGCGTCCAGCGCGACGCGGATCACGCTCAGGCGTCCTCGACCTCGACCCGCTTCTTGCCGCCGTAGTAGCCGCAGGAATCGCACACCCGGTGCGAGAGCTTGGGGGAGCTGCACCGCGGACACGGCTGCGTGCTCATGCCGGCTCCGGAGTGGTGCCCCCGCCGCAGACGCTTCTTCATCTTCGAGGTTCGGCGCTTCGGGACTGCCATGTTGTCCTCAAACAGGTTCGGCGGGCGTGTGACAGGCGCACGGCCCCGCGTTCAAGTCGGCCCCGCACTTGGGGCAGAGTCCCGCGCAGTCCTCGCGACAGAGCAGGAAGTGCGCCTGCGCGGCGAGCGCGAACTCTTCGCGCACCACCGCTCCCACATCGACCGCCGGCGCCCGCTCGGGCAACGGATAGAAGCCCGGATCGTCGGCGGCCTCCGGGTCGGAGCTGAACACCGCGGCGTCCACCTCCACGTCCACTTCGTCGATCACCTCGGTGAGACAGCGGCGGCATTCACCTCGCACCAGCCCGTGTAACCGCCCCCTCCAGAGGTACTCTCCGGCGCCCGTAGCCTGCAACTGACCTTGCACCGTCACCGGAGCCGCGAGGTCCAAGCCCAGGCCGTCGAACGTCGGGTCCTCGGGCTGGAGCTCGGCCGATGTGCGAACCGGCCCCCGATGAATCTCCCGGATGTCCACGCAGAGCATAGCCCGTTAACCTAATTGCGACAAAGACTTGGGGCAAGTCCGCAGGTGCGGTTCAGCCTCGCAGGCCGGCCAGTTCCCCCTCGCTGAAAAAGAACCTGACCTCGCGGTCGGCGTTCTCCCGGCTGTCCGAGGCGTGAATGGCGTTTCTCCCCTTGGATTCGGCGTAGAGCTTCCGGATGGTCCCGGGCGCGGCCTCGGCCGGATCGGTGCCTCCGATGACCGTGCGCAGGTGGGCGACCGCGTCGTCGCGCTCCAGGGCCATGGGCAGGCAGGGGCCGCTAATCATGAAGCGCACCAGCTCGTCGTAGAACGGGCGCCCGCGGTGCACCTCGTAGAACGCGCCTGCCTGGGCCTCCGTCAGCCGCACCAGGCGGGCCGCCTGCACCACGAAGCCCGCCTGCTCGAGATGCGCCACGACCTTCCCGGTCTTCCCGGAGGCCACGGCGTCCGGCTTCACGATGCCGAGGGTGAGCGTAGGTGATGCCAAGGATGCCTCCGATGCTGTAGGCGGAAGGAGCTCACTTCCGGCTCGTCACGCCTTTGGTTGACTGGGCCTTCCGCTGGAGCAGTCCCACCACGTCGGCGGGCCGGCGCATGATCGCGATGCCCGCAGCCTCGAACGCCGCGAGCTTCTCTTCGGCGGTACCCGACGATCCGGAGATGATGGCGCCGGCGTGCCCCATCCGGCGGCCCTTGGGCGCCGTCTGCCCCGCGATGAAGCCCACGACGGGCTTGGTCACCTGTTCCTTGACGAAGGCCGCCGCGTTCTGCTCGTCGGTGCCGCCGATCTCGCCGATCATGACGATCGCGTCGGTGTCGGGGTCGTCCTGAAAGGCCGCCAGGCAGTCGATGAAGTTGGTCCCGATGATCGGATCGCCACCGATCCCGACGCAGGTGCTCTGCCCGAGACCGTTGCGCGTCAGGTGATTGACGACCTCGTAGGTCAGCGTACCGCTGCGGGAGACCAGCCCCACCCGCCCGGCGGTGCAGATGTTGCCGGGAATGATCCCGACCTTGGTCCGGGTGCCGGGCGTGATGAGACCCGGACAGTTGGGACCGATGAGGCGAACGCCGCGGCTTCTCACGAACGGCATGGCGCGGCTCATGTGCATGACCGGAATGCCCTCGGTGATGCAGACGACCAGCGGAATCCCCGCGTCGGCCGACTCGATCACGGCCGCGGCCGCCCCCATGGGCGGCACGTAGATGACCGCGGTATTGGCCCCCGTCTCCCGGACCGCGTCGGCGACGGTGTTGAAGACGGGCACCGTGGCCTCGAAGGTCTGGCCCCCCTTACCCGGAGTCACGCCGGCCACCACCTTGGTGCCGTATTCGATCATCTGGCGCGCGTGGAAGGACCCCTCGCGACCGGTGATCCCCTGGATGACCAGGCGCGTCGCGGCGTCGGCGAAGATGCTCACGCGGCGGCCCGCGCCAGCTGCACCACCCGCTGCACCGCCTCGTCCATGTCGCTGAGCGCCGGCATGCCGACCTCGTTGAGGATCCGGATCGCCTCCGCCTCGTTGGTGCCCGTCAGCCGGATGACGACCGGCACGTTCACCTTGAACTGCCGGGTGGCCGCCACGATACCGTTGGCTACGTCGTCGGTCCGGGTGATGCCGCCGAAGATGTTGAAGAGGATCGCCTTCACGTGCGGATCGGCGGTGATGATCTTGAGGGCGTTGATGACTTTCTCCGGGCTCGAGCTGCCACCGATGTCGAGGAAGTTGGCCGGCTCCCCACCGTAGTACTTGACCAGGTCCATGGTGGCCATCGCCAGTCCGGCGCCGTTGACCACGCACCCGACGTCGCCGTCGAGCTTGATGAACGACAGGTTCGCGCGGCGGGCCGCGGCCTCGCTCGGCTCTTCGGCCGAGTCGTCGCGCAGGACACCGAGATCGGGGCGCCAGAACAGCTCGTTGTCGTCGATGACGACCTTCGCATCGAGCGCCAGCACCCGGCCGTCGGGCGTGGTGACCAGCGGATTGATCTCGGCCAGCGAGGCGCCGTTGTCGACGAAGGCGCGGTGCAGCTGCTCCATGATGCCGGCGGCGGCCTTCACCTGGGCGAAGTCGCGATACAGCACGAAGGCCAGCGACAGGGCCTGATGGGGGAACAGGCCGTAGGTGGGATCGACCGGGAGTCGGACGATCTTCTCGGGTGTCTTCGCCGCGACCTCCTCGATGTCCACTCCGCCGGCCGAGCTCACCATGAAGAGGGGGCGCTGGGTTTCGCGGTCCATGATGAGGCCCACGTAGCTCTCGGTGGCGATCTCCGCGGCCGGCACCACCAGGACCTTGTGGACCGTCAGTCCCTTGATGGTCATGCCGAGAATCTGCGCCGCCTCGTCGGCCGCCTCGGCCGGATTCCGGGCCAGTTTCACCCCGCCGGCCTTGCCCCGCCCGCCGGCATGCACCTGCGCCTTGATCACCACGGTGCCGCCGATGCGCCGCGCGATGGCCTCGGCTTCGGTGGGCGTCGAGGCGACGTCGCCGTCGAACATCGGGATCCCCACCGCCTTGAGCAGCGTCCGGGCCTGGTACTCGTGCAGGTTCACGCTTCCCTCACGATGGTAGTGCCGGTCTCGCCCCGGAGAGCGGCCGGGCCCGATGCCAGGTGCGCGATGATCGCGCGACCGCCGGCGCGCGCGAAGGCGGTCGCAGCTTCCACTTTCGGCCGCATGCCCCCCGCGTCGAAAGCGCCCTCGGCGATCATGGTGTCCGCCCGCCCGACCGCCAGCCGGCGGATGGGGCGGGCGGAGGGCGTGCCCCAGCCCTCGTAGACCGCGTCGACGTTGGTAAGGATCATCAGCACGTCGGCGTCGAGCTGGCGGGCGAGCACGGCGGCGACCCTGTCCTTGTCCACCACGGCGTCCACCCCCTCGAGTCCGAGGATCGGATCGTCGTACACCGGCGGCCCGCCGCCGCCGCCGGCGATCACGATGACGTCCTGCTCGAGCAGCCGGCGCACCACCGGGAACTCGACGACCGCCAGCGGCAGCGGACTCGTCGTCATCCGCCGCCACGCGCCGGAGCCATCCCGCCCCACCGCTCGCCCCGATACGCGCAGGCGCGCCGCCTCGTCCTCGGTCAATGGCTGGCCGATCGGCTTCGTCGGCGTACCGAGGGCCGGATCGAAGCGGTCCACCAGCGTCTGGGTCACGAGCGTCACCACGTCGCGGCGCACTCGTGCCGCCGCCAGGGCGTTCTGCAGCGACTGCTGGAGCATGTAGCCGATCCAGCCGACCGTCTCGGCGACCAGGACGCCGAGCGGCAGCGGCTCGACCACGCGCCGGGCGACCTCGTTGCGGACCAGGGAGTCGCCGACCTGCGGCCCGTTGCCATGCACGATGACGATGTGCCACCCTGCCTGCGCCAGCGTGACCACCGAGGCCATGCTCTCGCGCGCTCGGCGAAACTGGTTGGCGACCGTCGCCGGCTCGTCGGCGCGGGAGAGCGCGTTGCCGCCGAACGCCAACACCGCCGTACTCACGTCTCACCCCGGTGCAAAACGCGCTGCAAGCTAGTCCTGCCTCCAGGGGGGAGCAAGCTCACCGCCGGGCGCTGTCCGCGGGGACGCCGAGGGCATCGCGGAGGTTGCGCCAAGCTTGTCCGAAGGCGGTCCAGTCTCCGCCTCGAAGCGCGGAGTCCGCGCGCTCGAGCCAGCGCCGTGCCTCGTCGAGGCGGGTCGCCTGGGCGCTGCCGGCGATGGTCGGCACCGACGCGCCGAGCAGGTTGCTCCACCCTTCGCGCAGGGTCCGCCCGGCCCCGAGCCTGTCGCCCGCGCTGGCGACGCTGACCCAGGAGAGGGCGACGGCGCCGCGCGGGCCGCGGGTGAAGTGCGACTGGTACGCCACCGGCCCCGCGCTCAAGTCGAGCCGAACGGGTCCCCGCTCCAACTTGCCCCCCTCCTCGCCGATCGAGTCGCTGAGCGCATCGTAGGAGGCGAAGTGGCTCCAGCGGCTCTCCAACGTGGCGCGACTCTGCAGAGCGGTGGCGGAATCGAAGCGGACGAGACGCAGCTCGTCCGCGCCGCCGCTCCTGGTTCCGGTGAGCACGCCGCCCAGGCGCCGATCGCCGGGATGCTCGTACACGGCCATGCGGAGGGCCCCGCTGGTGTCGCTGCTCCAGATCAGATCGGTGGCGGGCAGCTCGATTCGGCGAGTTCCCGGCGGGGCTCCCAGGCTGCCGAGCTGCCCTTTCTGCTCCAGGTAGGTGGCCTGGATCCTGAACAGTTCGATCGGATAAGGGACAGCCCGCTGGACTGCCTCGGGGATGGTGGCCGCGGGCTCGACGAGGCCTCGCGCCACCGCCGCCCACGCCGCCGCGAGCCCGTCGGCGTGGGGGTGGAGGAAGATGCGGGTGGCGCCCGTCGAGGCGTCTACGGTGGCCAGGAAACCCGCTTCGATCGCGCCGACCTCGCGCCCCCGCCAGTGAAACCGGGCGCTCAACGGGAAGGTGCGGGGGGCCAGATAGCCGTCCAGCACCCACACGAGTCCACGGTTGACGATGCGCGGCACCGGCTCTCCCCACCGCGCGAACGGCGCCAGTGCCTCCACGCGCTCGGCGGGCGACAGGCGCCAGTCCACCCGCGTCCGCGGCGGGACCTGCCGGAGCAGCCCACCCGCCTGCAGCGCCCATGCGAGCATCACCCGGCGCGGCCAGCCGCCCAGCTCCACGCCCCTGTGATCGGCCGTCTCGATGCGGTAGGGCGGCGCGTCGGGACGGAACCCCTCGGGGCCGAGCTCGAGATACGCGCCGCGCGCGAGCACCGGCAGGGTATCGCTCGACGAGTAGAAGAGGGGCTGGCCGGCGCTGCCCACCCGGTCGTCGGCGACGGCGGAGACCGACGTCCGACCGGTGGGCGCCGCGCTCACGGCCAGCCAGACGGGGCGCGGACTTCCCCGCACCGTCAGGATCGCCTGGTCGACGGCGAGCACCTCGTTCGAGTCGGCCGCGGCCAGGTGCCCCATCATCTCGAGACTCCAGAGCGACGGCACCCTCGGCGGTGCGGAAGCGCCCATCGGCGTGTGGTCGGTCTCCACCAGCATGCCCAGTCCATACGCCATGCGGTCGAGGCGGTCGATCACCGCGGGCGAGGCGGCCGGCTCGCCGTCTCCGGCCATGGCCGGCGGCACCATCCAGTGGCCGATGATGGAGGCGAGCGAAAGGACGATCCACCCGGCCGCGGCGAGCGCGTGTCTGGGCCGGAGCGCCCAGGAGGCCGAGAGCGCGGCCGTGGCGAGCCCCACGCCCACCAGCAGCGGGGACACCAGCTCGGTGGCGCTCCAATCCGAAAGGTCCACCGTCCCGGCCAGACCGGCGACCAGCTCGTACGGCTCGAGCCAATACCCCCACACCAGCGCAAGCGCGAGTGCGGTGAGGAGCCAGCCGATGTGGGCGCGCGCGTGGTCGTTGATCGCGGGCCGGCCTTCCAGCCAGCGCACCGCGCCGACCAGCACGTACAATCCGAAGACGATGCCCAGGGCGAGCACGACCAGCAGCAGGACGAACCCGTGCGCCAGCCGCCAGACGGGGAGCTGGGCCACGTAGAGGCCGACATCGTGTTGGAGCAGTGGATCGGCGACCCGGTAGCTCACCCCCTGCCAGGCGAGGGCCACCTGCTCCCATCGCTCCGCGCCCCCGGTGCCCACCAGCAGGCCGAGCAGCACGCCCGCCCCGACCGCCACGGCGAGGAGCGCCCCCGGTGTGAGCGCCTCCCGGAACTCGAGGTTCGCCACGTTGCGGCGAACCTGCACCGAACCGACCGCGCGGTAGACGATGAGGAGATGGCCGATGAAC
>JACDHV010000219.1 GCA_013820855.1 Gemmatimonadales bacterium | reverse complement strand
AGAATCATCGACGCGGCCCGCCCCACCGATTGGGAGCGGGCCGCGCTCGTTATCGCCCCCGCGTGAGCCTGACCAGGACCCGGTCCAGCGCGGCGGCGAACGCCTGCCTGGCCCGCCCGTCGAATGGAGGCGGTCCTTCCGTCACCGCGCCCGCCATCCGCAGCGCATCCATGAAATCGCGCACCGAGAGACGCTCACCGATGGTGTCCGCGGTGTGCTCCTCGCCACGCGGATCCAGCACCGCGATGCCGTTCGGCACCAGCTGCGCGGCGAGCGGCACGTCCTGGGTCACCACGAGATCGCCAGCGCGTGCATGCTCCAGGATGTGCCGATCGGCCACATCCGAGCCCCCATCCACCCAGACGGCGGTCACGAGCGGATTTCCGGGAGGCGTCTGGAGGCGCCGGTTGGCGACCAGCGTCGTCTCGATGCCGAGGCGCCGGCTCGCGCGGAACACGATCTCCTTCACCTCGCGGGGCGTGGCATCCGCGTCGATCCACACCCTCATGCGAAGCGTGCCTCCGTCGGGACGGCCGCCACCCGCCGGCGCGTCAGGCGGCCGCCGGGTCCGCGCCGAGCGCGTAGTGCGCGAGCACTCGACGAATGGCGCCATGGTCGTCGAACTCCATGCATTCGGCCGCCACGAGACCCTGCACGCTCTGATAGTGAAGCACCAGGCTGTTGAAACCGGCGTAGGCCCGGAAGAGAACGAACCGAAGATCCGGATACCGGTCAAAAACCGAGCCCCAGTACGCACGCAGCGCCTGCTTCCCGCGCACCGACACTTGCCCCGGCCCGAGCACCGTCTCCATCAGGGGCGAGGTGACCTCGACATCCTCGGAGTAATGGCTCAGGATGCGCTCCAGATCGTGGCTGTTCCACGATTCCGCCCATTCGAGCGCGAACCGCTGTGCATCGGCTTCGGTCATGGGGCGACCTCCAGTATTCGGTGTCGGGTTCGTCGGTTCGATGCCCCGGGAACGACCTGGCGACGGGTGCGCCGGCGCAACCACCACAGCACGGTCACCGCTCCTGCCAGAGGCGCTTCAGGAGCTGGATCTGCCCGGTGTGATAGGCATCGTGCATGGCGATGCCGACCAGAAGCTCGCCATAGCTCCACCGTCTGGAGCTCGGCGGACGGCGGGAGAGCATCGCCGGCTGGACCGTCGAGGCCGCCCGCACCAGATGCTCGTGCTCCGCGCGGAGCAGCGCCATGTCCGCGGCCCACCCGGCAGCGTCGGGGCGCTCCGGTGCCGCCGGCCAGTTCGACGGCCCTCGGGGAAAGGCGCCCCGCTGGGTGCCTTCCAGCAGCCGCCGCACCGCGTACTTCCAATACGCGACATGCAGCGTGAGCGTCCATATGCTCTTGCGCTTCGGCGCCGGCTTCCAGCAGGCCTGCTCGGCGGCCACGCCCCGGAGCGCTCCGACTGGGGTCGGACCGCCATGCCAGCCCTGGCGTCCGGATCTCGGCTGAATCGCCTCCGCAAGCAGCGCGATCGTCGCAGCGGTCATGCTTCCTCCGGGCAGCTCATGCAACGTCGAGATGTGCCAGGGCGTCGGTACGCCACAGGCCCAGGCTCTTGTCCGCGAACACTCCGTCCGACTCGGTGCAACCCTCGTTCAGAATACGTATCGGCGGGGGCAGGTGGAATGGCGCGCGCTCCAGGTCCAGCACCCGCCAGTCGCCGCTGACGATATCCTCGTTGGGCTCGGCGCCGGGGAACGTCGTGACGAGCATATGGGGTATGCCGCTTCGGAGGACGTTTTCCAGCGCGCGCCGGATGTCGGCGAACGACACATGTACCAGACAATCGCGGCAGAAGAGCAGATCCGCCTGCGGCAGCGGATCGCGCGTGAGATCGAGCACCCGGAGTTGGCGACCGGCGTCGCCGAACTCGGCCGCGAGGGGCTCGACGATCTCCGGCACGAGGTCGGCGCCGATGTACCGGGCCACGGGCAGGTCGACCGTCCGCATCCAGCCGTAGTCGCCGCAGGGAAGGTCCAGCAGGGTCGCCGTGTCACGCTCGCGCAGCAGCGCGGGCAGCGACCGTCGAATGGCGTTGGTCTGGTCCATACTCGCCCCGGCGCCGGACGCGGACTCGCCCCCGGTCCAGTGGCGGCAGCCGGGCGTCGAAGGGAACACGGTCCCTGCGCGAGGTCACCGGTCGACCCGTGGATCGTGCTTCGACTGATATACTTCCGCCATGCGGCGTTTCCTGCGACGGGTGAGCCTGCTGTTCGGGCGGGCGATGCGCCTGCGATGCCCCAATTGCGGGGGCGGGCCGATCTTCGACTCGTGGCTCCGCATGCGCCGACGTTGTCCCCGGTGCCGGTTGCCGATGGAGCGAGGCGACCAGGGCCATCAGGTCGGATCCCACATGTTCAACATCGTGGCGGCCGAGCTCTGCTTCGCGGCGGTCTTCGTGGTCGTGCTCCTGGTCACCTGGCCCGATCCGCCGTGGGACGCCTTGTTGTACGGCGGGGTCGTCCTCATGCTGCTGGTGCCGTTTCTCTTTTTCCCCTTCTCGAAAACGCTTTTCCTCGCCTTCGACCTGCTCTTCCGGCCGCGACCACCGACGAGCTCCTTCCCGTGGATGGCGGAAGCGCCTCCTAGCGTCGCTCCGACACCGTGGCTTCCGATGCCTCAGCGCCTCCGCAGAAAGGTCTTGGCCACGGTGAGCTCGGGACGGGCGCCATCGCCGCGCTCCATCGCCTCGACGTACTTGCGATAGCCGACCCGCGCCCCGGCGCGATCGCCCGCCAGTTCGGCCGCCCGCGCAGCGCCAAAGAGGCTTCGAGCCCTCCCAGGCTCGCGCGCCAGCGTGGCTTCGTATGCGGCTCGCGCGGCGGCGTACCGCCCCGCCGCGAGGAGCATGTCGGCCTGCAGCTCGCGGGCCGGCAGCAGCTCCGCCGGCGTCACCGGATGCTTGTCGGTCACGTCCTCGGTGTCCGCCGCGGATGCGGCGAGGGCCAGACCGCCGGCCGTGTCTCCCGAGGCGAAGCGGACCCAGGAGCCCACCACGTCGCGCTTGATGCCCGCGACCCTCGACCAGTAGGTCTCCTGCCGCCTCTCCAGCTCGCGCGTGAGCGCGTCGAGCGACGCCACCTCGTGGCCGGCCTCACGGGGCCGCCCGCTCCGCGCGCGGCCCAAGCCGCGGGTGAAGTGCCGCAGCGCCGCGGCGGCGCCCATCTCCGAGGCGGGCGGCGCCGGGAACGATGCCGCCGACGCCCACTCGCCCCGCTCGAGCGGCACGCGGGCCGCCATCGCGGTGCGGTTGTATTCGCTGATGAGGCTCTTCTGGTTGGACGGGATCTTCAGCGACTTCCCGGTGGCGACCGCCCGGCGCGCCGCGGAATCCAGTCCGCGCTGGAGATAGCCGTAGACGGCGTAGTCCAGCGCATGCAGCTCGTGGCTCGTCGCCTCGGGACTGCCCGACGCGCGAGCGTGCGCGATCCCCGCGTCGAACGATTGCCAGTTCGAGGCGACCGTTTCGTCCCACAGGCCGAGCCGCAAGAAGATGTGCGACGGCATGTGCTGGGCATGCGGAGCGGACGGCGCGATCCGCATGTAGCGGCGCGCGGCGCGCAGTCCATGGGCGGCCAGGTGCGGCGAATCGGTGGAATGGATGATGTAATGGGCGAGGCCCGGGTGGTCAGGATGATCCTCGTAGAGCGGGTCGAGCAGGCCGACGGCGCGGCGCTGCTGCGCGAACGTCGTGTCGGTGCGCGGAGCGGTCGCCACCAGTGCCAGGGCGTGGTAGATGGTGACTTCGGTGTCGCCTGGCAAATCCCGGTGGAGGCGGGCCATGGTGTCCGCATAGGCCTGGAGACGCGCCGCGTTCGTGCTGCGCGCCGGGTCGCGGTAGAGTGCCGCCACCGCGTTGACGAAGCCCTGCTCGCGCGGAGTGGGCAGCGGCCGCGTCGAGGCACGGGCGGCCACCTCGGCGCCCTGGGCCAGAGCCGGGTCGGCGGGTCCGCCGGCGAACGGATTGCCCCACGCGTTGAGCGCGCGGCCCCAATGAGCCATCGCGCAGGTTGAGTCCGCCTCGAGCACGGCCCCGAAGGCGCGCTCGCCCTCCTCCCACCAGAACGAGTGGAGCACCGCCATCGCGTGCTCGAATCGCCGGTGCGCCTCGGGGGTGCAGGAGACCGGAAAGCTCACCCGACCCAGACGGCCCAGCCCGTGATCGTGGACTCCCGCCTGTTGGGCACTCACCCCCGGAGCAGCGCACATCGCGGCGAGGGCCAGGACACACGGGATCAGCGGGCGGAAGAGTGGTGCGCGGAAGGGACGGCCGATAGCGTTGCGTCCGAGAGTCATGGGATCTCCGGACTCGAGCCGGGGAACGGCGCGCACCGGCCCGGCTCGAGCGGGGCCGGAACCGGGACCGCTCAGGCCAGCAGACTAGGGAGGCAGCGGCGCACCTCGGCGACTAGAACGTCGGGTGAGAAGGGCTTGCTCAGCACCCCGCAGGGGCTCGCGATGCCGCGCTGCGCGAGTTGCGTGGTGCCATACCCGGACATGAGTATCACCGGAAGGGCGGGGCGGAGCATGGAGAGCGACTGGAGTAGCTCTACGCCGGTGAGCCGGGGCATCACGATGTCCGAGATGACGATGTCGAGGTCCAGCGTCCCGGCCCGAACGAGGTCGAGCGCCTCGGCGCCGTCCGCGGCCTCGTGCACGCCGAATCCGGCTTCGCCGAGCGCGCGCATGGCGAATCGCCGCACCGCCGGCTCATCGTCGACGACGAGCACGCGCACAGGCTTGCTCTCCGCGCCAAGGGGCGGCGCGGGTAGTACCTTCTCGGGCGCCTTCACGTTCTTACGATCCTGAATGAAGATGCCGTAACTCTAACGTGTATGACGGTGAAGCCATACCCCGTCGCCATGGCGCCCTTGGGGTGGGGCCGCTCGAGGAGAGCCGCCCATCGGACCACGGTAGCGGTATCGATGATGGGCCATCCCCGGAAGTGAGATGAGGTGACGCAATGTATGTGATTTCGGGATATGCTGTTAGGAGCTGATTCGGAGAATCCGTCGAGGTGCTCGAGCGGCTGGCCGGGCTCTATCGCGAGCGCGCGCGTTTCGCCCGCCGTGCCACTGCCACTGAGGTGTCCATCCAGGAAGCGAGCAGCTCTGCATCCTCCAGGATGTCGCCGGGCACTTCGTAATAGCCCATGACGGCACCGCTCTCGCCGCCCGGACGGAAGGGCGTCATGCCGCGCTCCTGAAAGCGGGCGCGATTGGAGTCGTCCACCTTGAAGTACAGCGTGTCGTCATCCATGCGCGCAAAGAACAGATCGCCGGCGTAAAGGCCGACTCCGCCGAACATGTCGCGGGCGCGAACATCCGGGGCCGTTCGCCGGAGCTGCTCGAGCACAAAGGTAGGGAAGCCGTCGGTGACGCTCATCGGGTCGAGTGCTAGCGCCGCAGCGCCAGAAAGACTCCCGCGATCATCAGC
>JACDHV010000047.1 GCA_013820855.1 Gemmatimonadales bacterium | reverse complement strand
CCGACCGGCTCCCAAGGGTGCCGGTGCCTACCGCAGCTTCGCCACCTGCCGAGCCTCCGAGCCCGGCGCGATGTCGGGGGAGATCACGTTGAGCAGCCGCGCGGTCGCGGAGCGCTCCCGGGCGTGCACCACCTGCAGGGTGGCCATCACCTCGGCGACGCGGATGGTGCCATCGCCGAGCCGCTCCGGCTGCCGCCGCACCTCGAACAGATCGCCCGGCGCGATGCCGTCCTTGCGGCCCTTGTCGAGGAACATGACCATCTGCGGCACCTTGAGGTCCTGGCGGCCCGAGCCGCCGAGCAGAGTGGCGCGAATCCCATCGCTCACCGGCATGGCCTTGGCGGTGCCGGGGTCGCCGAAGCGGTCGAGTGGCAGCACGCTCTGACCGCCGCGCATGGGACCGTACACCGCGATGACGCTCGCGAGGTACCGCCCGCCCGCCGTATCGGTGACCTGGACCATGCCGCTGGGAATGACGACCTCGCCGTAATCGCGGATCTCACGGCCGATCTGCACCACCAGCAGCGTGTCGCCCACCTGGTACGTCGCGCCCTTCGGCGCGGCCACCGCGACGGTGGCATAGGGCATGGCGTTGGTGTTGCGCGCCAGCGCGCGGATCTGCGGCGGCGTGACCGGCCCTAGCACTCTGCCGAAGGGCAGCTTCTGCTTCTCGGTGAGGAAACCCGACGAGTAGAACTCGCTGCGGCGCACCGCGCGATAGGGCTGGTCGGCGTATGCCTTCATCGATTCCTGCATCGTGTTGCCGGGACGCGGCCCGAAGAGCGGCTCGGAGATCTCGGCCTCGGCGCCCGGCTTGGTGAGCGACGCCAGGCTCGCCGGGGCGGGTGCATCGGCGGTGACGGGAGACTCGGCCAGCTCGTCGCTCAGCGGGGCCGCCGGAGGCCCGGCACTGGTGTCCGGCGCAGGGGTGTCCTCGGCCGGTACGGAGGCGACGGCCTCCGTGGTGGCGAGTTGCAGGATCTCGCCGGGATAGATCCAGTGCGGATCTTCCACGACGCTCGTGTTCATCCGGTAGATGTCGGGCCAGAGGAACGGGTCGCCGCGGTACTGGCGGGCCAGGTCCCAAAGCGTATCGCCCTCGCGGACGGTGTGGCTCTGGGTGGAGGTGTCTTGCGCGGCGGCCAGTGTGGGACCGGCGGCAAGCGCGATCGCGCCCAGCCAAGACCAACGGATCGTGCGCTGCATCGGGATCTCCCGGAGGGGACGGACTTCGCGACGGTTCAGGGCGAACCCGAGCAAATCCAACGCCAGGGGAGGGCGGAGGCCGGAACAACCATCTAACCGCTTGGGCGCAAGCAGCTTATGGCAGCGTATGGGGGGCGCGCCACGACCCCGGAGCCACACCGTTTTACCGCGCCCCGCGAGAGCCGATGGCAAGTCCCCATGCCGGGCGGGGGAAGGGACTCGGAACGCCCTCCCGGGGCCGCGAGCGCCGCCCCGGGAGCGCGGGCCAGATCAGAACGGCAGGTCGTCGTCTTCCGAGTCGAGCGCTTCGGGAAAATCCTCGAACGACTGGTCTTTGCCCTTCGGCGCCGATGCCGCGGCCGCCACCTTGTTCGCCGGCGCGAACGACTCCGAGCCGTCGCTCTTGCCGCTCAGGAGGATGACCTCTCGGGCAGTGATTTCGGTGGTGTACCGGGTTTGCCCCTCGCGGTCCTGCCAGGAGCGGTACTCGATGCTGCCCTCGACGTAGATCTTGTCTCCCTTCTTGCAGTACTTCTCGGCGAGATCGGCGAGGCCCGAGCCCTTGTTGTTCCAGAGAATGACCCGGTGCCACTCGGTCTTTTCCTGCTGCTCGCCGGCCTGATTCTTCCAGCGGCGGCTCGTAGCCAGCGACAGTGTGGCCACCCGCGACCCGTTCGAGGTGCTGCGGACTTCGGGATCCGCGCCCAGATTCCCGATCAGAATGGCTTTGTTCAGACTCCGGCTCACATGCACCTCCAGGATGCTGACGATGGGCCCTCACGGCGGACCCGGATAAAATGCAGATCGAACCACGACTTGCCAACCGGAGTTACGCCTCCGGTGCCCGTCTCACGCATGCTGGTGCAGCGGAAGACGCAGCACCAGGGCGTCCTCCTTTGGATTGCGGTAGTACGACGCCCGCTGGCCCACCGGCCGGAACCCGCGCTCGAGATAGAGTGCCTGGGCCGACCGGTTCGATTCGCGCACCTCGAGAAAGACCTCGCTGGCGCGACGTCGGCGAAACGCGGAGAGCCCCGCCTCCAGCAGCGCCCCACCGATTCCCCGACGCCTGAACTCGGGCGCCACGGCCAGGTTCAGTATTTCTCCGCTGCCCGCCGCCTCCCGCCCGATCAGGTAGCCCGCCAGACCGCGAGTGGCCTCCGCCGCGAGGCCGAAGGTCCATTCGGAGCCGAGCGCCTCGCAAAAGCTCGGCTCGCTCCAGGGATCGCTGAAGCAGCGCCGCTCGATCGCCACGAGCGCCGCGGCGTCAGCGAGTGTCGCCGACCGAATCCGGAAGCGGGCGTCCATGGGCGATCTCCCACCGTGCTTGCGCTTCGGCCGGGCGGCCGTATACGGGCTCCCAGTCTTGCGGATCCTGCACCTGCCGGGCGCCACCCTCCGACGTGACCAGGCCGATGAGCCGAGCGGCATGGGGGGCACCCTCGGGCGGACCGATCATCTCGAGCCCGGTCCGCCGCTCGAGCACCTGCACGGCGGCGGCCGGCGCCTCCCCCACCAGCACGTCCGGCGCCAGGTCGAGCGCGGCCAGCGCGTCGAGGCGCCACACGCCGGGCCCGAGCTCCACTCGGACCCGGCCCCCATCGAACCGCACGGCGGCCGCGTACAGATCACCCCGCAGTGCGTCGGACACGGCGAGGACCAGCGACGGGCCGCCGCGGACCACGCCCGCCGCCCGCACGACCAGGGAAGGGGCGGTCCAGAGCGGCAGCCCCCGCGCATGCGCCAACGCCTTGCCGATCGACGCGCCGACCCGAAGTCCGGTAAAGCTGCCCGGCCCGTCGCTCACCACCACGCCGCTCACCTGGTCGAGCGTGACTCCGCGCCGCAGGAGGACCGCCTGAATCATCGGGAGCAGCGCGCCCGCGTGCCGCCGCGAGCCCGTCAGGCTCTCCTCCACCGCGTCCTGGCCTCCATCTCCGACCGCGACGGAGGCTCGATCGGTCGCGGTCTCCAGTGCCAGCCACATCAGACTACCTCCAGACCGCGCCGGTCGGGATCGGCCAGGTGATGAAGGCGAAAGCGCCGGGTCGGGGCCGGCAGCCACTCGCCCGCACGCTCGGGCCACTCGACCAGGATCGCGTCGCCGTCCGCCAGCAGCCCTTCCCAGTCGAGGTCGGCGGCCTCCGCAGGAGAGCGCAGCCGGAAGCAGTCCAGGTGGAACACCGGTCCGCGGCGACCGGCGTACCGGTGGACCAGGGCGTAGGTGGGGCTGCTGGCCGCCCCCGCGACCCCCAGCCCGCGGGCGATCGCCTTGATGAACGTAGTCTTGCCCGCGCCGAGCTCGCCCTCCAAGGCCAGCAGCGCGCCCGGCTGGAGCGAGCGGCCAAGCGTCTCTCCTTCGGCCTCGAGCTCGGCCTGGGTCAGCGTACGGATCACGCCCGGCGGCGAGCCTTGGCCGGCGTGCCACGCTGAACGTTGGGCGCCGAGACCGCCCGCAGCTCGTTCACCTGGTCGCGGAGCATGGCGGCCAGCTCGAACTCCAGGTTCGCCGCCGCCTGGCGCATCTGCCGCTCGAGCGCCTGGATCATCGCCGCGCGCTTGGCCGGATCGTGCAGATCCACCCGCTCCTGCATGGCGAGCCTGGGCTCCGGCTTCTCGGTGCGCGCATCGGCCACGTGGGTGGAGAGCCGCACCTCCTCCATCGACTTCACGATCGAGCGCGGCGTGATGCCGTGCTCCTCGTTGAACCGCCGCTGAATATCGCGCCGGCGGTCCATCTCCTCGAGCGCGCGCTGCATGGAACCGGTGATCCGGTCGGCATACAGGATGGCCCTCCCGTTCACGTTGCGGGCGGCACGGCCGATCGTCTGCACCAGGCTCCGATCGGAGCGGAGGAAGCCCTCCTGGTCGGCGTCCAGGATCGCCACCAGCGAGACTTCCGGCAGGTCGAGACCTTCCCGCAGCAGGTTGATTCCCACGAGCACGTCGAAGTCGCCTAGGCGGAGGCCGCGCAGGATGTCCATGCGCTCGATGGCATCGATGTCGGAGTGGAGGTAGCGCACGCGGACTCCGGCCTGCTGGAGATAATCGGTGAGGTCCTCCGACATCCGCTTGGTCAGCGTGGTGACCAGCACCCGCTCCTCCCTGGCTTCGCGAACCCGGATCTCGTTCAGCAGATCGTCCACCTGGCCGCGCACCGGCCGCACGTCCACTTCGGGATCCACCAGTCCGGTCGGGCGGATGATCTGCTCGACGATCACTCCGCCCGAGAGGCCGAGCTCGTAGTCGCCCGGGGTGGCCGACAGCGAGATCATCTGCGGGACCAGCGACATGAACTCGTCGAACTGCAGCGGCCGGTTGTCGAGCGCCGACGGCAGCCGGAAGCCGTAGTCCACCAGGGTCAACTTGCGGGCGCGGTCGCCGTTGTACATCCCCCCGATCTGGGGCAAGCTTACGTGCGACTCGTCCACCACCACCAGGAAGTCGGACGGGTAGTAGTCGATGAGACAGGCGGGGCGCTCGCCGGGCCGACGGCCGCTCAGGGGGCGCGAGTAGTTCTCGATGCCGGCGCAGGTCCCCACCTCGAGCAGCATCTCGATGTCGAACTGGGTGCGCGACTCAAGCCGCTGGGCCTCGAGCAGCTTGCCCGCGGCCTTGAGCTCGGCCAGGCGCTCCGCCAGCTCGGCCCGGATGAGGCCGACCGCGCGCTCGATCTTGGCCCGCTCGGTGACGAAGTGCTTGGCGGGGTAGACGGCGCACTGCTCGATCTGCGCGATCGTCTCGCCGGTGAGCGGATTGATCTTGCTGATCCGCTCGACCTCGTCGCCCCAGAACTCGATCCGGATGGCCTGCTCCGCGTACGCCGGGAAGATCTCGACGGAATCGCCACGTACCCGGAAGGTGCCCTGCTCGAAGGAGACGTCGTTCCGCGAATACTGGATCCGCACCAGCTCGGCCAGCACGTCGTCGCGGCCGCGCTGCTCGCCGCGGCGCACGGTGACCATCAGCTTGCGGTACTCGACCGGGTCGCCGAGGCCGTAGATGGCGCTCACGGTGGCCACGATGACGACATCGTCGCGCTCCATCAGGCTCGTGGTGGCGCGGAGCCGGAGGCTTTCGATGTCCTGGTTGATCGACGCGTCCTTCTCGATGTACACGTCGGTGGAGGGGACGTAGGCCTCGGGCTGGTAGTAGTCGTAGTAGCTAACGAAATACTCGACGGCGTTGCGAGGGAGGAACTGCCGGAGCTCGCCGTAGAGCTGGGCGGCCAGCGTCTTGTTGTGCGAGAGAACCAGCGTGGGCTTGCCGTAGTTGGCGATCGTATGCGCGAGCGTCATCGTCTTGCCGGACCCGGTGACGCCGAGCAGGGTCTGGTACCGGTCGCCTCGCCGGAGCCCTGCCGTCAGCTCGGCGATGGCCTTGGGCTGGTCACCCGCGGGCTTGAATGGGGCCTGGACCTCGAATGCGTTGCTGGGCATAGTGAGGTAATATAGCACCCATGCCGGAGTTTATTCGGGTGGCGAGGCCGGGATCGTGACCGCGCCGGGCATAGAGCGGTCGTGCTTCTGGCTGTCGCGGCGCGCGGCGTGGCCAGCCGTGCCCTTCGAGGGGTTCGGCGAGGCCGACGTCGCCATCGTCGGGGCCGGGCTCACGGGCCTGTGGACCGCGCTCTCGCTCAAGGACCTCGCCCCGGACGCCGAGGTAGTGATCGTCGAGCAGGAGATCGCGGCCTACGGGGCGAGCGGCCGGAACGCCGGGATGCTCAGCGAGACGGTGGATCACGGCCACGGTCTCGCCATCCAGCACTTCGGCGAGGCCGAGGCTCGCCGGCTGGCCCGCCTGGGCGAAAGCAACATCCAGGAGATGACCGCCTACCTCCGCGAGCGCAAGATCGATTGCGACTACGAGCCCACCGGCCGGCTGGTCGCGGCGCTCACCGAAGGGCAGCTGGTGGAGGCCCGGCGCTCGGTGAGCACGGCCCGACACCTCGGTCTGGACGGCCATCGGTATCTAACGGCGGCGGAGATCCGCGCGCAGGTGCGCTCGCCGCTCTACCTTGGCGGTGTGGAGGTACGTGGCGGCGGCATCCTCGACCCGGTGAAGCTCGTGGACGGGCTCCGGAGAGAGGCCGAGCGCCTCGGCGTCCGGGTTCACGAGCACAGCCGGGTGGAATCCGTGCACCGCGACGGAGCGGGTGTCGAGCTGCGAACCTCGCGGGGGCGGCTCCGCGCGCCCCGGGTGGTGCTCGCTACCAGCGCGTACACCCACCGGATCCTCCCCTCCGTGGCCTACCGGTTCATCCCGCTCTACGACTACATCCTCGTGAGCGACCCGCTCACGCCGGCGCACCGCGAGGCCATCGCGTGGCGAGGACGCCAGGGCGTCACCGACGGCCGCAGCTTCTTCAATTACTACCGGCTCACCGACGACGACCGGATCCTCTGGGGCACGAGCGAGGCCGCCTACTATCGCGGCAACCGCGTGGACCCGAGCTGCGACCACTCGGAGCCCCATTATGCCGCGCTGCGAGCGAGCTTCCGCCGCCACTTTCCCGCGCTGGCTGGACTCGAATTTCCCTATGCATGGGGCGGAGCGATCTGCTCCACCACGCGACTCACGCCGTTCTTCGGCCGTGCGCTGAACGGACGCGTCGTGTACGGACTCGGCTACACCGGGCACGGGCTCGGCACCACGCGCATCGCCGGCCGCATTCTGGCCCACCTGGCACTGAACCGTCCGAGCGACCTGCTCGACCTGGCCATGGTGCGGAAGAAGCCGTTCCCGTATCCGCCCGAGCCTTTCAGATCGTGGGCCGTCGAAGCGGTCACCGAGGCGTTGCGCCGGGTGGACCAAGGCAAACGGCCGAGCGCCATGCTGCGGCTGCTCGACCGTCTGGGGATCGGCTTCTCGAGCTGAGACTACACGCCGGCCATCTTCAGCAGTCGGGTCCACTGGTCGGGCTCGACGGGTACGACCGAGAGGCGGGAAAGGCGCACCAGCCCCAGGTCCTTGAAGGCCGGCTCGGCCTTGATCTCGGCCAGCGAGACCTGCCGCGGCAGTGGCTTGCCGGCCTCGACGTCCACCACCACCAGCCTCGGATCCTTACCCGACGGATCGGGATAGGGCGCGCTGGCGATCCGTGCGAGCCCGATCAGTGACTTCTCGTTGCCGGTGTGGTAGATGAAGGCGTCGTCGCCCTCGAGCATCGAGCGCAGATGCTTGAGGGCGACGGCGTTGCTGACGCCTTCCCAGCGGGTGCGCCGGTCACGCACGAGATCCGAGAACCCGTACTCGGAAGGCTCCGTCTTCAGAATCCAGTGGCGTGCCATCCGGCCAAGATAACGCCCGGAAGCGCCACGGCTACTTCTTCACCGTGAAGTTCTTGGAGTCCACCGAGTCGCCGTCCGCGTAGATGGTGACGTTGTAGGTCCCCTCCGGCCACCCCTTGGGATTGGCGATGTGGAACTCCGTGTTCTCGGGTCCCAAGGGTTGGATCGTCTGGCTCGACGAGTCCACCACCTGCCCCGTCTGGAAGCGCCACTTGGCGGTGAGTTCGGCGCTCTCCGGCTGTCCCTGGGTGCCGATCGACACGTAGATGGTGTCCGCGGGAGCGAACTGGAAGGTCGGCTCGGTGATGAGCTTGCTCTCGCCGAGCGCCCGTCCGATCATCACGCCCGACACCGTGAGCTCCTTCGAGGGCGCGCGGTCGGCTGCCGGTACCGTCGCGGTCGCGCCGGTCTCGGTGCCCGCGTCGGAACGCGCGGTATCCCTTCCCTTGCATCCGACCGCGGCGAGCAGCGCCATCGCGGTGAGGGCCCGTGCAACGTGCGTCATCTTGGCGTCCTCCACATGAGTGTGCTCAGGCCCCGGGCAACTTCAGCACCTGGCCGGGATGAATGAGATCGGGGTTGTCGATGATGTCGCGGTTCGCCTCGTGGATCTTGCGCCACTGCTGCGCATCACCGTAGACCCGCTTGGCGATCTTCGACAGACTGTCGCCCTTCTTGACCGTGTACGTCTGCTCCGGCGCCTGATTGGGGGGAGCGGTCGACGAGCCGCCGCTCTGGACGCTGGAGAAGTCGGGAAGTGGCTCCTTCGGATTGGGCATTTCGGCCTCCGGAGAGTATGTCCGTAAACGCGCAGTGTACCTCCTCGGGGCCCAGGCCACCGTGATCAGAGTCACCGGCCACACCCCGGCGTGCTCCTCGCGGCCCCGATTTTCGGCCGCTACCTTAGTGGATCCTTCTCTCGCAGGAGAGCGACATGCGCTGGAGCCCGGGGCATCGCAGTGCCAACGTCGAGGATCGCCGAGGCGGCGGTGGCCGCTTCATCCGCGGTGCCGGAGGCATGGGAGCCGGCACGCTCGTCATACTCCTGGTCCTGAGCCTCGTCTTCAAGCGGGATTTCTTTTCGCTGGTCGGTGCGGGCGGCGGGGAATCCGCCTCGGAAACAGCGGCAGGACCGCCGGCCGAGACCACCGCGGAAGAGGAGCGGCTGGTGTCGTTCGTCTCCTTCGTGCTCGACGACGCGCAGAACACGTGGCAACAGCAGCTCGGGTCGTCCTACCGGCCGGCCAGGCTGGTGCTCTTCCGTGACGCGGTGCAGTCGGCCTGCGGCTTTGCCGAGGCAGCCACCGGACCGTTCTACTGTCCCGCGGACGAGAAGGTCTACATCGACCTCGGATTCTACGAGGAGCTGCGGCGGCGGTTCGGCGCGCCGGGCGACTTCGCGCAGGCCTACGTCCTGGCCCACGAGATCGGGCACCACGTGCAGAACGTGCTGGGGACCGAGGCCGAAGTGCGGCGCGCCAGAACCGCGCGGGCCGATCTGGCCAACGAGTTGTCGGTGCGGCTGGAGCTGCAGGCCGACTGCTACGCCGGCGTCTGGGCCCACAGCACCTCGCAGCGGCAGTTGCTCGAGGAGGGCGACGTGGAGGAGGGGCTCGGGGCTGCGGCCGCGGTAGGCGACGACAGGCTACAGCGAATGGGGGGCGGGCGTGTGGTGCCCGAATCCTTCACTCACGGCTCGTCGCAGCAGCGCCAGCAGTGGTTCCGGCGCGGGCTGGAAAGCGGCCGGCCCGATGCCTGCGACACCTTCAAAGGCTGATCTGTCTGGCGGCCCGGATGCGACGCGTGGCCCGGCGGGAAGGCGAGCGGCGCCCGAGCTGGTCCACCAGGAACCGCTGAACGATGCCGAGCTGCAGGTAGCGATTCTGCGTGATCGGCGGCAGGTGATGAAAGCCGAGAATGACCCGGCGGCAGCACGGCTCGCCGCAGCGGCATTCGGTCGTCCAGTGATCCCGGCTCATCGCGGTCGAATAGTCGAACCGGACCTCCTCACCGGCCGCGATGGCCCTCATGGCGATCAGCACGCGATCGTTCACGATCCCGGCGTTGGGGTCGCACGAGTGATTGGCGTACCGCGCGGGAGGGAGCGTGTCGAGGTATTCCTCGGGGCCGATCTGCAGCGGGTAGCCCGTGTCGCCGCCCAGCGCGGCGATTTTCTTGTGGTCCAGCACCGGGCCCGTGAAGACGAGGATCGGCTGTCCCGGCTGCAGTGAGTGCGTGGCGAACAGTCCGCGTCCGAGCGGGCCCCGTCCGATCTCCACCATCGACGAGCTCATGACGCCGCTCCTTCAGCCTGCTTCGGCTGACGGGACATGTCTCCCGTTGCACCGGCGTGCTCTCGCAAAACGCAGCACGGCCGTGCCATGGAGGAGACACAAAGTATTGGGATAGATGAAAGTTAGAGCGGAACGACGTCAGATCAGGCAGTTTGTGTGCCACTGCGGCTTGCGAGGGATCAGGTCGGTGGCGCCTCCCTCCGCTCGATCTCGGAAACTCCCTTCACTCGTCGGACCGCCTTCAGCACCTTTGCCAGGTGCGGCAGATTGTCCACCTCCACGAAGACCGTGCCGAACACCGTGCCGTCGCGCGTACGGATGTCGGCCGCACGGATGTTGGTCCCCGTCTGGCTGATCGCCTCCATCATGTCGGCGTAGAGGCCGCGGCGGTCCTCACCGGTGACCGCCAGACGCACCGAGAACGATTCGCCCTGGCTCTCCTGCCAGTCGATCTCGACCCGCCGTTCCTCGGCGGACAGCGTGAGAAGGTTGGGGCAGTCGGAGCGGTGGATGGAGATGCCGCGCCCCTGGGTGACGTACCCGACGACCGAGTCGCCCGGCACCGGCTGACAGCACTGCGCATACCGGACCATCAAGCCGTCCACGCCCTGGATCTTGATGCCGCGGCCGAGCCGGATGCGGTCGATGACGCGGCCGAAGACCGTCGGCTTGGGCTCCTGCAGCTCGTCGTTCGGCAGGTCGGGGTAGAGGGCCCGGATCACCTGCCCGATGGCGACGTCCCCCCGGCCCACCGCGATCTCGAGGCCCTGCCCGTCCGCCAGCGACAGCGCCTGCGCCGCGCGCGCCAGGCGGGTGTCGTCCGGGGCGTCGAGCCGGCGGCGGCGCACCTCGCGCGCGAGAATCTCTTTCCCGAGGGTGATGCTGACCTTCTCCTCCTCGTGATTGATCCACTGCTTGATCTTATGGCGCGCGCGCGCCGTGCGAACGTGGCTCAGCCAGTCGCGGCTGGGCTTGGCCGAGGCACTGGTGAGGATCTCGACCGTGTCGCCGCTCTTGAGCTCCCGGTGCAGCGGGGCGATGCGCCCGTTGATCTTCGCGCCCTGGCAGCGGAGTCCGACCTCGGTGTGCACGTGGAACGCGAAGTCGATGGGGGTCGAGCCTTTGGGCAGCCGTTTCACGTCGCCCTGGGGCGTGAAGATGAAGATCTCGTCCTGGTACAGATCCACCTTCAGGAACTCGAGGAATTCCTCGGGGCTGTGCGTGTCCTGCTGCAGCTCCAGGAGCTGCCGGAACCAGCCGAGATGCTGGTCGAGCTCGTCGGGCTTGCCGTCGCGCTTGTAGAGCCAGTGCGCGGCGATGCCGAACTCCGCGGTGCGGTGCATCTCCTGGGTCCGGATCTGCACCTCGAAGAGCTGACCGCCGGGCCCGAAGATCGTGGTGTGGAGCGATTGGTACGCGTTGGACTTGGGACTCGCGATGTAATCCTTGATCCGCTCCTGGATCGGGGTCCAGTTGTGGTGGATCACGCCCAGCACGTGATAGCATTCGGGCACGCTGCGCACCGTCACCCGGATCGCCATCAGGTCGTAGATCTCGTCGAAGCTCTTGTTCCGCTTGCGCATCTTCTGGAAGATGGACCAGAGATGCTTCGGCCGGCCGGTAACCTCGAACCATTCGATGCCGGCGCGTTTGAGCTCGTGCTCCAGCGGCGTGCGCAGCTTGAGGATGGTCTGCTCCCGGGCCGCCCGCTTCGACGCCACCTGGCTCACCAGGTCGCGGTAGTCGTCGGGCTCCAGGAACTTGAACGCGAGATCCTCCAGCTCCGCCTTGATGCCGGCCATGCCGAAGCGGTGTGCGAGCGGGGCGTAGATCTCCCGGGTTTCCATCGCGATGCGGTGGCGCCGCTCGGGCGGCAGATGCTCGAGCGTGCGCATGTTGTGCAGCCGGTCGCCGAGCTTGATGATGATGACCCGGGCGTCCTTGGCGATCGACAGCAGCAGCTTCCGGTAGTTCTCCACCTGCTCCTCGGCGGAGGAGCGGAAGGTCAGGCTGGAGATCTTGGTGAGCCCGTCCACGATGCCCGCGATCTCGGCGCCGAACTCGCGCGCGATGTCCTCGGTGCGGACGTCGGAGTCCTCGACCACGTCGTGCAGCAGCGCCGCCGAGATGGTGGCGCTGTCCAGCAGCTGCTCGGCCAGGATCAGGGCGACGGCGATGCTGTGGGAGACGAAATCCTCGCCTGACATCCGCTTCTGGCCGCGGTGCGCGGACGCGCTGAAGCGGAGGGCCCGATCGATGAGATCGAGGTCCAGCCGATCGGCGTGCTTGTCGAGCACGGCCGAAAGGTCGGGGGCCAGTTCGGGGAGAATCGCGGTCACTCGGTTCCCATCTGCACGAGAGTTACCTCGGCCGCGAACGGAGATGCCCGGGCGGCGGAGCCACGAGGGGTTCCGTCGCTGGTCGTCTCCGTCCGTGCCGACGACAGGGGGCCTGCCTGCGAGAGGCAGCGCGGGCCCCGACTTACGATGGCGAGAAGTGCTGCGGCCGTCAACGCGAGCGTCGTCCGGCGCTCCCGGGTTGGGGGCCGCGAGACAGGGGGCGCCAGGGACCTATCCGGCCACCTGCTCTGAAGTTACACCTGGTGGGAAGGGAGGTGGATCGGTCACAGCAGGCCCAGGGTGGCCAGGCTGGCGAAACGGTCGCCGGCGATGATCACGTGATCGTAGAGCGGGAGATCGAGCAGGCGCCCGGCCTCCGCCAACTGGCGGGTAACGGTTCGATCTTCCATCGAGGGGGTCGGGTCGCCGCTCGGATGATTGTGGACGACGATGATGCCAGCGGCTGCCTCCGCGATCGCGGCTCGAAACACCTCGCGAGGATGGACCAGGGAGCTGTTGAGCAGCCCGCGCGTGACCAGCACCTCTCGCAGTACCTGGCTCTGGCTGTCCAGGGCCAGGAGATGGAACTCCTCCACTTGCAGGTCGCGCAGCCGGGCCTGAAACAACCGCGCGACGTCTTCGGGCTCGCGGATACGCTGAACCGGAGGGCGTCCCTCCTTGGACAGGCGCGCGCCGAGCTCGAATGCGGCGAGCAGCCGTCCCGCCTTGCCCGGCCCCACCCCGTCGGCCTGCAACAGCTCCGCGCAGGGCCGCTGGGCGAGTCGCCGGAGGGATCCTCCGCCGACCTCCAGCAACCTTCCGGCGATGTCGAGCGACGTCCGTCCACCGCCACCGGTGCCCAGGAGAATGGCGACGAGCTCGACAGTCGTGAGTGCGGCCGGGCCGAGCGACCACAACCGCTCGCGCGGACGCTCCGCCTGCGGCAGCGCGGTGAGCGGGGCGGACATCCGGCCAAAGTATGCCGGCCCCGAGGCCGCGTGGGGAGCGAAAACCCGCGGGCACTGTGCAAGGAACCCCGCGGTCGGGCGCAGTCAGGTGGTTTGCCCCGCCTGCCCAAGCGCCGCCACGAACCCTGCCGCATCGGCGAACCGCTGCTTGGGTTGCTTCGCCAGCGCTTTCAGGATGGCGCGCTCGACCCCAGGCGGCACCGCGGGGCACACCGTTCGGATCGGGGGCACGGCATCCGTCATGACCCGTGCCAGCACCGCGCCTCTGGTGGCGCCCGTGAACGGCGGCGTGCCGGTCAGCATCTCGTAGAGCACGCAGCCGAGGCTGTAGATGTCGCTGCGGCCGTCGATCTCTCCGGCTCCACCCGCCTGCTCGGGGCTGACGTATGCCGGGACACCGAGCACCACCCCCGACACGGACAGTTTCTCGCCTCCGGCTGTCTCGAGGGCGCGGGCGATCCCGAAGTCCGCGACGAGGGCGTGGCCCGATTCGAGCAGGATGTTCTCCGGCCGGATGTCGCGATGCACGATGCCCTCCCGGTGCGCGTACGACAGCGCGTCGGCTACCTCGCGCGCGACGTGGATCGCGTCCGCGATCGGGAGTCGTACCTCCCGATCGAGACGCTGGCGGAGGGACTCTCCGCCGACGAACGGCATCACATAGAAGAGTCCGAGGCGCCCCTCCTGGAGCGCCATCGTGCCGGAGTCGTACAGCGGCAGGATGTGCGGATGGTGCAGCCGGGCGAGGAATCCGATCTCGCGCACGAATCGCTGGGCGTCCGAGCCCGAGGCGACCTCCGGTCTCAGCATCTTGAGCGCCACGGGGCGATCGTGCTTCCGGTCGCGTGCCAGGTACACCGTGGCCACCGCCCCGCGGCCCAGCTCGCGCTCGATCACATACCGCTCGCCGGCCTCGACGGTCGCCTCCTCCTTCGCGTGCACCGCCGCCCGCTCACCGCTCATGCGCTTGACCAGCGCGACCAAGCCGGTCGACGGCGCGCCGGGCACCTCCTCCCGCAGCCGTGCTTCGTACTCGCGCGCATGCCGCAGCGCACCCGCCCAATCACCCGCCTCCGCCAGGGCGCGGACCAGGCCGATGGCAGCCCGCTCGGCGAGGGGGTCGGCGGAAGCGAGCTGCCGCCAGATGTCGATCTCCGTCGTATGGCGGCCGAGTGCGTGTGCCTCGCTGGCCAGCCTCCGGAGTGCCTGCACGTGGTCGGCGGAGAGCCGTGCCCGCTCCTGCTCGGCCCAGCGCTCGAATTCCGGCGCATCGGCGAGGTAGAAGCCGTCGAGGAAGGCACCTCCGTAGGCCGCGAGCGCTCGCGCGGCATCGCCGGCGGCGATCGCCCGCTCGAACTCCACCACGTCGGCATGGACGACTCGGGTATTCAGCCGGAGCGGATCGGTGCCCTGGAACAACTCCTCCGGCACCTGTCGCCGCATCGAATAGAGGAGCTGCTCGAGGGCGTGGCGAGCATTCTCGGAGGAGCTTTCCGACCAGAGATAGGCCAGAACCTTGTCACGGGTGAGCCCGCGCTCGCCGGCGACCGCGAGGAGGGCGAGGAGGGCGAGGCGGCGGCGCTGAGGGATCACCGCGTTGGCATCGGCGTCCGTCAGAGCCAATCCACCGAATGTCCCAAGCCGGAACATGAGCAGCCGCTGAGGAGCGAGTGAGGAGGGCGTGAGCCCCGCCGTCTATAGTGGCCCCGCGATTCGGAGCGGGCAAGCCGCGACGAGCCGCCCCACTCCACCGGAGGTTGCCATGCGCGCCGTGCTCCCGCTCGTTCTCGTTTCCGCGGCCATACTGTCGGTCGCGTGCAACTCGACCACCGAACCGACCGCGCCGCCGACCGAGGCGCCCGGTATCTCCGTGCTGACCGTTGCGCCGAGCTTCGCGACCATCGGGGGCGAGCGCTTCGTCAGGCTGGCGGCGATTCCCTCCGGCAGTGGCGCCGGCGACATGCATCCGTCGGAGGTGGCATGGTCCAGCTCCGACACCAACGTGGCGACCGTGAGCGGCGACGGACTCGCGCAGGCCCGCAAGGCGGGCCGGGTCCAGATCGTCGCCAGCTGGAAGTCCGCGCACGGCTCGGCCACGGTGGTCGTCCTGAACCAGGTGGCCAAGAAGCCCGGTTCTCCCCAGTGCCTCACGAGCGACGCCGAGGCTCGGCAACTGGAGATTCCTGGGAGCGGCGGGCGGTGCTGACCTCGCGGGGCGTGCGTGGAACGGCGCCCCGACACACTCCCGAGTCCGACCACCCCGCAGGAGACGCTTCGTCGAGTGCGACGGGGTGACCCCCTGGGAGCCGGAGGTGGCGGCGCAGAACGCGTACAGGTCACGGCGAACGCCTCGGCGTTCGATCCGATTACGGAGGAACCGTCCTTCGCCCAGGCGAGCGCGACGGTACGCCTGCGCGGCGGGAAGCGGGAGGGAAGTAGAAGGATCACACGGGAGGCAGCGAACGCTTCCCCGAAAAGCACGACCCTCCGGTCTCGCGATCGGAGGGTCGTGGCGTCCTGCACTGCCTTTTTTGGAAGCGCTACTTCTTCACCGCGAAGACTCTGGTTTCCACCGAGTCGTTGTCGAGAAAGACGATCACCTTGTAGGTCCCCGGCTTGAATCCCTTGGGCTGTGACAGCTGGAACTCGGTGTTTTCGCCTGCCGGGGGAACGGGCTCGGAGGACTTCTGTAGAATCTCGCCACTCTGGGACCGCCACGCGGCGGTCAGGGTGGCGCCCTCGCCGCTGCCCTGGGTCGCCACCGACAGGTACACGGTGTCTTGGGGAGCGAATTCGAAGGTCGGCTCGGTGATCCTGTTACGGGGGCCGATCTGCCTTCCGATCATGACGTTCGAGACATGCAGCTCGCTGGGACTGCCGGCAGAAGACCCCATGGCAGCCGAGTCGGCCGTCTCTCCGGCAGCGCGCGATCCCTGTGAGCCGGAACATGCGCAGGCGAGCGCGGCAACCACCGTCAGCGGTGCTCCGCCTTGCGTAATGTGAGCCATAGACACCTCCGATCGATGCCAGGGTGCTTCATGACCTCCATTGTTTCGAACTTGAATCGTTCTCAGCGCACCGCCCCATGGCACTTCTTGTATTTCTTCCCCGACCCGCACGGACAGGGATCGTTCCGCCCCACCTCGGGCACCGTCGCGGCCGCCTGCCGTCCCACTGGCCCGAGTGAGCTGCTGAGCGCCGGCGCGGGGCCGCGGGATGACGGGGCCACCGGCGGCGGGGCCGGCACCCGGGGCGCCGCGCCCAGGAACAGGTCGTCCGCGCCCGTCGGGGCGGGCACCGGCTCCTGGCTCGGCGGCGCCGGCCGGCGGGCCGGCGGCCGCGTCGCCTCCTGGCGAGGTGCTTCCGCGCTCACCTGAATCTTGAGGAACCGCTCGGTGAAGGTGGACTGGATGTCGCGCATCAGGTCTTCGAACATCTCGAAGGCCTCGCGCTTGTACTCCACCAGCGGGTCCTTCTGGCCCCACGCGCGATACTGGATGGCGTTGCGGAGCTGATCGAGATCGTACAGGTGATCCTTCCACCGTTCGTCGAGCACCGCCAGCATCACCTGGGAGAGGACCTGGCTGTCGACGTCCGGGATTCCGATCGTCTTCCCGAAGTCCGACAGGTACTCGATCTTCCGCCGGAAGGCATCCTCGCCCTCGGCCTTCACGACCTCGACGATCCGCTCAAGGGACGGCGCGGCCGCCGAATCGGTGACCTGCTCGGGGCCGACCAGATACTGGAGCATGAGCGCCTCGCGGAGCCCGCCCCGGTCGTACTCCTCGGGCCGCTCCGCGCTCGCCAGGAACTGCGTGGTCACCCGTTCCAGCGCCGCCTCGATCATCCGGCGCGCCTCGGCCTTCAGCTCTTCCCCCCGCTCCAGCGCGAACAGCCGCAGCGAGTAGATCACCTCGCGCTGCTGGTTCATCACGTCGTCGTACTCCAGCAGCCGCTTCCGCTGCTGGAAGTTCTGGAGCTCGACCCGCTTCTGCGCCTGTTCGATGGCCCGGGTGACCAGGCCGCCGGTGATGACCTCCCCCTCCTCCGCCCCGCTCTTGTCCATCCAGCGCGCGATGCGGTCGGAGCCGAAGAGCCGCATCAGGTCGTCTTCCAGCGACAGGAAGAAGATCGACTGCCCCGGATCGCCCTGGCGTCCCGACCGGCCGCGGAGCTGGCGGTCGATCCGGCGCGACTCGTGGCGCTCGGTGCCGATGATCTGGAGCCCCGCCTCCGGCTGGGTGAGATCGAGGTCCTTGCCCAGCTTGATGTCGGTGCCGCGGCCGGCCATGTTGGTCGCGATCGTGATGGACCCCTTCTGGCCCGCCCCCGCGACGATCTCCGCCTCGCGCTGGTGGTACTTCGCGTTCAGCACCTCGTGCTTGAGCCCCCGTCGCTTGAGCTGGCGCGACAGCGTCTCCGACACCTCCACCGTCACCGTGCCGATGAGGATGGGCCACCCCAGATTGTGGAGCCGCTCGATCTCGTCGAGCACCGCGTTGTACTTCTCGCGGCGGGTCTTGTAGATCCGGTCAACCTGATCGCTCCGCCGCACCGGCCGGTGCGTGGGGATGACGTTGACGTCGAGCCCGTAGATCTGATAGAACTCGGTCTCCTCGGTCTCGGCGGTACCGGTCATGCCCGCGAGCTTGTCGTACATGCGGAAGTAGTTCTGGATGGTGATGGTGGCGAAGGTCTGGGTCTCGCCCTTGACCTGTACCATCTCCTTCGCCTCCACCGCCTGGTGCAGGCCGTCCGCCCAGCGGCGCCCGGTCATGACCCGGCCGGTGAACTCGTCCACGATCATCACCTGGCCGTCCTGCACCAGGTAATCCACTTCCTTCTCGTAGAGGACGTGGGCCTGGAGCAGCTTGTGAATGATGTGGAGCTTCTCGCTCTTGAGGGCGTAGTCACCCTCGACC
>JACDHV010000218.1 GCA_013820855.1 Gemmatimonadales bacterium | reverse complement strand
TCACCCAAGTCCTTGCCCCAGTGGACCTTGGGCTGCCGTTGCCGGAAGTGTAAGAAAGTTGAGCGGTTGGGGCCGGTTGGCAGGACCGCACGGTGTACACGTAATCCACGCCGTAGCAGCAACTTACCGCTTGCACCCGGGTTGGCATCGTGCTTGCCTAGAGGGTGCCGTGAAGCTGAAAGGCTTCTCAAGTGGTAGGTCGAAGAAGGGTGAAGCGAGCACTTCCGCTCGCCTTCGTATACTCAGGGGGCGATCTACCACTGCTCGAGCAAACGGCCCGCCGATTCATCGGCGGGCCGTTTGTGTCGTGCGCCCCGGCTTCGCTCAATCCGCCCACAGACCCGGCTCCCCGACAACCAGGCCGTCCTCGTCGCCCCAGACCAGGTGCCCGGGTGTGAACGTGACGCCGGCGAAGCTGACTGGTACGCCCTGCTCTCCGGCTCCCGTCTTGGAAGGCGGCCTCGGTGAAGCGGCGAGTGCCTTGACGCCGACCGCTGCCGCGCCGATCTCCCCGACGTCGCGGACGCACCCGTTCACGACGAGGCCGGTCCAGCCGTTGGCGGCCGCGAGCGCCGCGAGCCGCCCACCCACCAGGGCGCACCGGCGCGATCCGCCGCCGTCCACCACCAGCACCCGGCCCCTGCCTTCGTCCTCCAGGATCTTCCGCACCAGTGCGTTGTCCTCCAGTACCCGAACCGTCTCGATCTCGCCCGCGAAGGAAGCGCCGCCGCCGAAGTCGCGGAACAGCGGCTCGGCCACCGCCACGCGGTCGCCGAAGCGGTCGCAGAGATCGGGCGTGGGCGTCATGCGACCGCCTCACTCGAGCGGCGCCGTTCCGCCGCGAGGGTGCGGCGGGGCTCGACGACGAAGGTCCAGACCAGCGCGACCAGGGCGAGGACGAGCAGCACCGCCTGCGCGGCGAGCGTCTCGACCGTGGGATAGATGCCCATGGCCGGTATCCTCGGCGCCCACGAGACCGGCGTCATGGGAACCAGCCCACCCTCCTGGAGCTCCGCGATGCCGGCACCGGCGAACACGAAGGCCATGTAATACAGAAAGGCGCTGGTCACGGCGAAGAAGGGCCTGAGGGGCAGCCGGATGCCGAACCGGTTCACCGCGACGTAGACCCCCGCCAGGAGAATCGCTCCCGCCAGCATTCCGCCCAGGACCGGCGTCAGCCCGGCGGCTGGTCCGGCGGAGATGATCAGCGCCTTGTAGAAGAGCACCGTCTCGAAGCCCTCGCGGTACACGGCGAGAAAGGCGGCCGAGGCGAGCGCGAAGGCGGAGCCGCTGGTGACGGCCTCGTGCACTCTGCTCTTGACGAAGTGGCTCCATTTCACCACTTCCATCTTGCTCAGCAGCCAGTAGCTCACGTAGAAGAGGACCACGGTGGCGACAACCATCGTCAGACCCTCGAGCGCCTCCTGGTGCGCCGGCGAGAGGCGAAACACCGTCTCCAGCGCCAGGGCGGTGGCGAGGCTCGCCACGATCGCGGCGAGAACTCCGGCGTTGACATGGCGCCGGCGGTCGGCTGCGCCCATCTTGGCGAGGAAGGTCAGCAGCGCGCCGACGATCAGGATCGCCTCGAGCCCCTCGCGCAGCATGATCACGAAAGATTGAACGAACAGATTGAGCGGCGAGAGCCCTTCGCCCAGCGCGCGTGCGGCGCGGTCGAGCCCTTCGCCCAGCCGGGCTCGGGCCGCGTCGAGGGCCGGGCCGGCGCCCCCGGTGACCGCCGCGCGCAGGTCGGCGAAGGCGGATTCCAGCTCCGCCGCGAGGGCCGCGTCCCTGCCGCGGAGCTCGCGCTCGACCTGCTCGAAGGTCATGTAGGCGTTGATGGCCGATGCGCTCGCTCCGGGATCCCCGGTCCGCGCCATGGCGTACGCCGAGTCCAGCTCGGCCCGTACCTGCGCCAGCACGGCCTCCACGGCGGAGGCCTCCGGCTGGTGGGAGCGCACCGCCGCCAGCGACGCCAACCCGCCGCCGGACCCGTCCGGAGCGGCGCCCAGCGTGTCGAGCAGCTCCGCGTCGGACATCCTGCCGGTCAGGGGGAAGCGCTGAAGCTCGCCGGGCGCTTCGCCCGACACCGGCGGGAGCCTGAGCGTGGAGGCGTACAGCGCCACCGCCCAGCGGTCGCCGGGAGGAAGGCGGTCCTCGAAGGCGGGCATCGCGGTGCCCACCACGCCGATGCTCACCCTGCGGTAGAAGTCGAGCGGCGACTGATCCCGAAGGCCGGCCCAGTCGGCGAGATCGGACGGCGCCGGATCGAGGCCGCGCGCCAGGGGTCCGTCGCCCCGCCCCAGATCGCCGTGGCAACCCGCGCAGTTGGCGCGATAGATCTCCTCGCCGTGCGCCAGGTCCGGCGTGCGGACCGGCAGCTCGTCCAGGGAGACGCCGTACCGCTCCGCCAGGTCCGTCGCGAGCGCGCGAACGCCGGCCTCGAGCGTATCGGGCGAGCCGATCCGCTGGACCAGCGCAAGGAGCGAGTCCAGCGTTCCCACCGGGTCCGTCTCCGCGTCCGGCGGCAACGCCTCCGCGGAGCGCCGTGACTCCTGGAGAAAGAGCCGCGCCTCCTCCACCTCCGCCGGCGCGGCGATGCGGCCGTGCTCGACACCGATGCGGTACTCCTGGGCGGCGAGAGTGGCGGTGGCCGCGATCCGGCGGACCAGGGCCGCTGAGTCCGGAGGAGAACCGCCTTGCAGGGCGCCCGCGGGGCTCAGAACGGAAAGCAGTATCGGCAGCGCCGCGCCGATGAGAGTCATTTTCATCCAGTTTGTAAGGCTGGCTTAAACTAGAGTGCGGTGGTCGGAATTGAAAGAGTCGCCGTGAACGAAGCCACTTACACCTACTGGGTCCTCGGATTCCTGGGCGTCTGTCTCGCCGCCTGGTTCTGGCTGGAGCGCGACCGCGCCCGGCGGGGAGAGCGTCTCATCGCGGCCACCCGCCGCATGGCCGCCGGCGATCTGGAGGCCCGGGCGGGGGTCCGCGGGCACGACGACCTCGGCGTGCTGGCCGACGCGATCGCGCAGATGGCCGAGCGGCTCAAGACGCTGGGAGCCACCTATCACGAGCGCCAGGAGTGGTTCGGGCTGCTGCTGGAGCATTCCTCCGACCTGATCTTCACCCTCGATGCCGAGTGGCGCATCGGGTTCGCCGGCCCCTCCCTGCCCCGCTTCCTTGGATGGCCAATGGACCGGATGGTCCGGCGACCCCTGGCGGAGTTCCTGCATCCCGAGGACGCCGAGGCCGTGCTGGCTGCTTTAGGCGCGGCATCCGGCAGACCGGATCCGGGCGAGCCGATCGCCTTCCGGCTGCTGCACGTGGACGGGAGCTGGCGGAGCGTCGAGGCGATCGCCTGCCCGCCGCGCAACTGGTCGGGCGCCGAGCGGATCGTGGTGACGGCCCGCGACATCGGGGCCCGCGAGCGGCTGGAGCGCGAGCTCGCCCAGGCGCAGCAGATGGCCGTGCTCGGCCGCTTCGCCGGCGGCGTGGCCCACGACTTCGACAACCTGCTCACCGCGATTCAGGGCTACACCAGTCTCCTGCTCCGCGATCTCCGGCCGGACGACTCGCAACGGGAGGGACTGGAAGAGATCCGCCAGTCGTCCGAGCGCGCGGCGGGGCTCACCCGGCAGATCCTCGCCTTCGGCCGCCGCCACGCGGCGGAGTCGGGACCGGTGGACCTGAACGGGCTGATCGGCAACCTGGTCCGGCTGCTGCCGCCGCTCATCGGCGACGATCTCGCGCTGGTGACGGTGCTCGCGCCGTCCATCGGGATGGTGCGAGCGGATGCGGGGCAGCTCGAGCAGGTGATCATGAACCTCGTGGTGAACGCCCGGGACGCCATGCCGGACGGCGGCCGGCTCACGATCGCCACGGCGAACGAGCACATCTCCGACTTCGATTCCCGCGCCAGCCCCGAGCTGCCGCCCGGCCGCTACGTGATGCTGACCGTGCGGGACACCGGCACCGGGATAGACCCGGCGGCGCTGCCGTCGATCTTCGAGCCGTTCTTCACCACCAAGGAGCTCGGCCGAGGGCTCGGCCTCGGCCTCGCCACCGTGTATGGCATCGTGAAGCAGTGCGAGGGCCACATCGACGTGGAAAGCGCCCCGGGCCGGGGAACGTCGGTGCGGGTGTACCTGCCGATGGCGCGAGCGGAGTCCGGCGCGTACGGCCCCGGAGCGCCGAACCCCGCGCGAAGCGAGCGAATCATCCTGCTGGTGGAGGACGAGGAGCCGGTCCGTCTCTTCGCGAAGGCCGCGCTCGAGGAGCAGGGATACCGGGTGCTCGAGGCGGGACACGGCTGGGATGCGCTGATGCGCCTCTCCGAATTCGACGGCACCATCAACCTGGTCATCGCGGACGTGATGATGCCGGAGATGGGCGGCAGCGAGCTCGCGCGGCGGCTCGCGATCGAGCGGCCGGGGCTGCCGATCCTGTTTCTCTCGGGCTATACAGACGACGAGATGACGCTGCGGGGGCTGGGGCCGCCGAGCGCGTTCGTGCAGAAGCCGTTCACGCCGGACGTTCTGGCCAGGCGGGTGCGGGAGTTGCTCGGCTGAGCTCGTCGGTTGGCTGGGTGGGGTCGGCCCCGCGGCGCTACCCCACGGCGGGCGGCGGCGCACCATCACCCCGCACGACTGGCACGAATGTCAGTCCCGAACCCCCGGCGCGCTCACCACCGCGACCGCCCCGGCCGAGACCGCCGAGTGCGTGAGCGACACCTGGATCAGGAGTCCCCCCGCCTGCTCCGAGAGCCGCGCCGCGAGGCCGTGCAGGCAGATCGCGGGCCGGCCTTCCTCGTCGCGGGTGACCTCGATGTCCCGCCAGCCCACGGCCCGCGCGCCGGGAAGCGACTGCATCGCCTTGTAGACGGCCTCCTTGGCGGCGATCCGGGCGGCGGCGTTGCCGGTCGGGTCGGGGCGGGTGGCCAGATACGCCCGCTCCTCCGTGGTGAAGAGCCGCCCCATCGCGTGCTCGCCCTTGTCCTCGAGCATCCGGGCGATCCGCGCGAGGTCCACCAGGTCGATCCCGACACCGACCACGCTCACAGCGTGCTCCACCAGAGCTCGGCGAAGCCGGCCAGTGCCGGGGGCACTGGCACGTAGCCGCCCAGCACCAGCCCCAGGTAAGTCGCGCCGGCGAGCACGAGTGCGGTGAGCAGCCAGAGCGGCCACCGCGGAAGGCGCCAGGCGTGCACCCGATCGACCTCCACCTGCCAGCGGCGCTGCTCCGCCGCCGCGGCTTCCTCCAGCGCGAGCCAGGCGGCTTCCAGTCGGCGGGCCGCGGCGGTGAGCGCCGCGCGCCACGTGGCCGACGGATCGTGGCCCCGGGGCGCGGACCCACCGTGCACCGTCTGCTCGAGCTCGTCGAGCGCCGCGACGAACGGTCCGCCGCCGCTGCCGAGTCGCGCGGCGACCGAGCGGGTGTCGTCCGGCGTGAGCAGCTCGGCGCGAAGGCGCGTCCGGGG